>JASHQI010000067.1 GCA_030037645.1 Xanthobacteraceae bacterium
CCTTGGTCATGCCGGCAGGCACTTTGAAAGTCCACATCACGGTGTGCATCGCGCGTCTCCTTTGAAGGCGAGCCTCGGGGCAGGGGATCACAGCATAGCGCAGGCGCAGGCACCCGCAGCGCAAATCGCGGCCACAACACCGCGAGACCGAAGTTGCTTGCTTCTCCCCGGACGCAAGGAGAAGGAATTGCGAAGCCGACGGGTCGGCGTCGCCCTTTACTTCGCCGCAACCTTCAGCTTGAGCAGCGCATCGGCGTTGCCGTGCGTCAGCTTGGCCATGTCGGCGGGCGCCAGCGAGATGCGATCGAGGAATTCGCGGCCCAGCGCGTTGGCCGAAAACGGATAGTCGATCGAGAACATGATGCGGTCGATGCCGAATGTCAGCAGCGCTACCAGAAACGACGGCTCATCGAAAATACCGCTGGTGGTGATCCAGACTTGATCGAGGATGGTGCGCGGCACGGTCCGCTTCAAATGGTCGATGTCGGCCGCGAACACCTTTTCGGCGCGGGCCAGCATCATCGGCAGCATCTCGCCCATATGCCCGATAATGACCTTGAGTTTCGGATGGCGGTCGAACGTGCCGGCGATCACCATGCGCAGGACGTGGACCGCCGTTTCCGAGTGCCAGCCCCAACCGGCGGTTTCAAGCACGCGCGCGGCGCCGGGCGGCAGCTCCGAGAAATAGGCTTTGCGCACCGCTTGGGGCGGAATGTGCGGATGGATGTAGATCGGCACGTCGAGCTCGGTAGCGACCGTCAGTATGCCGTCATAGCTCGGGTGATCGAGGAAGCGGCCGTCGGTCGTGCCGTTGACCATGGCGCCGACAAGGTGCAGGTCCTTCGCGGCGCGCTTGAGCTCGGCCGCGGCGGCATCGGGGCTTTGCAGCGGCAGCGCGGCGAAGCCGTCGAAGCGATCGGGATGCCGCGCGATGGCTGCGGCGACGTGATCGTTCAGCGCGCGGGCCATGTCGATGCCGGCTTGCCCGGATAAAAGTTCGGGTCCGGGCCCGCTGTTCGAAAGCACCTGCATTGTAACACCCGCCTCATCCATCGCTTTCAGACGTGCGTCGCCGAGATCGGGCAATAGCGAAAGCGGACTCGGGCCGCTCTTTGGCGGCGTCCTCGGCCCATAACCGCGGCGAGTGATGGTGTCCTGATCGACCCGGCGAGCCAACTCCGGGACCGAGTAGTGTTCTTCGATCGTTACAACGCGCATGGCAATGCCCTCCGTCAGGGCCGTTGTTGCATCGTTGCCGGTTCGCAGCAAGCCTTGAGCCGGGCGGTCGTTAGTGGTCCGATTCCAACATTCGCATCCCGGTCCGGCAGGCTCTCATGCGAATGTTGGAATCAAAGGACCACTAGCCAGTATAAGTCCCAGTGGAGCTTTGGATTTGACATTCGCTTCATGCGTTGGCGACGGGGCTGGAGCGAATGTCAAATCCGCTCCACTGGCATAGTATGCGGCGCTCACAACGCTTGAGGAGACGATTGCAATGGAACCCCTGCCGAAAGGCGCAAACTTCGTTCGCGGAAAAACGCTTTGGGAAATCGGCCTGCATATTGCCGGCAATCCGGCGACTCCCTATGGCGGAAACCGCGACATGGTCATCACGGTCGGCAGCGGCTCAGGCGCGAGCTTTCGGCCATGGCTGCGGCTGGCGACGGGCTCGGCCATCCTCGCCGAGGAAGTCGCCAAAGGCGCCGGCGTCGACCTGGCATTCGTCAATCCTTCGGCGCTGTTGACCCAGGCCTATCGCGGCGTCGGCTTGTTCACCAAGCCGTTGCCGGTGCGCATCGTCGCCAGCTATCCGAGCTGGGACCGCATGGTGTTTGCTGTGCATCCGCGGACCCAGATCCGGTCGCTCGCGGACATCAAGGCCAAGCGCTATCCGCTGCGCCTTTCGGTGCGCGAGGATCCCACCCATTCGACGTTGGTCCTGATCGACCAGGCGTTTGCGCTGCACGGCTTTGCGCTCAAGGACATCGAATCGTGGGGCGGCCGGCTGGTGCTGTGCGGCGGACCGTCAGACTCGCGCCGGCTCGATCCGCTGCGTCGCGGCGAGATCGATGCGGTGTTCGATGAGGGCATCAAGGTCTGGCTCAGCGAGGCGCTCGAGGCCGGGCTCGTGCCAATCGAACTCGATGCGGCCGAATTCGAGGCGATGGAGCGGCTGGGATGGCGCCGGGTTCGGCTGCCCAAGGCGCGCTTTCCGCGTCTGGCGAAGGATATCGATACGCTCGATTTCAGCGGCTGGCCGCTCTATGCCAACGCCGCGCTGCCCGATGACGTCGCCTACGACATCTGCGGTGCGCTCGCGGCGCGCGAGGCGGAGATTCCCTGGGAAGCAGGCAGCGGCGGCAACGCTTTGATGATGCTGCACGAAACCGACAAGACGCCGATGGATGTGCCGCTCCATCCCGGCGCCCAGCGGTGGTATCGCGAGCATAGTTAGAAGGACTGCTGCGCTGTTATAATAACGGCCATGGCGGGAATTTTTATCAATTACCGTCGTGATGACGCGCCCGGCGTCGCCGGGCGCTTGTTCGATTATCTGGCGTTGCGGTTTTCTCATCGCAGCCTGTTCATGGATGTTGATGCCATGAAGCCGGGCATGGATTTCGCCGAGCAGCTCGACGCGCAAGTCTCGCAATGCCGCGTGGTGCTCGCCATCATCGGCCCGCACTGGCTCGACGCCAAAGACCACTCCGGCCAGCGCCGGCTCGATAGCGACAGGGACTATGTGCGCATCGAGCTGGCGTCGGCGCTCAAGCGTGAAATTCCCGTGATCCCGGTGCTGGTCGACGGCGCGGTGATGCCGTCCGAGGAAAATCTGTCCGAGGATTTGAAGCCGCTCGCGCGTCGCCATGCCCTGGAATTGCGACACACGCGTTTCAATGCCGACGCCGATGCCATCACGCGTGCGCTCGAGGTCGTCGTGCCGCGCAGCCGCGCGCTGTGGCGGCTCGCGACCGCAGGGGCGATCGTCGTCGTCGGCTTGGTCGCACTTGCGGTGCTGTGGCCGAAGCTGTCGGCAAAACTGCATCCCTCGCCCGCGCCGACGACGGTTGTCGCCGCCAATCGTCCGCCGACAAATCCGGCAGTACCGGCAGTACCGGCGGCAAAGCAATCTTCGCCGACACCGCCGCAGACCAGCAACGCGACCGTTGTCGCTCCAGCGGCACCGTCAAAAAGCCCTGCGCCCGCCGTGACGCCCGCCCCACCATCGACGAGTCAGGTGCCGGCTACGGCCGAAACGTCGCCGCCGGCGCCGGCCGGGTTGCCCGCCAACATCAAATTGGCAGAGATCATGCACGGCATCGTGCTGCGCGGCTCGGCATTCCGCGTCACCGAGATTGCGGCAGAGCCGGCCTTGTGTCAGTCCGCCTGCCGCGCCGACCTGCGCTGCGTGGCCTGGACTTATACGCAGCCCGCCGCTTCGGGCCTTTCTGCGCATTGCGCGCTTAAGGCGGTTATTCCCGCTCAGGTTACAGATAGTTGCTGCACATCCGCGGTCGAGCGCGTCCCGCCTCCCGAACTGCGCGAGCCGCCGCCGGTGCCTGCCACCGTGGCCGGCGCGCGACCGGGAATTGAGCTGGAAGGCGGCACTTACACCTTTTTTGCCGGCAATGATGCGACACCGGAAGGCTGCCAGGCGGCATGCCGAGCGGACGGACAATGCTTGGCCTGGGACTATGTGCGTCCGGGAATATTCAGCGCCGATGCGCGCTGCTTTCTCAAAAACAGACCTTCCATGCAAGTCGCCAGTCCCTGCTGCATTGCCGGGTTTGAACGACAAGTCGCGGACAATTCGACGACCGCGCCCGGCGCGTCCGCGAATACGGCTCCGTCCGCAGCCGCGAGCAAGGCCATGATCAATACCAATCTGTTTGGCTCGGACTACCGCAATTTCGTGATGTCTTCCGACAATTGGTCACTGTGCCAAAATGCCTGCAAGGCGGATCAGCGATGCCTCGCCTGGACCGCCGTGCATCCCGGAATTCAGGGATCGAAGGCGCGCTGCTGGCTGAAAAGCAGAATTCCGCAGGCCAGGGCAAATCCGTGCTGCATCTCCGGCATCGAACGGGCCGCGGCGCAGTAAATCCGACATCGTGTTGGCCGAAACAGCGAAACATATTGTGAGTGTTCAGGCATGATCCGCGCCGGCATCGTTGGATTGGGTCGCTGGGGACGCTCGCTGGTGGCTTCGGTCGCCGGCAAAAGCGACGACATTCGTTTCGACCTCGCCACCACGCGCACGCCCTCGAACGCCGCCGAGTTTTGCCGCGAGCACGGGATTACGCTGGTCGACAGCTACGCGCAGATTCTGCGCGATCCGCGGATCGACGCCGTGGTGCTGGCCACGCCGCACAGCCAGCACCAGGCGCAGGCTTTGGCGGCGGTCGCCGTGCGCAAGCATCTGTTCGTGGAAAAGCCGATCACGCTCGATCTGGCCAGCGCGCGGCTGGTCGCCGAGGCGGCGCACAGGGCCGGGGTCGTGCTCGCCGTCGGATTTGGCCGGCGCTTCCATCCGAGCATCGCCGAATTGCGAAAAAGATCGCAGCAAGGCCGGCTCGGAAAAATCATCGCCATGGTGGCCCAGCACACCACCTCGACCGCGCAGTTCGTCGCGCCCGACAACTGGCGTGCCGCGCCCGAGGAGGCGCCCGGCGGCGCCTTCACCGCCGTCGGTGTGCATGCGCTCGACCACATGATCGAGCTTGCCGGCCACGTGCGCGATGTGCGTTGCGCGACGGCGCGCGCCTATCCGGGACCCTCGGATGACACGACGACCGTCATGCTGCGATTTGAGAGCGGAGCGACCGGCCTTGTTTTCTGCTCGGTCGCGACCGCGACGAATTTCGAGTTCATTGTATACGGCACTGACGGCCTTGCCGAGATATCCCGCGCCGACCTGTCACGCCTGCGCTTTGCGGCAACTGCGACGGTTGCGCCAACCGGCCTGGTGCCGGCGCCCGCAGACGAGGTTTTGAATTTTCCCGGCTTCGACGTACTCAGTGCCGAACTGACCGCATTCGCCGGGGCGATCCGCGACTGGACACCCTATCCTGTGCCGATTGCAGACGTTCTGCATGGCATGGCAGTGTTCGACGCTGTGGTTCAATCGGCCCAACGAGGCGATATCGTCGGCGTTGCAGATTGATGCACCATTTTTCTTTCTTTTCTGTCGCGAGGCCGTATTTTGGAAAAGATCGCGCGCGAACAAACAGGTACGGGAATTACCAATCTATTAAGGTTCCACGACGGTCTGTCACAATTGCATGAACCCGGCCTTGCGGATTTTGCGCGTTGCCGCTAAATAGGTCGGATCGAGTTTTCGGCCGAATGACTTGGCCTTGCAGCGACTGATAAGCGCGCCTGACTGACGATCTTTCACCAAAATCTCGAGCGAACCGAGTCGAGCAAATTTGCGCGGCTCATATCGACATGTCTATGAGGAGAGACCCGTGAATAACGGCACCGTGAAATGGTTCAACGCGCAGAAGGGTTATGGATTCATCCAGCCCGAGGGCGGCGGCAAGGATGTGTTCGTCCATATCAGCGCCGTCGAGCGCGCCGGGCTGCGCGAATTGAGGGAGGGCCAACGTGTCTCCTTCGAGATCGTGACAGACCGCAAGACCGGCAAGTCGGCCGCTGAAAATCTGAAGACCATGTAAGTCGAGACGGCGGTCGCAAGGCCGCCGCGTTCAGAGCAGCGTCGCCCGGGTTGCCGCAACTGCAATCCGGGATTGATTGACGCCAGGGTTTTGCGGTCATGCATCGGGTCGAGCAAAGGCCGGACCCGTCGACGTAGCCCGGGCTGCCGCGATCTTGTATGCGGCGTGCCAAATCGATTCAGCGAGAGCCCGGTTTTGTTGGCATCAAGACCGGGTTCTCGCATTTTTTTCGGGGTCTACTCGAGAAGCGATTGCGCTTTAGGCGCCGGGCAAGCCCGGAATTGACAGGCCCATTGTCTGCACAATCAGCACGAGATTGAGCGCCAGCACGATCGCCGCGCCGACGGCGGCTACGATGCGCGTGAGCCGATTGTTGGCGAAGACGCCCATGATGTCCACCCTGCCGGTGAAGATGAGCAGCGAGATCATCGGCAACGGCAACGCGAGGCTGAGGACGACCTGACTGACGACCAGCGCGCTGGTCGCATTGACGCCGAGTGCAACCACCACAAAGGCGGGCAGCATCGTCACCAGCCGTCGCAACCAGATCGGAATGCGATATCCGACAAAGCCCTGCATGATCATCTGGCCGGCCATCGTTCCGACCGTCGAGCTCGACACGCCCGAAGCGATCAGCGAGGTCAGGAACACCCCGGCCGCGGCTGCGCCGAGCAACGGGGTGAGGGTGTGATAGGCGGTTTGGATCTCGGCCACCTCGGGATGCCCGGCATGGAACGCACTCGAAGCCATCATCACCATCGCCATGTTGACGAGGCCGGCAATGGTGAGCGCAACGACGACTTCCCGGTTGGAAAAACGCAGGACCTGTCGCCGCTCATTGTCGTTGCGGACCGGCACACGCGCCTGTGTCAAGCCGGAATGCAGGTAGATCGCATGCGGCATGACGGTTGCACCGATGATGCCGACCGCAAGCAGCAAAGCCTCGGCGTTGAGGAGCTGGGGCGTGACGGCGTGGAATGCCGCCGAAGCCCAATCGACCGGCGCTATGAACATCTCGACGAGATAGCAAAGGCCGATGACCCCGACGATCGCGCCGATGATCAACTCGAGCGGCCGGAATCCGTACGCCTCGCACATCAAGAGCCCATAGGTGATGATTGCGGTGACCACCATCCCGACGAACAACGGCAGATGAAACAACAGCGACAGTCCGATGGCGCCGCCGAGAAATTCGGCGAGATCGGTTGCCATCGCCGCAATTTCGCTGACCACCCACATCGCCCAAACCACCGGTCGCGGAAAATGATCGCGGCAGAGTTCCGCGAGGTTGCGGCCGGTGACGATGCCGAGCTTGGCTGAAAGCCCCTGGAACAGCATCGCGATCGCGTTGGCGAGCAGCACCACCCATAACAAGCCGTAGCCGAACTTCGCTCCGGCTTGGATGTTGGTCGCGAAATTGCCGGGGTCCATGTAAGCGATCGAGGCGATGACCGCGGGGCCGACAAACGCCAAGGAGCCGCCCAGGCCGCGGCGCCGGCCGGCCAGCACTTCGCGCGCGGTGGCGAGAGTCTGGTCCGACAGCGAGACGCGGCGGATGAGGGTGTCGATCATCGCAAAGTCCGGCAGCAATTACACGAAATTGTAGCCTTAGTTACAGTGTAAGGATAAGGCTTCAGCGACGCGGCGTCAACGGCTATAAATTGTAGTATGGGCTACACTTTGACACGGCAATCAAAATATGTTCTGCGCTGCGGCGCGGCATGGTGGCGCCGGCCTGCGCAACCCGTCCAGACCGCCGCGCGCGGGCGCAGGGCAGGCGGCGCGGTAGCTGCCAATGGAAAAGCTTCCGGCGGAAGGCACCCAGGCGCGCCGCTTCGGCAAGACACGGTTCGCGCAATCGACTGCGGTGCTTGAGGACTACGCCGAACTGATTGCCGACCTGTTGGCGAGCGCCGGCGAGGCGCGGCCAACCGACATCGCCCGGCGCCTCGGCGTCTCCCATGCCACCGCGATCAAGACCATTGCGCGGCTCAAGCGCGCCGGTCTCGCCACCGCGCGGCCCTATCGCGGCGTGTTCCTGACGGAGAAAGGCCATGCGCTCGCCGACCGCGTGCGGGTGCGCCACCGGCTGGTGGTCGACGTGTTGCGCGCGCTCGGCGTGCCGAGCGAAGCTGCGGAGGCGGATGCCGAAGGCATCGAGCACCACGTCTCTGAGATCACGCTCAAAGCATTCGCGCAGTTTCTGAAGTTGCGCGGCTGACGAGTTCGCGCTCGTCCGCGCGGAAGTGAAGCGGCAGTGCAGGAGTCCTGCTTGCACCGGGATGAGCGGCAGGAACCGTTTTCACACCGCGTGATCGGCGAGCGCGTCGACGATGCCATCGACGATTTCCTCGACCAGCGCCTTGTTGTCGCCTTCGCCCATGATGCGAATGACCGGTTCGGTTCCCGAAGGTCGCACCACCAGGCGGCCGTGGCCGTTCAGGCGGTCTTCAGCCATGGCAATCGCCGAGCGGACCTTGGAATTTTCAAGCGGCTTGCCGCTGCGGTAGCGGACGTTTTTGAGCACCTGCGGCAATGCATCGAAGCGGTGGCAGGCCAGCGAAACCGGCTTATCCTGCTTTTTGACGACCGCGAGCACCTGCAGCGCGGCAACAAAGCCGTCGCCGGTCGTGGTGTAGTCCGAGAGAATGATGTGGCCCGACGGCTCGCCACCGACGTTATAGCCGTGCTGGCGCATATATTCGAGCACGTAGCGGTCGCCGACCGGGGTGCGAACCAGCGAGAGTTCAAGCGACCGCAGGTGCCGCTCGAGGCCGAGATTCGACATCACCGTGGCAACGATGCCCGGCTGCGACAGAAGTCCGTCCTCGTGCCAGCTTTCCGCGATCACCGCGAGGAGCTGGTCGCCGTCGATCAAATGACCATGCTCGTCGGCGATCACGACGCGGTCGGCATCGCCGTCGAGCGCGATGCCGATATCCGCGCGCATCTCACGCACCTTGCGGCACAGCGCGTCGGGCGCCGTGGATCCGCACTCGCGGTTGATGTTGAAACCGTCAGGCTCGACGGCAATCGCAACAACATCCGCGCCAAGCTCCCACAGCGCGTCGGGGGCGACACGATAGGCCGCGCCGTTGGCGCAGTCGATGACGACGCGCAAGCCCTCGAGCGAAAGATTGCGTGGCAGCGTGCGTTTGGCGAATTCGATGTAACGATCGTGGACGCCGTCGATGCGCCTGGCTCGTCCAAGATCCTGGCTCTTCGCCAATCTTTTGGTGATTTCGGCATCGATCAGCTTTTCAATGCCGCGCTCCACTTCGTCGGAAAGCTTATAGCCGTCCGGTCCGAACAATTTGATGCCATTGTCGTCGAACGGATTATGGGAAGCGGAAATCATGACGCCGAGATCGGCGCGCATCGATCGGGTCAGCATGGCGACGGCCGGAGTCGGCATCGGACCCAGCAGCAGCACGTCCATGCCGACCGAGGTGAAGCCGGACACCAGCGCCGTCTCGATCATGTAACCGGAAAGCCGCGTATCCTTGCCGATCACGACGCGATGGCGATGCTCGCCGCGGCGGAAGGCCAGCCCCGTCGCCTGTCCCACCTTGAGTGCCAGTTCCGGCGTGATGACGCCGTTAGCGCGGCCACGAATGCCGTCGGTGCCGAAATATTTGCGCACCATATTGGGTCCCCGAGCATGCCCTTCCGAAGGCGATATTAACCCGTTCCGTCTGTGGTCCGCCTCAAAAAACATTCAACAAGCTTACCGACGGCCGTAATGCCTTTTTCACCATGCCGGGGAAATAGATGTGCAATCAATGGCATATGAAAACATCGGTCATTGCCAGCCGAATGGGCGGCCGTTGCGTCTAACGCTTCGGCTTGTGGTGGGAGCTGCCATAGGGTTGGATGACCGATACCGGGTCGGAACCGGGGAACGTATCTTCCAGTCCGCGGTCGAGCTCGCGATCGAGCTGCTCCTTGCGATGGGCATCTTCCTCGCGGCGCCGCCTGCTTCTATGATCTTTTTCGTTCAGCGCGAAGCCATCATAGCCGGATTGAAACCCGCGATTTCTGTTCCATTCGTCCATCGTCGTATTCCTGTTCGGACAGTAGGAATTTGCCTCCCCGTGCGCTCTCTCCACCTGACTGGATAACCTCCTGCACGGGCGTGCGTTCCTGTGGCGAACGCGCCGGAAATGCCCGTGCTTTGTGCTATCTAGGCAGTTCCCGGGGAACCGTGCGCCATGAAAACCATGACATGTATCGAGGACCTGCGGCAGACCGCCCGCCGCAAGGTGCCGCGCGCCTTCTTTGACTATGCCGAGGGCGGCTCCTATGCCGAACAGACGTTGCGCGCCAACCGCGCCGACCTCGAGCGCATCAAGCTCCGCCAGCGCATCCTGGTCGACGTCACCGATCGTAATACCAAGACGACGATTCTCGACGAACCGGTATCATTGCCGCTGGCGCTGGCGCCGATCGGCCTGTGCGGCATGCAGCACGGCGACGGCGAGATTCTGGCTTGCCGCGCCGCGCACGCCGCCGGAATCCCGTTCACCTTGTCGACGATGTCGATCTGCTCGATCGAGGACGTCGCGGCGGCGGTCGACAGACCGTTCTGGTTCCAGCTCTATGTGATGAAGGATCGCGGCTTTGCGCGATCGTTGATCGAGCGGGCGGTTGCCGCCAAATGCAGCGCATTGGTGCTCACGCTCGACCTTCAGGTTCTCGGCCAGCGCCACCGCGATATCAAGAACGGCATGACGGTGCCGCCGGAATTGCACGTCAAGAACATCCTCGAAATCGCCACCAAGCCGGCCTGGGCGCTCAGTGTGCTGCGTGGCAAGCGCAAGACGTTCGGCAATATCTCGGGCCACGTGCGCGGCATGGAGAACGTCAATTCGCTGGCACAGTGGATCGCGGGTCAGTTCGACCCGGCGCTGAGCTGGAAGGACGTCGAGTGGATTGCCGGCCTGTGGCCGGGCAAGCTCATTCTCAAGGGCATCCTCGACGTCGAGGATGCGCGCATCGCCGCGAAGACCGGCGCCGCGGCGATCATCGTATCCAACCATGGCGGCCGCCAACTCGATGGCGCGTCGTCTTCCATCGCCATGCTGCCGCCGATCGTCGAGGCGCTCGGTTCGCAGATCGAGATCATGTTCGACAGCGGTATCCGCTCCGGCCAGGATGTGGCGCGCGCCATTGCGCTCGGCGCGCGCTCCTGCATGATCGGCCGCGCCTACATCTACGGTCTTGGCGCCGGAGGGCAGGCGGGGGTTGCGCGCGCGATCGAGATCATCCGCAACGAGCTCGATGTCACCATGGCGCTGACCGGCGTCAACTCGATCGCAGAGCTCGACCGCCGCGTGATCGTGCATTGATGTGGCCTGAGTCGTTTCCGCTCATTCCCGCGAACGCGGGAATCCAGACGGAGAATGCAACATCGCGGTGAAAGCACTGGGTCCCCGCTTACGGGGCGCCCCATCGCGCTTGCGCGATGGGGACCCCTGCGTGGGGACGAGCGGATGAGGGTAAACTATCCTATTGGATGCCGCACTACCGCAAAAATCGCGAACGGTCGGAACGATGCGCGACGGCGGGCACCGATCTTGGCCGATGGCCGCTGACTTCGGCCGCGGCGTCGCGTCGTAAACCCCAGCCAAAGACGAGGCTCAACAGCGCGAGCAGCGTTGCGCCGGCGAACGCCACCATGAAGTCTTCAGTGCCCAGCGTGGTTGCGCCGCGCCAGGCAAGCGAAAAATGCAGCAACACCGCCACCGATGAGATGCCGAAGCCGCGACTCAGTTGCTGCGTCATGCTGGCGACGCTGGTTGCTGTGCTCATTTGTGGCTGAAGCACGTCGGCGTAGGTCATGGCCTGGGTCGCCGTGTATTGCAATGACTGGAAAAAGCCGGCGACTAGGAGCAGGACGAAAATGAGGTGCACGGGCGTCGCTGCGGTGAAGAATGTGCACATGATGATGGTCGAGGCGCTGATCACGCCGTTGACGAGAATCACGTTGCGGAAACCGAAGCGGCCGAGGATGGGCCTTGCCGTGAGCTTCATCGACATCGAGCCAACCGCGGTGGCAAAGGTGATTGTGCCCGAGGCGAAGGCGGACATGCCGAATACGGTTTGCAGCAACAACGGCAGCAGAAAGACCAGCGTTCCGGCGCCGGCGCGGAATAGCGAGCCGCCGAAAATGCTGGCGCGGAACGTGGCGACGCGGAATACCGAAAGGTCGAGCAGGGGATGAGGCGCTCGCCATAAGTGCCGGAGCGCCAGCGCCCCCACGCCGAATCCGATCACCAACAATACGATCGCCTCGGTGAGTTCATTGTGACCGCGGCCGAGCGCCTCGATTCCATACATGATGCAGAAGAGCGAGGCGCCGGTGAGCACAAAGCCGACCCAGTCCAACGGGCGCTGCGTGTCCTCCTTAGGATTGTCGAAGAACACTGTCACCAGCACGATGCCCAGGAGGCCGAGCGGAACGTTGACCAGGAAGATCCAGCGCCAGGAAAAATAGGTGGTGATAAAGCCGCCGATCGGCGGCCCGAGCACCGGGCCGAGCTGCGCCGGAACTTGCAGATAGGCCATCGTCCCGATGAGCGCCGTCTTCTCGACGCTGCGGAACAATACGAGCCGTCCGACCGGCACCATCATGGCGCCGCCAAAACCCTGCAGCACGCGCGCCGCGGTGAGCTCAATCACATTGCCGCTCAGCCCGCAGAGAATCGAGCCGACCGTGAACAGCGCGATGGCGGCGCGGAAAATAATCCGGCCGCCGAAGCGATCCGCCGCCCAGCCGCTGACCGGGACGAACACCGCCAGGCTCAACAAATAGGCAGTGACCGCGACGGACAGCCGTACCGGGTCGGTGTGCAGCGATTTTGCCATCTGCGGCAGGGCCGTGGTGATCACGGTCGAATCGATCTGCTGCATGACGATCGCCGAAGCGACAATCATGGCGACGATTTTCGGTTTCGTTTCGCGGGGCATCGGTGAGATGGGGACTCGTATTGCGCCGGACCATAGCACCTGACTGCCATGATGGAAGCGAGCAGCCGGAATGACGATAACGAATGGCGGAGGCTAGACCCGGCGCAGCGCCGCGAGGACGAGTTGCGGCGTGATCGGCATTTGCGTGATGGGGGCGGCGCCGAGCGGGCGCAGCGCGTCGTTGACGGCATTCATGACGCAGCCCGGCGCGCCCGCAGTGCCGGCTTCGCCGCAGCCTTTGGCGCCCAATTCGGAATCCGCCGTCGGCGTCACGACGTGGCCGATGTCGATGTCCGGCATTTCGCCGGCCATGGGAACCAGATAGTCCATCATGGTGCCGTTGAGCAGTTGGCCGGTCTCGTCATAGAGGCAGTGCTCGAACAGAGCCGCGCCGATGCCCTGAACGATGCCGCCGCGTATTTGCTCGTCGACGAGCTGCGGATTGATCACGGTGCCGCAATCCTCGACGCACCAGTGCTTGAGCAGCGTCACTTGCCCGGTCCTGATGTCGACCTCGAGAGACGACGCTTGCACCCCGTTGGTGAACGCGAACGGCCAAGCGTGCGGCACATAATGCCGCGTCACCAAAAGCTCGGCCTGGAAGCCGGGTGGCAAGGTGTCGGGGCGGAAGTAAACGATGCGCGCCACCTCATCGAGACCCATGCGCTCGCGTCCGCTGTCGGCGTCGACCACGCTGCCGGCGCGGATGTCGAGCGCTTTCGGGTCGGCTTGCAGGATCGAAGCGGCGGCGGCGAGCACGTTGGCGCGCAACGCCTTGCCGGCCTGCCAGGCCGCCTCGCCGCCGATGCCGGCCGCGCGCGACGCCCAGGTGCCGCCGCCGTACGGCGTATTGTCTGTGTCGCCGGTGATGACGCGCACGCGGTCGATCGGCACGCCAAACGACGTCGCGACGCACTGCGCCAGGACCGACTCGGCGCCTTGTCCTTGTTCGGTGACGCCGGAATGGACGAACACCGCACCGGTCGCATCGAGACGTACCGTGGCGCCGTCCTGAGACGAGATGCGCGCGCCGCCGACGCCGTAAAACGCCGCAGATGGATTGGTCACTTCGATGAACGAGGCAAAGCCGATGCCGCGATGAATGCCGCGGCGGCGCATTTGCGCTTGCTGCGCGCGCAGCTTCGCGTAATCCATCATCGCCAGAATCTTGTCGAGTGAGGCGTGATGCGACAGCGCCTCGAATCTCAGGCCGGTGGCGCTAGTTGCCGGATATCTGTCGTCGGCAAACAGATTGCGCCGGCGGATCTCCACCACGTCCATGCCGATCTTCGCCGCCGCAAGCTCGACCAGGCCCTCGGTCACCGCGGTCGCAATCGGATGCCCGACGGCGCGGTATTGGCACATGACATTCTTGTTCTGAAAGACGACGCGGGCGCGGGCGCGATAGTTGGCGCAGGTGTACGGGCCGCCGACCAGGCCGACAATCTGGTTCGCCTCGATGCCGCTGGTGCGCGGGTAGACCGAATAGGGGCCGATGCCGGTCAGATCGTCGATCTCGAAGGCGGTGAACGTGCCGTCGCGCTTCACGCCCAGCTTCGCCGTGATGCGATGGTCGCGGGCATGGATGTCGGTGACGAAACTTTCGAAGCGGTCGGCGATGAATTTGACCGGCCGGCGCAACAGCTTCGACAGCGCCGCGGTTGCCATTTCGTCGGCATAGATATGCACCTTGAGGCCGAACGAGCCGCCGACGTCCTTGGTCAGCACGCGCACCTGATGCTCCTGAAGGCCAAGATGCTTGGCGAACAGGTTTTGCGTCATATGCGGCGCCTGCGTGCCCTGATAGACGGTCAGGCGCTGCTCGCCAGGATTCCAATCGGCGACGATGGCGCGCGGCTCATTGGTGACGCCGGTATGGCGGCCGAACAGGAACGTCGTCTCGACGATGGTGTCGGCATCGGCGAAGCCCTTGTCGGGGTCGCCGGCGTTCACGGCGCGCTCGAAGGTCAGATTGTCGCCAAGCTCGGGGTGGATCACGGGCGTCGTCTTGTCGAGGGCTGTTTCCGCGTCGGTGACCGCGGGCAGCACCTCGTAGTCGACGCGCAGAAGCGCACAGGCGTCCTCGGCTTGCGCACGGGAGCGGGCGACGACCGCGCAGACCGCTTCGCCCTGCCAGCAGGCGCGCTCGACCGCTATGGCGTGTTGCGGCGCCGACTTTATGCCTTTGAGATGCGTCAGCACGCCGACCCACGGCGTGATCACTTTCGCAAGCTCGGCGCCGGTCACGACCGCGACCACGCCGG
>JASHQI010000068.1 GCA_030037645.1 Xanthobacteraceae bacterium
GCCGCCACCGAGCGAACGCACCACGTTGATCAGCAGGCGATCGACCGCGCGCACGCCGGCGCAGGCATTGAAGATGAAGGGAAACACGGAAAGGCTGAAGACGATGATCGTCTTCCCCGATACGCCGACGCCAAAGAAGATGACGAGCAGCGGCGCCAGCGCCACCAGCGGGCTGGCGTAAAAGATAGTCATCAGCGGGTCGAGCGCCCAACCGACGCGCACGCGCCAACCCATGACGATGCCGAGCGGCACGCCGACCACGACAGCGGCAATGAATCCATAGACGAATGGGACCGCGCTGACGGCGACATCGTGAAAGAGATCGCCGCTGCCGATCAGATCGACGAAACCGGAGGCGATCAGGCTCGGCGTCGTCATGAACAGCGTGTTGAGCGGCACGACGAGAAATATCGCCTGCCAAATGACGAAAAATAGGACGACCGCAAGCGCTCCAAGCAGGAGGTTGCGGTAACGCGCGGCAAAGCTCAAACGCGGGATTGTGTCCTCTGCCATGGTCTAGACCATGATCTCGTCCTTGAGCGTGTTCCAGATTTCGAGCTTGAGATCGTTGAACTCCCGCGCCACCCTCATTTCGTATTCGCGCGGCCGCGGCAGGTCGACGGCGAAAGTCCGCTTGGCGCGACCCGGACGCTTGCTCATGACCATAATGCGATCGGACAGATAGATCGCCTCATCGATTTGATGGGTGACGAACAGCACCGTCTTTCGTGCCTCGCGCCAGACGCGCAGAAGTTCGGCCTGCATCAAGTCGCGAGTCTGGGCATCGAGCGCGGCGAACGGCTCGTCCATCAACAAGACCTCGGGATCGGTTGCAAGCGCGCGTGCCAGGCCGACGCGTTGCTTCATGCCGCCAGACAGCTCGTGCGGATAATGTCGTTCGAAGCCCGCGAGTCCGACCAGATTGATCAGCCGGCCGGCGATGGCGCGGCGCTTTTCCGCCGGCACCTTCTTCAACTCGAGCCCGAGCTCGATATTGGCTTCCGCCGTCCGCCACGGCAGTAGCCCAAATTCCTGAAAGACCATGGCGCGGTCGCTGCCAGGGCCGGCGATGGGCTTGCCGTGCATCAGCAATTCGCCGGAGTCCGGCTTGATAAGGCCGAGCAGGATATTCAGAAACGTGCTCTTGCCGCACCCCGACGGTCCGACGATCGACAGAAACTCGCCTTCATTGACGTCGAGGTCGAAACCATACAGCGCGCGGACCGGCGCGCGGTTCGCCGGTCGAAAGGTCAGGTTGACGTTGCGACCCTGAATGTAGGCTGCCATGAGGGTTGATCCGCTGCCCGCCACTTCCGCATCACTGGAGCGTCTGGCTCATGATCCCCCAAGCCTTATTGGCCCGCACCGAGGTTGATTGCCGCATGATCCGTCGTTCGGGCTGACGCGTGTCGTCGCCCGCTGAAATTCCAACCTCGATGACGAGGCCGCCATCCCGCCATCCTGCTGTACGGCCTATCTCGTGTCCAGACTGTCGAGCCGCAGCGGAAGTTCCGCTATGCTCCGGCGGGTGAGCCTTCCAGTGGTCCAATACCAACATTCGCATCTTGGTTCGGCTGGCTCCCATGCGAGTGTTGGTATCAAAGGACCACTAGCAAATATATGTGCTAGTGGGGCTTTTGATTTGACATTCGCTTCAGGCGTTGCCGGCTTGGCAGGCAGCGAATGTCAAATCCGCTCCACTAGGGGGAAGCCCGACGATGCGCGACGTTCTCGGCTGGCGATGTAAGTTCGGCGTCATCGGCCCTTCCACCAACACCATCGTCCAGCCCGATTTCGAGATGATGCGGCCGCCCGGCGTCACCAATCATTACAGCCGGATATTTACGCCGAACGCGCAAGCCATCAGCAACGAGAGCTTTATGGCCGGCATTCAAGTCATCGGCGACAACGTCCTCGATGCGGTGCGAAGCGTGATGACATGTGCGCCGGACTATCTCGTCATGGGCATGTCCTCGGTGACGTTCTATGGCGGCGCCGCAGGTGCGGATGCCTTTGTCGCCAAGGTCGAGCGCGAATCCGGCGTCGGGGTCAGCGTCGGTTCGCATTCCAGCACCGCTGCGCTGAAAGCTTATGGCGGCGTCAAACGGATAGCCTTCCTGTCGCCCTATTATCCGGTCGCCAACGCCGAGGTCAGGCGATACTTCACCGAGTCGGGATTCGAAATCGTTCGCGATATGTGTCTGGAATGCAAGAGCTGGACCGGCATTGCCGAAGTCACGCCCGAACTTCTTCGGGAGAAATTGATCGAATTGAACGGCAACGGTCGCGACACCGACGCAATCATCCAGGTTGGAACGAACCTCAGCATGGTTCGGCTTGCCGCCGCGGCCGAGCTGTGGCTCGGCAAGCCGGTCATTGCCATCAATACGGCGACCTATTGGCACGCGCTACGGCAGAACGGCATCATGGACAGGATTGCCGGGTTTGGACGCTTGCTCGAAGAATTTTGAAGTCCCGCAAAGAGCTCGATATCGCACACGCGCTTTTGAGCGTTTTGACACACTTCGGCCATCGAGCCGCAATGTGCTGATCCCCTGGAACCGCAACATTATCAATTTTCAAAATTGCGGAGGCACACATGGGCTTGATGGACGTTCTCAACGGAATGCAGAACGGGCCGCATGGTCCGCGCGGTCCAAGTAGCGGCGGCGGTATGTCCCCGATCACGATGGCTGTTCTGGGATTGATCGCCTACAAGGCCGTCAAGAGCCTTACCGCGCAACCGAGTGCCAGTCCGGCCGCTTCAGCTTCGAGCAAGAATGCACCGGCCGATGGGACGACAACGTCCAGCGGCGGCATTGGCGACCTCCTCAAAGGCGGCTTGGGTGGATTGCTCGCTGGCGGCGCGGCAGGAGGCATTCTGAGTGGCGGCCTGAGCGACCTGCTCAAGCAGTTTCAGCAGGCCGGGCAGGGCGGCGCGGCAAATTCCTGGGTCGGCAATGGAGCAAACAATCCGATCACGCCAGATGCCTTGGGCAAGGTGTTGGATTCCGATCAGATCAGGACGCTCATGACGCACTCCGGATTGTCGCGCGATGAGTTGCTTGCGGCGTTGAGCCAGCATCTGCCGGGCTTGGTGAACGAACTCACGCCGAATGGGCGACTGCCGACTGCGCAAGAAGCATCACACTTGCTGCAGTAGATTGCGGCGGTCCAGTCACTGTTTGGTGCGCACGCCTTGGCGCACAAGGCGTGGCAGCACCTCGTCGCAGAAATACGGCACCTCGTTGAGAAAATTGACGAATGAAAGTCCGATGCCACGCACGCCAGCGCGGCTGATGATTTCGAGCTCTTCGGCGATGTGATCGGGCGTGCCGACAAACGGATAACCGCCAACGGCATTGGATGCGAAATAACGGCGCTTGGCGTCATACTCCTCGGCCGGAATGGTCCGCGGCGTGATATTCCGATTTTTCAACATGCCGTCGATGGCCTCCCAATCGGCATTCTCGATGTTGACGTAGCGATAATATTCTTCGGCCTCCTTCTGCGTCGAACGACAGATCACCTGACCGACGGTAAAGATCTCGATATCGCGGCCGATCGCACGCGCAGCCGCCTTGGTTTCCTTCACCATCGCAGCACTACCGGCAAGCGAGGTGCGCGTACCGCCGGTTGCTACGAAAAAGGCGTCGCAATTGCGCAACGCAAAGGCCTGCCCGGCGCCCGAAGCACCGGCATTCATCAGCAACGGACGCGTGTCGCCGAACGGCTTCGGATAGGCGCGTGCGCTCTTGAGCTGCAAGAATTGGCCCTCGTAATCGAAGGTACCGTCGCGCGTCCACGCTTGCATGACGACATCGATCCATTCCTGCGCGTAATCGTAGCGCAGGTCATGTTCGCGCTGTTTCACGCCGAACATCTCGAATTCGCCCTCGTTCCAGCCGACCACGATGTTGACGCCGACACGTCCTTCGCTGATGTGATCGGCGGTGACGAATTCCTTGGCCGCGATCAGGGGATGAAACAGCGGGGCATGGACCGTTCCAAATATCGTCATGCGCTTGGTCGCCGCGAGTAGACCGACAGCCCAGGTGATGGTCTCGAGCGACCTGCCGTGAAAATCGGTCTCGCCGCCGTAGCCTTTCCAGCGTGCGATGGGCAACATGAAGTCGAGACCCGCCGTGTCGCCCAGGCGCGCGAGCGCCAGACAATCCGGCCAGCTTGCCGACCAACGCTCCGGCACTTTGGTGGCGGTGCGGCTTCCCGAGCAGTTGACGCCGAACAAACCGATCTTGAGCGCATTGCCGTTATACATGGCAATGCGGTCCTTCATGGTTGCAGCGGGCGCCAGCACGGCGGACTCCTTTATTCGGCACTCTCGCGGCCGATATTACAGCACGTTTCGCTTGCGCTACGCACCTCGGGCAAGCGATGCCAACAGCCGACTCTGGCCTTTGATGGGCGCAGTGACGCCAAGCGTCTTGAAGGCGACGAGCCGGTTAACATAGCAATGGGTGATTGCAGCCGCGGAATGTCGGACTAACCGAGCGCGCCGGCGCCGGCATGCGCGACCTGTTCGTCCTCGTGCGACTGCACACCGGACACGCCAACCGCGCCGACGCATTCGTTCTGGTGCATCAGCGGCACGCCGCCCTGGATCAGAATGCCGGCGGGAAAATTCACGAATGCGGGGCGCTCCTTGACCCGGTCCTCGAAGAACTTGCTCGGTCGCTTGGTCATGGCCGAGGTACGAGCTTTACCCATGGATACTTCGCCTGAAATCGTGGGCGCGCCGTCCATGCGCTGGAACCCCAACAGGAAACCGCCCTCATCGACGACCGAAATCGCAACCGCCCATTTGTTCTTGGCGGCTTCGGCCTCGCAGGCGGCCAGTACTCTCTTTACGTCGCTTGATGTCAGACACTGCTTGCTACGCATAAGTCCTCCCGAAATGAATGCGGCATACTAATCCGTCCCCACCAAGCCGGGGAGGGTCAATATTCAGCGCAATGAAAAGCGGATCGGCACGGTGAGATCGAGCGTGGCCTCGGTCATGGTCGACGGAAAGGCCGGCAGCGGCTGTGCGCGCTCGATCATCGAGATGACCTCGGCGTCGAGATCGGGATAGCCAGAGCTGCGCACGATATGGTGGGTGAGCACGTGGCCGTTGCGGTCGACGCTGAAGCGAAGCAACACGATGCCCTGCTCGCTGCGCACCTGTGCCTCGCTCGGATAGCGCTTGTACCGTTGCAGATGTTTGACAAGATCGGACTCCCACGATGGGGCCACGGTCGGTGCGCCGCTCTTGGTCATCGCCGGGGTTGGCGCCGCCTGCGGCTTTTGTTCTTCCTGTTTTTCAACGGGTCTTTCTTCCGGCATCGGCACCGCATCGGGCGGCGGCGGTGGCTCCGTGATCTGCTTCTGCTCGGGCTGCGGCTGGGAGTCGACTTCGGGCTGATCGATGGTGTTGTCGATGGGCGCTAGCTCGATCGAGACCGGCGCAGAATCGTCGCCAATTTCGTCGGGGATATGGACGTAGACATAGGCGGCAATGGCACCAAGGTGGACCGCAACCACGAAGGCCGCGGCCATGGTCCAGCGTTTCAGGTCGCGCGGGTCCTGATCCTCAAACCATGTGGATATGAATGCGGCCATTCTTCTCTAACGCACTTCCATGCCAACGAGCGCGATTTTGAGGTATCCCGCCCCGCGCAGGTCGTTCAACAATTGCATGACCGCGCCATACGGCACTGCACGGTCGCCGCGCAGGAAAATCCGTTGCTCCCTATCGCCGCCGGTTGCTGCGGCAAGCGCGCTTGGCAGTGCAGCGCGCGATACCGGCGCATCGCCGATCGCGAGGCTGCCGTCGGCCTTGAGCGTGAGATAAACCGGCTTATTGGGCCGCTGCTGCGGCTTTGCCGTGGACGACGGAAGCTCGACCGGCACATCGACGGTGGCCAGCGGCGCCGCCACCATGAAGATGATCAGCAGCACCAGCATCACGTCGATGAACGGCGTGACATTGATGTCGTGCACCTCGTTGAGTTCGTCGCTACCGTGATCGAGACGGATGGCCACGGCGTTACTCTGCGGCTTGCGCCAGCGGCAGCTTGGCGCGGTCTAGGTCGCGGCTGACGAGCCGAAGAACTTGGGCTGACGCATCGCCAAGCAGCGCGCGATAGTGCATCGTCGAACGCGCCAGCACGTTATAGATCATCACTGCCGGGATCGCAGCGATCAGTCCAAGCGCGGTCGCAAGCAGGGCCTGCGCGATGCCGGGAGCGACCACTGCGAGATTTGTGGTGTGGGCATTCGAGATGCCGATGAAGCTATTCATGATGCCCCACACCGTGCCGAACAGACCAACGAACGGCGCCGTCGAGCCGATGGTGGCGAGCACCCCCGTGCCGCGCGATATTTTTCGACTGGTGGCGCCTTCAAGACGTTCGAGCTGCAAGGCAATGCGCTCCTTGAGGCCATCGCCGTGCAAGTTTGCCGAGAGCCGAATTTCCTGCGCCGCCGCTTGCATGAGCTGCGCCACCACAGTCGTGCCGTTGCGCAATTGCTCATGCGCCTGGGCGAGCGTGGCGGCGCTGGTGAGGATGCGCAAGCCGGCAC
Organism: Xanthobacteraceae bacterium; assembly: GCA_030037645.1. Taxonomy (GTDB): domain Bacteria; phylum Pseudomonadota; class Alphaproteobacteria; order Rhizobiales; family Xanthobacteraceae; genus BOG-931. The sequence continues at coordinate 6,583 of JASHQI010000068.1, forward strand.
GCACGTGGCTGCGGGCGCTACGCAGCTCGAAGGTTTTGGCGACAAAGACCGTCCAGGTCACCAGCGACGCAAAGGCAAGCCCGAGGATCACCGCCTTCACGACCAAATCGGCATTGAGGAACATGCCCCAAGGCGAGAGATCTTGGGGAAGGTCTGCGTGACTGATGGATGGCTCGTCGGGCCCAGGCTGGGAGATGCTGGACGATGTTGCGCTTGCCGCGGGAGCCGGTGTGGCGCTCGGTGCAGAGGGGGCCACGGATATTGGCGCAGCCGGCGGCGTGGCGGCGGGGACGGTGGGCGCGGCCGTTGTCGGCGCGGCCGGCCGCGCGATAGCGGGTGCGGCGACCGGCGCGGCTGGCGAGGCGACGGAGGGAGCGGTTGGTGCGGCGATCGCCGGCGCAGGCGATTGCGCGGAAGCAGCCGGACCGGTCGCGCTTTGCGCGCGCGCCGAGCAAACGACCATGAGCGCGAAAAGCATGGCGGCGGCTGCCGCGGCCGCTCGATATCGGAGCTGCCAAGCCAACTGGATATGTTCGGACCGCTGCGCGGAACCACTCATCTGCATTTCAAATTCCCATTCTCGATGCGGCTTTTCGCTTTCGGTCTGGTTAGTCGCCGAACCACAAGCTGCATCGGCGCGCTGCCGTTTTACTTTGGAATAAAGAAAAACAGGAGCTATTTCAGTATCTTGCGCTTGGGTTGTAAGAGCGGTCAAGCATTGAGCGCGAGCATGAGAAATCTGCCCGGCGATAATTCCTGAACTGCAACGCCACCCACGCCGCTGTTGGCGCTGACGGTCGTGTAACGCCGCGATTCTGGTCAGAGCATGGCCGCGGTCGGGCAAGTCACGTGGAACCATCGTCGCGGGCTGTCGCACCTCAAATGCTCCCGGGGCCATCCCGCCTTCGCTTTGGTCCGTTGCTATCGTTGCCACTGCGATTTCTCCTTCGGGTAAGGATTGAAATTGCCGACCCGACCGTTGATGTGATGCGAGTGGGTTCCGCAGCGGCCATGCGCCTCTTGCGGCATCCTGGAGTGCGTGCCGCAGCGGCCATGCGGGTTTTGCAGCAGCCCATTGCAGGGCAGTCGTGCGCAATCTTTGTGCCGCGGCGGCCAGCCTTGGTAGCTGATATCGCCTCTAACTAATCGAAGGTACCGGTTATCGAATTGGGCCGGTTGTGCGACGCGCCCGGGGGTTGGACCGGGATAGGCCGCTCGCGCAGCGCAAACGCCATTCGACACAAGACTGATCATGAGCGCAATTCCGTGAACCGCCGCGAGTTTCGCCGCATTTCCTTGGCCGATCGCACTGCAAGCCATGTCGCAACTCCCTCTGTTGGACCCACCTCGATGATCAGATCTTTTTGGAAATGCCGATGAAATAGCCGCGACGCGGGCCGTATTGCGGGGCGAACACGCCGATACCGGTGCCGCTTCTGATCTCGTAAACCGTGTCGAACAGGTTCACGATGTCGAAGCGGATCGTCACCGGCTTCGGATCGTTTGGCAGCAAAAACTCGCGCGCGATCCCGACGTTGAACTGCGTATATGGCGGAACGTGGTCGATATTGGCGTCGCCGCTGCGCAGGCCGTAGCCATAGATCATGTCGCCGCTGAGTTTGGTGCCGCACGGCGAACGCCAAAATTCCGTGTCTGTCGCCGACCGGCCGCAGAACTCATAGGCCACGCCCGCGGAGCCGGTCGCCTTCTGGGTGTGATCGGTGTAAATCCAATGGCTGTCGACGTACTGTTGCAGGGTTTCGCCGCCGAGATCGGCAAGCGGCACGGTGTTGTCGAACAAATATTGATTCGACACGACGTCGGTGGCTTTCTCGTATCCTGCTGCGAAATTGGCGTAAGCCTGGAAATTGCCGCTGTGATATTTGGCGCTGAATTCGATGCCTTCGACAATTCCCTTGGCATAGTTGAACGCGCTGAGCACCAGCGCCTGGCCGAAATTTCCGTTGTCGATCAGGTCTTTTGCGATCTTGTAGTAGGCGTCGACGCCCAGATCGAGATCGGTGCAATCTTTCGCCGCCGGCTTGGCGCAGCCGAACGGGATGTTCTGATCGACGCCGGCGTCGAAATAGTTCGACCGCTCCGGCAGCACCGGATCGGTTCCAGGAGTCGTTGAGGCTCCGGTCGTATTGTTGAACAACGCGATGTTAGCCGGCGCCGCCTCGACCAGCACCGGCGGCGTGAAATAGCGCGCATAGCCGGCATGGATCGTCGTAAATTCCAACGGCTTGTAGGTGAAGCTCAACCGCGGGCTGAGTTGGTTCGCGTCGACGTATTGCCACATCTGGTCGAAGCGCAGCCCGCCGTTGATCGTGAACTGATTGGTGACCTTCCACTCGTCCTGAGCATAGACGCCGGCGAGCCAGCCGGTTTTGCTCACGTTATCGACGATTGTTTCTGGCGGTCCGTTATCTGTGCCGTCACAGATGACGCACGGTTCGACCAGCGACGAATTGTCGACATTGCTTTGTTCGCCGCTGACGGTAAAGCCGGTGCGCAACGTGTGCTGTGCGTTGATGACGTACGAGGCGTCGCCCTGGACGCCGTTGGTGAAGGATTCCCGCACGATGTCCGATGCAACGCCGTTCAACAACAGGTCGCCGACCGGGTCCGGCATGAAATGCAGAAAGTCGTACTTGGTGAAATAGGAGAATTGGCCGTCGAATCCGTTCACCGAGCGCTGCAACGCCAGCACGCCGAATTGCGTATCCTCATATTGGTTCTCGTTGAGGAGCGCTGAATTGAAACTAGTGATGCCATTGACGTCGGTGACCGGCGGATTTCCCATCTGGCCGACCGGCTGGCCGGGGACGTTCGGAATCTGGAACGTGCTGGTCGAGGTGCCGGTGATCAGGCTGAGCCGAGTGGCCGGATCAATGAAAGTCGACATGTAGCCGAAGCCCTTCTCCTGCTGGGAGAAATCGTGGATGGCATTGAGCGATGGCGTCGCGCTTTCAATTCCCTCCGTGGTTTGCAGGTACCGACCGGTGAAGAAATATTGAACGCCTGGAAAGCAGTTCTCGGTTAAGGGCAGCGCCTTTCCGACCACCGGCGCGGTGGTCGACGGACAGGTGCTTCCGAACGTGCCGCCATATTCAAAACTCGGCTCCAATGTGCCCCGGCTGCCGCCGTAGAAGCTGACGCTGCCTGAATTGTTGAAGATGTCGTTGCGGGTCGTGATGTCGATGAGGCCAACCGTGCGCAAGCCGAATTCGGCCGGCAGCGCGCCGGTGATGAGCGAAATACTGCCAATCAGGGAGGGATCCAAAACACTGCCAAAGCCGGTCACGCCGTCGGGCAGCATGATGCCGTTGATACGGACTTGCACGTTGGCATGGTCGTTGCGGACATGGAGCAAGCCGCTGGCCGCGGAATCCTGGGACACTCCGGGGGCCTGTAACAGCACTTTCTCAACCGTCGTATTGGTGCCTTGGGGCAGCACCTGAAGGGTGTCGTGAGTGAGCGTGTCGGAGGTCGTGCCGATAGTGGTGTAGAGATTGCTGCGCGCCTGGTCGAAGCCGTTGCTTTTGGCTTGGAGCTGTTGCGTTGCTGTGAGCGGCGGTGCGGTCGGCGTCCGAACCGCCACGACCGGACGCGGTCTAGGGCGCGGTTTCGGCTTAGGCTTCGCCGCCGTGATGGTGAGCTGCGGAAGGTTGACTTGCGCCTGCCCCGGTGCGGCGGCAGCGATCACTATGAGCAGCGCCGAACTGCCAAGGAACGCGCGCGACCGGAAGCTTATACACTGAGCATGGATGGACATGAAATTCCACCTGCAACGCTGCTTGAATGGCCAAACGGCCGGTCTGTCGGAGTCGTACTGTTCGGGCACTTCGCGAGGGAGAGGAGGTGCCGCGGTCAGGGCACCGGCGTTGGCCGCGCGAGCGCGCAGCAACGTCGAGGATCAGCACGGACCGCAGATTAAGCGGCGGGTGGAGCGCGAGATTGGAATGGAGATCGCTGCGGCGCGACAAAAACCGCATCGATGCGATCAAATCGGATGGCCACCCGTGAGCTGGGTGGCACAGGGAGTAAAGGCGCCTCGGGAACAAACGAGGTGCTCAGGAGGTACATGGTTGCGCAAATTGCGCAGAGACCGCCGTCGTCGTCCGAAGCGACGCCGGAAGGCGACGGGCGCACAAACTCCGTCTCTGGTAACACTATGGTTTTGTTGCCCGATAATGTGACGTTGGCCGGGCCGTAAATATCTTCAGGATGGATGTGGCCGAATGACAAATAAAATTGCAGGGCGAGCGCGAAGAGCGCCAATCTGCCGCCCAGTGTCCTGTTCGTCCTGAACCAGCGCATAGAGCCCCCGGGGCCCCAAATTATTCAAATGTAATCTTATAACATCGTCAAAAACAAGGCTAGTGGTTCTTTGGGTCAAACATTCGCACGAGGTTCTCCGGAAATAGGATGCGAATGTGTGAATCGAACCGCTAGTATCTGTGCGCAGGTAGGCTTAGCCGCTCTTGGACACCGGCATGAAAGCGTTCATGCGCTGGATATTCGTCGCAGCCGCAATCGCGGTGTCGACTTCAACGCTGGCGGTCGCCCGCGTCGATGAAGTCGCGGATTTCTATCGCGGCCGGCAGGTCGACCTGATCGTCGGCTTTGGTCCGGGCGGCGGCTACGACGTCTATGCGCGCCTGCTGGCGCGGCACATCGGCAAATACATTCCCGGCAATCCGACCGTTGTGGTGGAGAACATGCCGGGCGCCGGCAGCCTGCGCGCCGCAAATTATATCTATTCAGTCGCGCCCAAGGACGGCGCTACGTTCGGCTTGTTTGCGCGCGATATGGTGCTCGTCGCGTTGCTTGGCGGCGATCCGAATGTGCAGTTCGATCCGCGCAAGTTCACCTGGCTTGGATCCTCCTCAAGTTACGCCAACGACGGCTATCTCTTGATGCTGCGCAAGGACGCTCCGGTCAAGTCGATCAAGGATGCGCGAAGTCCTGGCGGGCCACCAATGGTGCTGGGCGGCACGGCGGAGGGCTCCACCGGCAACGACGTGCCGGTGATTTTGCGCGATCTGCTTGGGCTTCATATCAAGCTGATTGCGGGCTATCGCGACAGCGGCGTGCTGTTCATGGCCGTCGATCGCAAAGAAGTGGACGGACGCACCGTCGGATTATCGGCGTTACGCTCCGCTCATCCGCAATGGCTCGGCCCGAACAGCAATATGCGCGTATTGCTTCAATTTGCGCGAGCGACGCGCCTGCCGGAATTCCCGGATGTGCCCACGGCGCGCGAGCTTGCGCCAAATGGCAGGGCCCGCGCGCTCATCGAATTGGCTGAACTTCCCTATTTTCTGTCGCGCCCATTCGCCGCTCCGCCGGACTTGCCGCCCGACCGCGCCAAGGCATTGCAGACCGCGTTCCTCGCCGTGCAAAAGGATCCGCAGTATTTGGCGGACGCCAAAAGGCTAGGGGTCGATGTCAGTCCGATCAGCGGCGACGACGTTCTGCGCGCCATCGCACGCATGGCGGCAACTCCGCCGGAGCTGCGAAACGCCCTGAAGAAGCTATTGGCGCGGGGCAACGGCGGTTGACACGCCACACGCTTGAGCATTTCGGCGCCAGCACCTACAGTTCCTCTTCAGGCCCAAGTCGTGAGAATTTTCCGCATATTGCTCGCCGCCGCCGCAGCCATTCTCGCCGCCGCGACGCTGATGCGGACGCAAGCGCGCGCCGATTCCGTTGCCGATTTCTACCGCGGCAAGGATTTGACCATCATTGTCGGATATGGGCCGGGCGGCGGCTACGACCTGTTCGCGCGGCTTTTGGCGCGGCACCTCGGCAGACACATACCCGGCGATCCGAACGTCATTGTGCAAAACATGCCCGGCGCCGGCAGCCTGCGCGCGACCAATTATCTCTACAACGTTGCGCCGAAAGACGGCACCACAATCGGGATTTTCGCGAGCGATATGCCGCTTCTCGGCCTGCTCGACCAGAATCCCGCGGTTCAATTCGATCCGCGCAAGTTCACCTGGCTCGGCTCGTCGTCGAGGCTAGCCAACGATGCCTATGTGCTGATCGTGCGCAAGGACGCGCCGGTGAAGACGATCGAGGATGCGCGGCGGCCGGGCGGTTCGGATTTAGTGCTCGGCGGCACTGCCGAAGGCGCCGCGGGAGCGGACGTGCAAAAAATCTTGCGCGACGCGCTGGGGCTCCATCTTCGGCAAGTGCTCGGCTATCGCGATACGTCGGCGATCTTTCTTGCGATGGAGCGCGGCGAGGTTATGGGCCGCACCGTCGCTCTTTCCGCGATTCGTGCGACGCGACCGGACTGGCTCAAGCCGGGCAGCGATTTCCATTTGCTGGTCGCGTTCGCTCGCCGCACGCGCCTGCCGGATTTTCCCAATGTGCCGACGGCGCGCGAACTTGCTCCGAGCGAGGCGGCTCGCGCTTTGATTGAGTTCACCGAAACGCCGCTGATGACCATGGCGCGGCCGTTCGCAGCACCGCCCGGCATTCCCGCCGAGCGCGCAGCCGTGCTGCGCACGGCATTCATGGCGACCCATCGCGATCCGCAATATATTGCGGACGCCGCGGCAGTTGGCGTCGAGATCAGCCCCGTGAGCGCTGACGAATTGATGACGAGCCTTGACGAGATGGCCCGAGCCCCGCGGGAGACTTTCACTTATGTGAGGAAATTGTATGCGACAAACAAAGGCGATTGAGAATCCAAAGTCGGAGAAAAATCATGCATGACACGCCTGATGAAGTTCACTGGCACGAGCCCAAGGCAGGCGAGAACGCCGGATTTGGCAAGTTCAAGCGCAAGCCGTTGCCCTATGACACCTTCATGGAGGCGGAGGGCGTGCCGTGCTACCGGGGCATCGGCGTGCGCCGGGTGCAGGACTTGCCGCTTTTGCCGTGGCAGCGCCTCGGCGGCCGCGGCTCCTTCATCCAGCTCTACGGCACCGAAGGCCTGTGGGGGCAGTACGTGGTCGAGGTGCCGGGCGCCGGCGCGCTCAACGTCGAGCGACATCTCTACGAAAAGGTCGTGCTCGTGGTCGAGGGCCGAGGCACCACCGAGGTGTGGCAGGAAGGCCAGAACAAGCGCCATGTGTTCGAGTGGCAGAAGGGCTCGCTGTTCGCCATTCCGCTCAATGCCTATCACCGCATGATCAATGCGGCGAGTTCGCCTGCATTGCTGTTGTGCGGCACCACGGCGCCCAACGTGATGAACGTGCTCGACAACAATGAGTTCATTTTCAACTGCCCCTATACATTCACGGAGCGTTTTTCCGGCGCCGAGGATTTCTTCAAGCCGAGCGACGATATCGAGCCCGATCCAGTGCGCGGTCTTGCCATGCGCCGCACCAATCTCATTCCCGACATTATCAATTGCGATTTGCCGCTTGATAACCGGCGCTCGCCCGGCTACCGCCGCGTCGAGCCGGCAATGGCGAGGAATCGCTTCTATCTGTGGATCGGCCAACACGAGACCGGCCGCTATTCCAAGGCGCATAAGCACGCTTCCGCCGCGGTGCTGATCTGCGTCAAAGGCAAGGGCTACACCTACACTTGGCCCGATGTACTCGGCACCACGCCGTGGAAGAGCGGCAAGGCGGATAAGGTTATGCGCCAAGACTACGAGCCGGTCGGCATGGTGTCCGCGGCACCGATGAGCGGCGAGTGGTTTCACCAGCATTTCGGCGTCGGCAAGGAAGGTTTGCGCATCACCGCCTGGTTCGGCGCAAACAACTCACGTGCCCGCAAGCCCGGCGTGCCGGGCGAGCAGCTCTTGGATTATGGTGCAATCGATCTCAGCAAAGGCGGTAGCGCCATCCCCTACCACCAGGAAGATCCGGCGCTTCGCAAGGAATTTGAGGGCACGCTCAATCGTGAAGGCGTGCCGAGCCGGATGAATCCGGAGTTCTACGAGCGGCCGCCGGCTGCTGGCGAAGAGGTGCTGGGCGACGTGATGTGAGGTTTGTTATTCCGGGGCCTGCGGACTTTGCCTGCGGCCCGGAATCACGCGCAGGGAGCAAACGCTATGCCGACCAATGCTGGTCGCATCGACGTTCATTGTCATTCGATGACGCCGGCCTACCGCACGGCAATCCAGAATCTCGGCGCCATCATCCGCACACCCGAATGGTCGCCGCAACTGGCGCTGGCGTTCCAGGATCGGCATGGCATCGCGGCGGGCATTTACTCTTTGTCGGTGCCGGGCACGCATCACGGCGACGACGCCAAAGCTCGCGCGCTGGCGCGGCGCGTCAATGAGGAGAGCGCCGAGTTCGTCGCCAAGAATCCCAAACGGTTCGGCGTCTATGCGACGCTGCCGATTCCCGACATGGAAGGCGCCTGCGCGGAGGCACGCCATGCGCTCGACGTGATGAAGCTCGACGGCGTCGGACTGCTGGCAAGCTATGACGGCGTCTATCTCGGTCAACCGATGTTCGATCCGTTGTTCGAACTGCTCAACGAGCGCTCAACTGTCGTCCTCATTCACCCCAACAATCATCCGACGACGGTCAACGTTAAAAAAGGTATCTCGCCCGGCATCGGCAATTTTCTGATCGAATTCCTGTTCGATACGACGCGGTCGGCGCTCAATCTGATGTTCACGGGCGCGCTCGACCGCTTTCCGAGAATCCGCTTCATCCTGGCGCATGCCGGTGGCACGCTGCCCTATACGTCGTGGCGGCTCGCCGACATCATCTACCGGCAGATGACGGTGCCGCCTTGGGACACGCAATATCCGTCGCCGTTCATGCAGCGTTACGCCGGAAAGGTGACGCCGAAACTTGTTTTCTCGCAACTGCGCCGCTTCTGGTACGAGACCGCGCTCGCGGCCGGACCTTCGACTTACGGATCGCTCAAGGAGATCGCCGATCCGGCGCGCATCGTCTTCGGCAGCGACTGGCCCTACTGTCCAACCGAAATGTGCGGCGACATGATCGCCGCGCTCGCCAACGACACGATGCTCGATGCCAAGGCGCGCGCAGCGATCGAGCGAGCGAATGCCCTTACGCTATTTCCGCGCTTTGCCTGACGCCCTCGATTAACGGGGCCGCCTTGCTCATTGGAGAAACAAATGCCGTTCGCCGATTTTCGCCAATTTCTCGACGTGCTGCGCCAGCACGGCGAGCTTATCGATATCAATCGCCCGGTCGCGCTCAACGATGTCGGCAAGGCGATGAAGCAGAGCTATGTGCGCAACGGCCCGGCCATCATGTTCAACAACAACGGCACCGACTATCCGCTGGTCGCCGGAGTCTATTCGACGCGCGAGAAGGCGTTGCTTGCGTTCGAGGCTGACGAGGACACGATTTTCGAAAAAGTCTTGCACGGGCTCGATAACCCGATGGCGCCGACCACGGTTGCGAACGGCGCGGCCTGCCACGAGGAAATCATCGAGGGCGACGAGATCGACATCCGCAATTTCCCTGTGCCGCAATATAGTCCCAAGGACGGCGGCCCCTACATCACGCCGGGCATCGTGGTTTCCCACGATCCGGAAACGGGCGTGCCGGATGTCGGCCACTACCGCTTCCTCATTCTCGGCAAGGACACGTTGTCGTTCTCGGCGCAGCCGTTTCACCGCTTCGGCAAAAATCTCGCAAAATGCAAAAAGCTCGGCATCGTGCCGAAGGCGGCCTTGGTGATCGGAGTCGATCCGATCATCGCCTATACGTGCCAAGTGCAGGTGCCCGATACAACGGATGACTGGGCGCTCGCCGGCGGCCTGCGCGGCGCGCCGGTCGAGCTCGTGCGCTGCAAGACCTGCGATGTCAAAGTACCGGCCAACTCCGAAGTGGTTATCGAATTCGAAGTCGATCTCAACAACACCGTGCTCGAAGGCCCGCTCGGCGAATATACCGGTTATTATACCCGGCCCTCGCAAAAACCGGTGGCGCGCATCACCGCAATCACGCATCGCAGGAAGCCGATCTTCCAAGGGCTCCTCACCGGCAAGCCGGTGACCGAAAATCACATTCTCAAGCAGATCCCGTTCGAGGCGTCGTTCCTGCGTGCGCTCAAGCGGCAATTCCCGACCATCAAGGCGGTGTCGGTGCGCGCCTCCGCGGGCGTCTCGTTCTACGTGGTGATCGCCATGGAGCCGCGATTTGCCGGCGAGGCGCGTCAGGTGATCATGGCGGCGATGTCGAGCAACATTCGACCGAAATGGACGGTCGTCGTCGAACCGGATATCGACGTGCATTCCTCGACCGAAGTGGAATGGGCGCTCGCGTTTCGCGTCCAGCCGCAGCGCGACGTGATCGTCGTCGACAACGTGCCGGCGGGACCTTCCGATCCATCGGTCGATCTTTCCCGCGACCGCACCATGCGCATTTCCTCGGCAATCGGCATCGACGCGACACGGCCGTTCGGCGAAAAGTTCTACGACGTCGCCGACGTGCCGGGCTGGGAGGATTTTGACGTGCCGGAATTGGATGGCCGGAGGTGATTTGCAGTTTCTTCGCTCATTCCTGCGCAAGCGGGAATCCAGCACTGGGTCTTCGCTTCTGTGGGGACGAGCGGAACTAGACCGGCACGGCGTCGATCAGCACGAAGGCGACGATGGCGGGCTCGCTGGTCCGATTGCTCCAGGAGTGGTTGGTGCCCCGTTGGATCAACACGTCGCCGGCCTTGAGACACACTTCGCCTTCATCCATCATCGCGCAAATCTCGCCGGACAGCACGATTGCGTAATCGATGGTGGCGGTCTTATGGAAGCCGGCGTGTCGCGGATTGTTGCGGTCGGTCGCGGCTGCTCGCCCGGAACCGTCGTCCGGCAGTTTTTCTTCGCGTGCGATCGCGGCGAGTCGTTCGCTATCCGGCGGGTACTCGATGATGCGGAACACCGAGCCGTTCTGCGGCGGCGGCAGACGATGGCCGCGGGCTATGGCATCGGTAATGCCGCGATTGTCGGCGGGCGTGCGCGTCGTCTCCCACAGCTCATGCACGATGGCGCTGCCTTTGGTGCGTTGAAACACGTGCGGAGTAGGGCCGTCCGAGATGAAGATGGACTTTCCCGCTGCATCGTGGCCGGTCACCACGCGACGAACCGATGTCGACATTTGTGCCTCGCGATAGCAGTATGATTTGATCAATTAAAATTATAGCTCGCTAGCGACAGCCCTTGAGCTTGCTCGCGGTGTTGATGAGCTTGAACGGCCCGAGCTTCTTGGCGACGTCGGCGGCGTAGCTCGGGTCGACCAGCTTGGATGCCGGCGACGTCCTTTGAATGATGCCGTCGCGCTGAAAGAACGACTGAATATCGAGAATGCTGGCGACGTTGAACTCGCCGTTCGGGTTGCGCGATTGCCAGGACATGCGGTTGAGAAGGTCGCGGTCGGTGCCGATTCCGTGCTTGAGAAAGATATTGATGATGTCAGCGCGATTCGGCCCGTGATGATAAGCTTGACAATAATCGCGGCCGGCGCGCGCCAATGCGACAAAGAGCTTGCGCGCGGTATCGCGATTTTGCCGTGCCCAATCCGTATTGACGATATAGCCGACGCTGGTCATCGGCTGCGGACGGATATAATCGTCCGGATCGATCCATGGCACGCCGATTTTCTGCTCGATGATCCGATCGGTGAAGGGCGCTACTTCCATCGCCGCATCGAGCGCGCCGTTGGCCATCGCCGCCGCCATTTGCGAGAACGCGAGATTTTTTCCATCGACGTCCTTCAGCGTCAATCCGGCGGAAGCGAGCACGGAAGCCACTTCATACATCGAGGTCGAGCCGGGCGAGCTCAATCCGATGGCGCGGCCTTTGAGGTCGGCCGGCGTCCGAATTTTGCCCTTGAGGTCGGCGCGGAGCAGAATCTGGTGATAGGTCGGCGACGAGCCGCTTTCGAGCGCGAGAATGAGCGGCAGGCCCTGCGCCACCGCATTGTAGAAGCCGGCATTGATGCCGCCTTGCGCTACCTGCACGTGATTGGTGGCGAGAACGGCCACCGCCTTGCCGAGCGAGTCGACACGCTCAATGTCGACGTCGAGGCCGGCGTCCCGGAAATAACCCTTGTCGAGCGCGACGTAGGTGGTCCCGCCCGGGATGCTCGGCACCACCGCGATGGTGATCTTTTGTGCCGCCGCCGGCGCCGCAGATGCAAACGCCGATAGCACAGTGCAAGCAATGCAGATGAGTAGTCGCATGGGCGCCTCTTTCACTGAAGCAGGATCCGGAAGAAGCCGACCGGACTTGGTCCGGAGTGGGACCGGGCTTTCCGAACAGATCATGCTCCACCAATCAATGCAATCAATGTCCGGCTTGCATGCGCGCCAGCAACTCCGGCGTCGGATAGGAATCCGCAGGCAGGCCGTATTTGATCTGCATGGCTTTCACCGCCTGACGGGTTTTCAAGCCGAGGAATCCATCGACGGTGCCAACGTCGTGACCGGCGTGCACCAGCAGGCCTTGCAGCTCCTTCATCTCACCGAAAGTCAATCCCGGCGGCGGATTGCCGCGATGAAGCGGCGGCGCGCCGGCGATGCGGGTTGCCAGATAGGCGGCCGTGGTCGAATAGACCAGCGAGTTGTTCCATTGCAGATAGACCTGGAAATTCGGATAGACCAGGAAGGCGGGACCGAAGCGTCCCATCGGCAACAGCAATGACGCGGGGAGATTGTCGGCCGGCAGCCGCCGTCCGTCGGCAAGCGTAACGCCGTACGCGGCCCACTTCGCCCGCGGCAACTGGATGTCGAGATCGGCCTGATCCCAGGGCAGCTTGGGCGGCACGCGGACTTCGGTGAGCCACGGCTCGCCGCGTTTCCAGCCGAGTCCGACCAAATAGTTGGCGGTCGAGGCCAGTACGTCGGGTACGTCGTGCAAGAGGTTGCGTCGGCCTGCGCCATCGTAGTCGACCGCATATTTGTAATATTCCGTCGGCATCATCTGGGTCTGGCCGAGTTCGCCCGCCCACGAGCCGATCATCTCGTCGGGGTGCAGGTCCCCGCGCTGGATCAGGCGCAGCGCATCGAGAAGTTGCGCGCGGAATTTGTCGGCGCGCCGGCAATCGTAGGCGAGCGAGGCGATCGAGCTGAGCGTGTGGTAATGGCCCATATTGGCGCCGAAGTCGCTTTCCAGTCCCCAGAAGGCGACGATGACGGGCGCGGGCACGCCGTACTGCTTGTCGATACGGGCGAAGATCGGAGCGTATTTTTTGATCAACGTCGATCCGCGCTGAATGCGGTAGGCCGCCGCCATACGATCTGAGAATTCCAAGAACGTCTGCGTGAAAACACGCTGGCCGCGATCGATATTGACGATGCTCTGTTCGTAGCTCAGGTATGGCTCAGCTTCGGCGATGGTTTGCTGCGAGATGCCTTGTGCCATGGCCTCGCGCTCGAACGCGGCGAGCCAGGCATTGTAGGGTCCGCTGGTGCGGCACGGCGCTGTCTGCGCGTGGGCGAGGGTGATGAGCATCAGAGCCGCGATCGCAGCCGTCGCGATGCGTGTCGAAACGATGCTTCTCATCCGTGTCATGCCGCAGGAAGTCGAAGCATCCAGCAATCGCCGAACACGCGAGCATTTTGACTGCAGTGCCACGAGGAATCTCCGTGAATACTGGATCGTCCGCCTTCGCGAACGATGACAAGGGACGAAATGCGGACGGGAATCGGCGAGGGCGGTCATGCAGCGGACTTCAGATACCAATTGAGAATTTCCTCACCGGTCCAATACAACACGCCGTCGAAGCGGCGCGCATAATCGTAAATCGCTTCGAGATATTTGATGCGGTGCGGTTGACCGCTGAGATAGGGATGGATGGCGAGCGAAAGGATCTTCGCGCGTTCGGCACCCTCGGCGTAGAGACGATCGAACTGATCGATAGTGCGCTTGAGAAGATAATCGCTCTCGTGGTGCTGCACCGCCATCATCGGGATGTCGTTGAGCTCCATCGTATAGGGCAGCGTCACCAGCGGGCCGTTCGCGGTCCGAATCGTCGACGGTTCGTCGTCATACACCCAGTCACCGATGTATTTGATGCCGGCGGCGGCAAGAAGGTCGGGTGTTTCCAGCGTCTCGGTCAGGCCAGGGCCGAGCCAGCCGACGGGCCGTTTATTGGTGAAACGCTCGATCACGTCGAGCGAACGCGCGATCATCGCTTTCTGGTCGGGTTCGCTGTGGATCGGCCCCTGCTGGTAGGAGTGGCCCATGAACTCCCAGCGGTCCGCCTTGGCTTGGTCGGCGACACGCGCGTAATCCTCGCAGACTCGCGCATTGATGGCGAGCGTCGGTCGGATGGTGTGGCGCTTGAACAGATCGAAAAAGCGCCACACCCCTACGCGCATGCCGTATTCGTGCCAGCTCCAGTTCGGCACATCCGGGATTTGCGTCTGCCCCGTGGGCGGGGCAAGGACCTGCCGCGCCATCGGTTTGCCGATATCCCAGACTTCGAGATTGACGATTGTCCAGAACACCAGGCGGGCCTGCCCGGGCAGCTTCAGCGGCGGCCGATCCACGATCGCGGAAAAATCGCATCGTTCCCGCGGCAGCATCGTTGTCCGGGCAGTACGCGTCTTTTTGGGGCGCTTCGTCATGGTCGCTGTGCCGTCTGTTGGGGGGGATGCCGGGCGATTTGAAAAAGCATATGTCGGAGGCGGCACTTACGACAACTTTCGCTGGCGTCGCAGGCGATTTTTGCGGAACGATCACTTCCTTGTTAGCGAGCGAGTCATTACATTGTTACTCTGCGGCGAATGGCCATGTATGGAACCGCCGAGACTGAGACCGATTATCTCCCCAGCCATTGAAATCATCAATTAATCCAGGCTCTTCGGACCTTGTGATGCCACCTCCCGCCGTTTCTTCGCCCGTTCTCGTCGATCCGGCCCAACGAACCGCAGAGACTACTGCACTGGACGGTCCGTCCGAGGAGCCGCGACAACGCTGGCTTGGCGCCTATTGCGCGGTGCGCGCGGAGACAGAGCGACGCGCAGCATTGCTCTCTCCTGAGGATCAGGTCATCCAATCGATGCCCGACGCGAGCCCGACGAAGTGGCATCGCGCCCATGTGACATGGTTCTTCGAGCAATTCCTGCTGCGTCCGTTTGCCCCGGGCTATCGGCCGTTCGACGAGCGTTTTGCGTATCTTTTCAATTCCTATTACGTCTCGGCGGGGCCGCGGCAAGCACGGCCGCAGCGTGGCCTCATCACCCGGCCCGACTCTGCGGACGTGACCGCGTATCGCACACATGTCGATGCCGCGGTGGCGACACTCATCGAATCGAGCAACGATTTTGAGGCTCTGGTCCCGATCATCGAAGTCGGGCTCAATCATGAGCAACAACACCAGGAGCTCATGCTCACCGATATCCTGCACGCGTTCTCCTTCAATGGGACCAACCCGGCCTACGATCCGGATTGGCAATGGCCGGCCATTCGCCGCGACCGGATTCGCACCGACGCGCTCATTGCCGGTATCCACCTGATCGGGCATAACGCCGACGGCTTCTGCTTCGACAACGAGCAGCCGGCGCATCAGGTCTTGCTGCAGCCGGTTTGCATTTCCTCTACGCTTGTGACCAATCGCGAATGGCTCGGATTCATGGCCGATGGCGGCTACGTGACGCCGACCTTGTGGCTGTCGGACGGCTTCGCCGCGGTGGAAGCACAAGCTTGGCGCGCTCCCGGTTATTGGCGAAAAATCGACGATGCCTGGTTCGCCCTGACGCTCGGCGGCTTGCGCCCCGTCGAACCGGACCAGCCCGTTTGTCATGTCAGCTATTACGAGGCCGATGCGTTTGCGCGCTGGGCCGGCAAGGATTTGCCGACCGAGGCGGAATGGGAGGTTGCAGCGAAGGCCGGCAGTTTGGCCGATGCCTTCGGCGTGGCGTGGCAATGGACACGCAGCGCCTACGCGCCTTATCCAGGCTATCGGGCGGCAGCGGGCGCGCTTGGCGAATATAACGGCAAGTTCATGGTGAATCAGATGGTGCTGCGCGGCTCCTCGCTGGCGACGCCGGCCGGGCACGCGCGCGCGAGCTATCGCAACTTCTTCTATCCAACCGCCCGCTGGCAATTCAGCGGACTGCGCCTGGCTGAATACAAGCATTGAGTAACGGAATGAGCGTCAAACCTGTCTTCGTCGGCCAACTGCCACTGGACACCGAAAATGCCTTTGCCGCCGATGTTGTCGCCGGTCTCACGGCGAAGCCGAAGCGACTCCTGCCCAAATATTTTTATGATTTGGTCGGCTCGGCTCTATTCGAGCGCATCACGCAGTTGCCGGAATATTATCCGACACGCTGCGAGATCGGCATTCTGCGCAATAACGCGCCGGCAATCGCATCATTGTTCCCGCCCGGTTGCGCGTTGATCGAATTCGGCAGCGGCTCGAGCCGGAAGGCGCGCATCCTGCTCGGCGCAGCGGCCACCGTGGAGGCCTATCTGCCGGTCGATATCTCGGGCGACTTCCTGCAGCAGGACGTAGCGGCGCTGCGCCGCGACTTTTCACGTCTCGCGGTCTATCCACTGGTCGCCGATTTCACCAAAACATTCGACATTCCGCGGCCGGTCGCGAAGCTGCCTCGCGTTGGTTTCTTTCCCGGATCGACGATCGGCAACTTCGAGCACCATGAGGCGGCAAAATTCTTGCGCCACGCCGGTGAGATGCTCGGTGCCGGCGCCGTATTCGTGGTCGGTGTCGACTTGGTCAAGGATCCGAAGATCTTGTGTCCCGCTTACAACGACGCCGAGGGCGTGACCGCCAAGTTCAATCTCAATCTGTTGGCGCGCATCAATCGCGAACTTGGCGCCGATTTCGACTTGGCCACCTTCGAGCACCACGCTTTCTATAATGTCGAGCAGAGCCGAATTGAGATGCACCTCGCCAGCACCAAGCGACAGCGGGTTCGCGTGAACGGCATGACAGCCAGTTTTCGCGCCGGCGAGACCATCCATACCGAGAACAGTTACAAATACACGATCGAGTCGTTCCAGGCGCTGGCGCGGGGCTCCGGCTGGTCGCCGTTGCAATCGTGGAGCGACGGCCTATTCGGCGTGCTCGCCTTCTCGCGAGACGGCGACTGACCAACGACGTACGACAGAATTGGATTTGACGGCGTTCTCCGTCATCTGTCCTCGCGCATGAACTATTTCTGGTCGCGAGCGTTGGTGCCTCTGAGCCGGGCTGGAAAATGACGGTTGACGGATGACAAAGATCGGATGATGCGTGATGATGCGCCCTCAGACATCCGATCTCCGACATCCGGCCGATGCCGATCTGTGAAGCCGACCCCTGGCGCCTGCAATATTTTGCGCACGTCAATACCGTCGCCAACATCCCGACCGAGGATTGCGATGCCTGGCAGTGGAATCCGGCGCATCGTTGGATTTACAACAAGCTCGCCATCGCGCTGAGCCAGGGCATCGAGGCCGGTCCA
Organism: Xanthobacteraceae bacterium; assembly: GCA_030037645.1. Lineage (GTDB taxonomy): Bacteria > Pseudomonadota > Alphaproteobacteria > Rhizobiales > Xanthobacteraceae > BOG-931. The sequence goes on from JASHQI010000068.1 coordinate 23,956, forward strand.
CACGGCGTGGTTCCTGCGCAATTTCCGGTGTTCTCCAAGCCGATCGTCAATCTCAAGGGCATGGGAGTGGGTAGCCGCGTGCTCAATTCGCCGGCCGATTACGAGCGCCATTACACGCCCGGCCATTTCTGGATGACGCTGCTCGATGGCCGCCATGTCTCTTCCGATGTGGCGGTGGTCGATGGCGAGCCATGCTGGTGGCGCCACGTCACCGGCAAGCCGGCGGGCGAGGGCACGTTCGACTACTGGGTCGTGCATGCCGACCCCGATGCCACAATCGAGCAGCACTGCGGCGCTTGGGTGCAAAAGAATCTTGCCGGCTATTCCGGCATGCTCAATCTTGAGACCATCGGCGGCAAGATCATCGAGGCACATCTGCGCTTTGCCGATCAATGGCCCGATCTTTATGGTCCCGGCTGGATCGACGCCGTGGTCGGCCTCTACGAGCGGCGCGAGTGGGACTTTTACGACGACGACCGCAGCGAAGGTTACAGCGTCGTGCTGTTCGGTCCGAATGGCCGACGCTATCGTCATCCGCCGCAAGCGTTGGTCGAGGCAGTGCGGCGGACGCCAGGAGTCACCAGCGTGCAGATCACCTTTCATGAGGATCGGACGCCAGAAAGCCATGCCATGCCACCCGGCGGCTTTCGCCTTGCCATCGTCAACGGCTTCGACCTTGACGCCGCACGCGCCGCGCGCGAGCGGCTCAAAGAGCATTTTGGCGCTGCTTAATCGCTTGGCCGTTCAGCGGCGCCCTCCGGGACCTCAATCCGCCTTTGCGCCGGAGAACTTGACTGCCTTGGCCCACTTCTCGGTCTCGCTCACAATGAGCTTGCCGAAGTCGGCGGGTGACAGCGCCAGCACGGTATCGCCGAGGTCGGTCAGCCGTGCCTTGATTTTCGGATCGGTCAGGCCGGCATTGATCTCTTTGTTGAGCGTGTCGATGATTTCGGTGGGCGTGTTCTTCGGAGCGCCGATGCCGTCCCAAACGATCGCTTCGTAGCCAGGCACGAATTCGCTCACCGTGGGTACGTCCGGCAGCGCGTCCGAGCGCGTCGTCGTCGTGACCGCGAGCGGCCGCAGCTTGCCGGTGCGGAAATATTGGATGGACGCCGGCACGGTCTGGAACATCACTTGCACCTGTCCGCTGAGCAGATCGGGCAGGGGGCTGCCGCGATATGGGACGTGAAGAAGCTTGACGCCGGTCATCGCCATGAACAGCTCGCCGGCGACGTGGCCTATGGTGCCGTTGCCGGCCGAAGCCATATTGATCTTGCCGGGATTGGCTTTGGCATAGGCGATGAATTCGGGAAGCGTCTTGGCCGGAAGCGATGGCGTGACTTCCATGACCAGCGGCACGCTGATCAACGCGGCCACCGGCGCAATGTCGCGGACGAAGTTGAAATTGAGGTGTTTGTACAGGGTCGCGTTGATTGCGTTTGCCGGCGTCACCATGAGAAGTGTGTAACCGTCCGCCGGCGCTTTCACGACTTCCTCGGTGGCGATATTGCCGCCGGCGCCCGGCCGGTTATCGACGACGAATTGCTGCCCAAGTCGCTGCGACAGCCAGCCGCCGATGAGGCGCGCCAGGATGTCTGGCCCGCTGCCGGCATAGAAGCCGACGACCAACCGCACCGGTCGCGTCGGATATGCTTCGGCTCTTGCCATGTGCGAGGCGGCCGGCAGCGCCGCAGCGCCTACCGCCAGATGCAGGAACTTGCGGCGGGGAAATTTCATGGAAGCCTCCGATCAGCGCGGCATCGACCAGGGACTCCCGGCGCTTGCCGTTTTTCAAAGTGGCTTTGGCCAAATTACGCTGCGGTTCGAACACGAGGAAGGGTGCTGTAGATTGTGTCGGTATCGACCGATCGTCCCGGCTACCGAGAGGTCGAGGAATCCGATCGCCCACGAATAGGGTTCCGAGGCGCCGTGTTCGATTTTTCGCGTTGCTCGGGTCGGCGACGTGACGGAATGAGCGGCCAAGGTCGACCCGCCGTTTATCGCCGCGCCTTCGCATAGCTGCCCTTACACGTGCCAACTTGACGCACCCTGCGGCGCCGCGCGAGAATTCAAAGAAATTCCAAATCTCCTGAATTTTCACCTCAATTTCGGGGAGGAAGCCATGCCGCGACGCCGCCATTTGCCCGATGCGAGCCGACGCAATTTTCTTAAAGGCGCCGGTCTCGTTGGTGCTGCCGCCGCGGTTTCGCCTCCGATCGCCGCCGGCGCCATGCCGGTCGTGCCGCCGGACAAATTAAAGGCGGCCGTTCCAGGGCCGCGGCAGGTCGCGGCCGAGACCATGCCGCCGGCAAACGATCCGGTGCATCAGACATCGAGCGGCGGCGATTTCATGGTCGATGTGCTCAAGGCGCTCGATATCGATTATCTGGCGATCAATTGCGCGTCGAGCTACCGCGGTCTGCATGAGGCGGTCATCAATCACGGCGGCAACAGCAAGCCCGAAATCATCACCTGCGTGCACGAGGACATCGCCGCCCATGTCGGCCAAGGCTACGCCAAGATGGAAGGGCGACCGATCGCGATGGCGTGTCACGGCGTCGTCGGTCTGCAGCACGCCACGATGGGAATCTACAACACCTGGTGCGATCGGGTGCCGCTTCTCATCTTCGGCGGCAATATCATGGAGGCCGACAAGCGCATGCCGGGCGCCGAATGGGTGCATTCGGGCGTCGATATCGGGCAGCTCGTGCGCGAGTTCACCAAGTGGGACGATCAGCCGGCGTCATTGCAGCATTTCGCCGAGTCGACCGTGCGCGCCTACAAAATCGCGACCACTCCGCCGATGGGTCCGGTCTTTCTGGCGCTTGACCAGGAGCTGCAGGAAAATCCGATCCGCGATCGAGACAGCCTGCGCATGCCCAAGTTCGAGCCGGTGGTGCCGCCCGTCGGCGATCCCGGTGCGCTCGTCGAAGCGGCCAAGCTCCTGGTCGAAGCGCAGAACCCGCTCATCATTTGCGATCGCGTGGCGCGCACTCCGGCGGGGATGGCGAACCTGGTCGAGCTTGCCGAGACGCTGCAATGCGGCGTCATCGACAATGCCGGCCGCATGAATTTCCCGTCGCGGCATCCGCTTAATCAGAGCTTCCGCCGCGGACTGATCGGTCAGGCCGACGTCATTCTGGCCATCGAGATGAACGACCTCTGGGGCTCGCTCACGCACTTCAGAGATCGCATCGTGCGCACGTCGCGTCCGGCCACCAAGCCGGGCGCCAAGATCATCACGCTGGGCGTTCGCGACCTCTATCTCAAGTCCAATTATCAGGATTTCGGTCGCTGGCACGATGTCGATCTCGACATAGCCGGCGACGGCGAGTCCTCGCTGCCGCCACTCACCGAAGCGGTGCGCCGCCTGCTCGACCAGGGCCGCAAAGCTGCGTTCGACGAACGCGGCCAAAGGCTTGCCAAGTTGCACACTGCCATGGTCGAGCAGTCGAAGATCGATGCGACGATCGGCTGGGATGCGAGCCCGATCACCACGGCGCGCATGTGCGCCGAGGTCTACAACCAGATCAAGGACGAGGACTGGTCGGTGGTCGGCACCTCGATCCGCCTGACCTGGATGCATCGGCTGTGGGACTTCAAACATCCGCATCAATGGAACGGCAGTTCGGGCGGCTCCGGCGTCGGCTACAATCTACCCGCTTCGATCGGCGCTGCGCTTGCCAACAAGAAGCACAGCCGTTTCACGCTTGCTTTCGGCGGCGACGGCGACTTCATGTTCAGTCCGGGCGCATTGTGGACCGCTGCGCACCATAAGATCCCGCTGCTCTACATCGTGCATAACAATCGCGCCTATCACCAGGAATACATGTACCTGACCGCGATGGCGGCGCGGCATAACCGCGACGTCAGCAAAATGGATATCGGCACCACGCTCAAGGATCCGAATATCGACTACGCCGCCATCGCGCGCGGTGTGGGTGTCTATGGCGAAGGCCCGATCTCCGATCCGAAGGACTTGGCGCCCGCACTGTCTCGCGCCATCGCGGTCGTCAAGACCGGCGAACCGGCCGTCGTCGATGTGGTCTCCGATCCGCGCTAGGGAGTGATGCGATGAGAAAGTTCAAGAATATCGCGATCGCGGCGGTTGTCATTGTTGCGCTTGGAACGGCCGCATACGGCATCGCGCAGGCACAGGACGCCGCCCCGCAGGGCGATGCTGTGAGCGGCAAGCGCATCTTCCTCAAGGAAGCATGCTTCACCTGCCATGGCCGCGTCGGGGAGGGCGGCGCCTATAACGGCCCGGCGCCGATCCTGGCGCACACCGCGCTGCCGTTCGAAGGATTCAAGGGCCAGATCCGCAATCCGGTAAACGATATGCCGGCCTATTCCGAGACCATGCTGTCGGACAAGGACATTGCCGATATCTACGCTTTTGTGGAATCGTTGCCCGGCCCCGGCTCGCCGAAGGACTACCCAATCCTCAATAATTGACAAACCCGGTCGCGCTGTACGGATTTTATCGCTGGGGCAGGCGCGCGGCGCTGCGCGCTTGTGGCGTCGGCTTTTGGTTCGTCGATTGCAAAGAATGGAAATGCCATGGCCGACAACACGCTCGATGTTCTCGTTATCTGCGGCAGCCTGCGCAAGGGCTCCTTCAACGCGGCGCTGGCGCGCGCGCTCCCATCGCTCGCGCCCCCCGGAATGGCGCTGAAGCCCGCGCCGGCCTGGGACAAGATGCCGCTGTATAATTTTGATATTCAGAACAGCATGGGCTTTCCCGCCGAAGTCACTGCCTGGGCCGACGCCATCCGCTCCGCCGACGGCGTCATCATCGTCTCACCTGAGTACAACTGGAGCATTCCCGGCGGCTTGAAGAACGCCATTGATTGGGTGTCTCGCCTTAAAGACGTACCGTTCAAGGAAAAGCCGATCGCGTTGCAATCCTGCTCCGGGGGCCTGCTCGGCGGCGCGCGCATGCAATATCACTTGCGCATGGCGCTCACCACCCTCGATGCGTTCCTGTTCGGCAAGCCGGAGGTCTTCGTCAATTTCTCGGCGAAGAAATTCGACGAAAAAACGTTGGCGCTCATCGATCAGCCGACCATCGATATGGTCAAACAGCAACTTGCGTGGTTCGAGAAATTCATCCGCAGACTCAACGGAAAGAGCTGACCATGACGCGTCTTAGCGGCCGCGTAGCGATTCTGACCGGCGGCGCCAAGGGCATCGGCCGGCATTACGCCGGGGCTCTTGCCAAGGAGGGCGCGCGCCTGATGATCGCCGACGTTGCAGACGGCAAAGAGGTCGCCGCGGAAATCGCCCGCGATCACGGCGCCAATTCGGTGGCGAGCGTTGTGACCGATGTGAGCGATGAAAAAGCGGTGAAAGCGCTGGTCGCCGGCACCATGGAGCGCTTCGGCAAGATTGACATCCTCGTCAACAACGCGGCGCTGTTCGCGCCGCTCGCCGAACAGAAATTCACCGAGATGGACACCGCATTGTGGGATCGCGTCATGGCGATCAATGTGCGCGGCGTATTTCTGATGGCAAAGCACGTTGCTCCGCACATGATCGCGCAGAAATACGGCAAGATCATCAATATCAGCTCCGGTACCGTCGCCCGCGGCATTCCCAATTTTGCGCATTATGTGACGTCCAAGGGCGCGGTTACGGCGTTCACCCGCTCGATTTCCCGTGAGCTCGGCGAGTACAATATCTGCGTCAACAACTTGGCGCCGGGATTTACGTTGAGCGATAGCGTGATCCAAGAAAATCCCGGCCATTTGGAGCATTCGCGTCAGCCGTCGATCGTGCGGCGCGCGCTCAAGCGCGACGAATACCCGGCCGATCTCTTGGGCGCGCTGATATTTCTGGCATCGGCGGAAAGCGATTTCGTCACCGGCCAGACCATCGCGGTCGATGGCGGCGCCACCAATAACTAAGCGCTTGCACGGCAGCCGTGTCCGCCGTCGGCTCGCCCCGGCGAGATGATCAAAACATTAACCGGTCCTCCGGCAAAGTCGGCCGCATGGCAGGCCCGCAAATCGCGGGTTGGCGCGCTATTTCCGCAAGCCTGGGCTTTGATTATATTGCGTCGTAAGAGCCAGCTTTTGCGCTTTATGGAGGACTCCCATGGCGGTCGCGACCGCAAAGAAGACGAATAACGGCAAGCCAGGGCCCAAGCACAACATTGAGGCGATTCGAGAAGCCTATTACGAGCGCATCGCCAAGCGCGACATGGCGCCTTTATGGAAGGTGATGAACTCGGTCGTCACCAAAGAACCGGTGACCCGCTGCCAGCCGGTCGTCTGGCATTACAACGATGTGAAGTCGCTGGTCATGGAGTCGGGCGGCCTGATTACCGCTGAGGAGGCCAAGCGCCGCGTGCTGATCCTGGAAAACCCGGCCCTGCACGGCGAATCCAAGGCCACCAATACGCTGTTCGCCGGAATCCAGATGATCCTGCCGGGCGAGGTCGCCCCGGCGCATCGCCACGTCGCCGCCGCCATCCGCTTCGTGCTCGACGGCGAGGGCGCCTACACCGCGGTCGACGGCGAGAAGGCGTATATGTCGCCGGGCGATTTTGTCATTACCGCCAACTGGGCGCCGCATGATCACGGCAACACCTCGAAGAAGCCAATGCTGTGGCTCGACGTGCTCGATTTTCCGGCGGTGAATTTCTTCGAAGCGTCCTTTGCCGAGAGTTTTGACGAGCCGACGCTCGAGACCACGCGGCAGAACGGCGACTCGCTCAGCCTCTATGGCTCCGGCGTGCTGCCCGACGGCGCGTGGGACAAGAGCTACACTCCGGTCATCAATTACACCTACGCCCGCACGCGCCCGATCGTCGAGCGCATGATGGCGGCCGGCGACATCGACAAGCGCCACGGCGCGCGCGTGCACTACGCGAACCCTGTCACCGGCGGCCCGGTGTTGCCGACCATGGGCGCTTGGCTCGCGATGTTCCCCAAGGGTTTCAAGGGCGAGCGGTATCGCGCAACTGATGGCACCATCTTCGTCTGCGTCGAGGGCCAAGGCAGCACGACCGTCGACGGCAAGGCGCTCGAATGGGGCCCAAATGACGTATTCGTGGTGCCGCCGTGGAAGCACTATTCCCACAACGTCGCCAAGGAATCGATTCTGTTCTCGATTTCCGACCGGCCGGCGCAGAAAGCGCTCGGCATCTGGCGCGAGGGCTAGCGATTGCGGCGGTGTAGTGTTGTCGACCGCTATTCTCGTTATGTCATTATTCGCGAAGGCGGATGATCGAGTAGTCACTCATCGTTCGCGCTTGCTGGGTGCCTCGCCTTCGCGGGGCATGACAGCGTAGAACCATGACTCTCTCCTTTACCCATGATGTCCCGCCGCAGCGCGTCGTCTTTGCGTCCGGTGCGGTCGCGCGGATCGGCGAGGAGGCGGAACGGCTCAAGCTTTCCCGCGCGCTTGTCGTGGCGACGCCGGGGAGCGGCACCCGTCTTGGCAAGAAGGTCGTGGATCTCCTCGGCGCGCGCGCCGTCGGCCTGCACGCGCAAGCGGTGGTGCACGTGCCCAAGCTGGTCGCTGAAGCAGGCTTTGCCGCGGCGCGCGAAACCAAGGCCGATGGGCTGGTCGCGGCTGGCGGCGGCTCGGCGATCGGGCTTGCCAAGGCGATTGCCCGCGAAACCGCACTCCCGATCCTCGCGGTGCCGACCACTTATTCCGGCTCCGAGGCCACCTCGATTTTCGGCATCTCGGACGGCGCGCGAAAAGTCACCGGCCGCGACGTTAACGTGCTGCCGCGAACGATCGTCTACGATCCCAACCTGACGCTCGGCCTGCCGGCCACCGTAAGCGCGGCAAGCGGCATGAATGCGATCGCTCACTGCGTCGAGAGCTTTTGGGCCGATGGTCGTACTCCAGTCACGCTGGCGCTGGCGAGCGAGGCAATGCGACGGTTTGCCGACAACCTGCCGGCGGTGGTCGCCGACGGCTCTGATGGCGACGCGCGCGGAGAATGCCTGATAGCCGCCTGGCTCGCCGGGAGCGTGCTCAGCGTCAGCAACGGGCTGCAGCACAAGCTCGCGCACGTGCTCGGCGGCCTCGGATTGCCGCACGCCGAGACGCATGCGATCATCCTGCCGCATGTGATGCGCTTTAATCTCAAGGCGGCGCCCGATGCGAATGCGCGCCTTGCGCAGGCGCTCGACAGCGACGATCCGGCCGACGCGATCGCCAACATGCTGAAGAAATTCCCGATCCCCGAACGGCTGCACGAAGTTGGCTTCGATAAAGCCAAGAGCGACTTCGTTGCCGGCGAGATTGCCGCCGCGTCGATTACCGCGCCGCGGGCGGTTTCCGCAGCCGACGTTCGCGGCGTGCTGGCGGCGGCCTATTGATCGGCGCCATTGAGCATGATCCCGAAAAAACCCGCCCTCGGACTTGATCCGAGGGTGGAAACCGGTTCTTCGAAAAGATCATGCTCAGTTAAAAAGCCAGAGTCGGATTTTGATTCCATCAAAACCGGAGAGGCTCTAGGCCTGAAGGTCTCGCATCAGCCGTCCGAGGTTCGGCACGGCCTGACGGTCGCCGAGCTTGTCCCTGAGCCGCTTGAGGCAACCCCACAGCACCGCCTGGTTCGAGTTGACAACCGGTTTGCCGAGCGCCCTTTCGATCGCCGCCACCGCTTCGATCTGCGTCGTGTTGGTGCAGCTCAGGAAAATACCGTCGGCCTCCGGGCGGTCGTTTTCCTGCGCCAGTTCGAGCCAACGCTGTGGCGTCACCGCCTCGAACGCGGCGGCCGTGCTGCATTTGAGCGCGACGTCGTTGACGACGGTGAAGCCCGCGGCCGAAAGATAGCTGATGATATCCGCGTTCGACTGATAGGGGCTGAGCACCACGAGCTTGCTGATGCCCAGCGCGCGCAACGCATCGTTCACCAGGCTTGAGGTCGACAGCGCCGCGATACCCGTCGTCTTGTGGATAAGATCGATGATGCGCCGCTCGCCATCGGCCCCTTCCTTCATCGACGTATGGGTGCAGTGGAACACGATGAGATCAGGTTTGGCGTCCGCGAGCGTGCCGGCGGCGTGAGCGATCTCGTCGCCGAGCTGCGCAACGGTCCGCTCCGGCTGTCCGGCGACCCGGCCGCGGGCCACATAAATGGCGAGCCCTTCTGGCGCATAGTGATTGAATTGCCGTTCGGTCATGCGATTGACGGAAGGGATGATCAAGCCGATACGCGCGCGGGGCTCCGTTAGCTCGGCGATAAGGCGTTCCTGCTCTGCGACGGCATCCATGCTTCATGCTCCCAGGTTCTTGGGCGGCGCCATGATCAGTCGAGCTTGACGCCGCTGTTCTTGTAGAACGCGGTCCAGCGCTTGCCCTCGGCGTGATAGAATTTATCGAATTCCTCCGGCGTCGAGGATACGGCATTGATGCCGGCTTTGTTCAGTCTGGCGGCGGTGGCAGGGTCGGCCTCGATGCGGACCACTTCCTGTTGGATCTTGTCGACGATGGCGGGCGGCGTACCTGCCGGCGCGACGAGGCCGATCCAACTGAACATGTCGCCGAGATGAGGCAGATCGCCGGCTTGCGCCAGCGTCGGCAGGCCGGGCAGTTGGCTGAGCGGCAAGCCGTTGAGCTTGGCCAGCGCGCGGAATTGCCCGCTTTGCACCAGAGGCAGGTCCGACGCGACGCCGTCGATGATGAAATCGACGCTGCCGTTGAGCAAACCTTCGACGGTCGGGGCGCTGCCGGTATAGGGAATGACCACCACATCGATCCCGGCCTGTTTGGCGAACAGAAGGCCCGCCAGGCGCGTGGTGATGATGCCGGCGCCGAAATTGAGCTTGCTCGAATTTGCCTTGCCGCGCGCGATCAATTCCTTGACCGATTTCGGGCCATCGCGCGTGCGCACGCACAGGATTGAGGTGTTCTTTGCGGTCAGTGTGATGGGAGCGAACGCCGTGTAAGGGTCGTAGGGCGCGGTGATGCCGGTGGCCGGGTTCATGACCAGGGTGGTGTCCATGGGCGCCAGAAGCGTGTAGCCGTCGGGCACCGCCCTGGCGACCAAGTCCGCGCCGATGGTGGTATTGCCGCCGGCCCGATCCTCGATAACTATGCCGACGTTCCAATCCTGGCTCATCTTTTGTCCCAGGATCCGCATCTCGATATCCGTCGGGCCGCCCGCCGGGAACGGCACGACGATGCGGATTGGTCGGTTCGGGAAATTTTTCGCGGGGTCGGCGTTTTGCGCCGCGGCGCCGCCGAGAGGAAATGCGATCAAGACTGCGAGCGCTGCTAGTTTCGATACCATCGTCACTATTGCTCTCCCGATGTCGATCTTAGAGCCCGGTTTTGGCGGAATCAAAACCGGATTCTGGCATTTTGATTGAGCATGATCTTTCCCGAACGCCGGTTTCCACCCTCGGATCAAGTCCGAGGGCAGGCTTTTTCGGGATCATGCTCGAGCAGGTTTTCGCGCCATGGCGCCCTACTGCGAAGAAGGCAGACCTGGGCTGGCACTGCCAATGTTTGTTTCAGCGGCTCGTATGCGGCTGATCCGGATGCAGGATGAGCTTCTGCACCCGCCAATTGAGGATTTCGGCAACGTAAAGCGTGTTGACGTTCGGGCAGGCGATGGCGTGGACCCAGCCGAACTCCTTGAGCTGCTTGCCGGAGCGGCCGAACATGCCCAAAACCTTGCCGGCGAGCGAAAGCTTGTAGATGCGGCCGGGAAAGGCATCGGAGACGTAGAGCACCTGGTTCGGCGGCGGCGTGATGCACAGCGCCCAGGGCGCGCCCGGCGTCATGGTGCCGCCGCTCTCCAGATAGTTCGTGAGGTCCGGCTTATTGCCGATCGCCGGTTGCGCGTCCGGCGGCGGCGGTACGTCGATCTTGATCATGCGCTGAAAATTGCCGTCGTCGTCGAAGACCTGGATGCGGCGATTGCCGCGGTCGGCCACATACAGTGTGCCGCTGGCGTCGGCGACGATGTTATGCGGCGTATTGAATTGACCCGGGCCTTTGCCGGGCTCGCCGAACGATGTGATCCAGTCGCCGTCCTTGTTGAGCTTGGCGACGCGCGAATTGATATAACCGTCGCTGATAAAGATGTCGCCGGCAGGGTCCCAGGTGACATCGGTTGGCTGGCGGAACCGCCCGTTCTCCGGCGCCAGTGGTGGATTGACGTGCGCCCACGGCTTGGTTCCGGCGTCGGATGCCTCCTGCTTGCGTCCGATGACCATGGTGACCCGGCCCTCCGGGTTAAACCGGATGATCATGTCGGAGCCCTTGTCGATCGCCCATATGTTGTCGTTCTTGTCGACGCGCACCGCGTGTGCGAACGACCACGCGTATAAATTCTTGCCGATCTCGCGGATGAAGCGGCCGTCGGCGCCGAATTCCCACAATTGCGCCGCTGTGTTGGCGAAAGCCGGCCCGCGGCTGCTGCCGCCGCGATGGAATACGAAAATGTTGCCTTTGGAATTGACCGCGACGCCGGCCGCTTCGCCCATATTCAGATCGGCCGGCAGCTTGAAAAAATTGGGCACCGAATCGTAAGGAATGAGCGGCGCTGTTTGCTGAACCGCCGGCTCGGCCGGTTGCGGCGTCGGAGCCCGTTGCTGCGCGAACGCTCCCTGGCTGATGAGCGTGAGCGCGGCGACGAGAAGGTGTTTCATCGGATTCTTCCTTGACGGCTTCAGCGATCGTTCTTGAGGCGCCGTCGCGCTTCCAGCCGAGACGAGCGCCCAGTATCCAACAGCGGCGCACGTTTGGGCAAGCAGTGTATTGCCGCGATTATTGAGCGTCGGCGCCAATGCAAAAACCACGCGCTTTGCGCCGCGGCGCGACAATGCTAAACCCAACATCGCGAATGGCATTCTCGTCGATACGCAAGTAGGTTTCAGCGTTAATCCCAGACTGGCTATGCGCGCACTTCGGCATTCCCTGTCATGGCTGGTGGTCGCTGCTGCGGCTGTAGGAACGACCGGCTACGCGGCCGCCCAGCAGAGCACGACCGCAACGTATCAGGACTGGGTGCTGCAATGTCAAAGCGAGGCCGGAACGCCGCCGCGCAAGTTCTGCGACATCGCTCAGGTCACGGAAGTACAGGGCAAGAATCTGCCATTCTCACGCGTCGCCGTGGCGCGAACGGCCCGCGGGGCTCCGGTCATGTTGACGGTGCAATTGCCGGTCAATGTCTTGGTGCGTGTGGATGTTCGCATTCAAACCAGCGCTGCCGACGCTGGCCTGAGTGTGCCGTTTGACCATTGCGTACCGGCCGGCTGCTTCGCCAATTTCGCGCTGACCGAGGACATGCTGAAGAAATTCCACGACGCCAACAATGTCGGCAAGCTGACGTTCAAGAATGCCGGCGGGCAGGATGTCGCGATCCCATTGTCGTTCAAGGGATTTGCTGCGGCCTTCGACGCACTCGTCAAAGAGTAATTCGGGACAGGGCTTGCCGCCGTCGCGGCAAGCGCGTAACCGAAGGCCGCAATAGTATTTTGGTGGAGCTTGATCTTTTCGGAACACCGGTGCCAATGCCCGATCGGGTTGGGGCAGGCTTTTTCCGGATCATGTTCTGGCTTGCGGTTTTTCCATGGATGCACCGGCGCAAAAGAAATCGAAGCTGATCAAGGGCACGACCGGCGACTGGGAAGTGGTCATCGGCATGGAGGTGCATGCCCAGGTGACCGCACGGGCCAAGTTGTTCTCCGGCGCTTCGACCGAATTCGGCGGCGAGCCGAACTCCCATGTCTCCCTCGTCGACGCCGCCATGCCCGGCATGTTGCCGGTGATCAACGAGGAGTGCGTCCGCCAGGCGGTGCGAACCGGGCTTGGCCTGAACGCCAGGATCAATCTCAAATCGGTATTCGACCGCAAGAATTATTTCTATCCGGATCTGCCGCAGGGCTACCAGATCAGCCAGTACAAATCGCCGATCGTGGGCGAGGGCGAAGTTGTCGTCGACATGACGGACGGCGAGACGGTGCATGTCGGCATCGAGCGGCTGCATCTCGAGCAGGACGCGGGGAAGTCGCTGCACGATCAGCATGCCAGCATGTCGCTTGTGGACCTCAATCGCTCGGGGGTCGCTCTGATGGAGATCGTGTCCAAACCCGATCTGCGCTCAGCTGAGGAGGCGAAAGCGTTCCTCAGCAAGCTGCGTGCGATCCTTCGTTACCTCGGTACCTGCGACGGCGACATGGAGAAGGGCCATTTGCGCGCCGACGTGAACGTGTCGGTGCGGCGACCGGGCGAACCGTTTGGCACCCGATGCGAGATCAAGAACCTCAACTCGATCCGCTTCATCGGCCAGGCGATCGAGCACGAAGCGCGACGGCAGATCGACATCATCGAGGGCGGCGGCGCCATTGAACAGGAGACGCGGCTGTTCGATCCGGACAACGGCGAGACGCGTTCGATGCGAACAAAGGAAGAGGCCCACGACTACCGTTATTTTCCCGATCCGGACCTGTTGCCGCTCGAGGTCGCGCCATCGCTTGTGGCGAATTTGCGTGAAACCTTGCCGGAACTGCCGGACGCGAAGAAGGCCCGCTTTATGCGCGACTACGGTCTTAGTGCCTACGATGTGGATTTGCTCGTCACCGAGCGCGAAACGGCAAATTACTTCGAAGCCGTGATCGCGGGCCACGGCAAGGCGCGCGATGCAAAACTCGCCGCAAATTGGGTCAATAACGGACTGGCCGGACGGCTGAATCGCGAAGGTCGAGACATTGCCGCTACGCCGATCGCCGCAGCTCAGCTCGGCGCTATTCTCGATCTCATCGCCGACGGTACGATCTCCGGCAGGATTGCGAAGGACGTGTTCGAGATCGTCTGGAGTGAAGGCGGCGACCCGCGCGCAATCGTCGAGCAGCGAGGGATGAAACAGGTCACCGACGTCTCGGCGATCGAGAAACTTGTCGAGGAGATCGTCGCCGACAATCCCGACAAGCTCGCCGACGCGAAGACAAATCCGAAAGCTATCGGCTGGTTCGTCGGTCAGGTGATGAAGGCGTCGGGCGGCAAGGCCAGTCCGCAAACCGTGAACGAACTTCTGAGGAAGCGTATCGGTATCTGAACGCGAGCCGCCAGCGCCGCTGCGCAGCGCCGCGCGCTTGCCCTCGTCGAACGCCGAACGAAGTTCCGAAAGTGCGCTCGCACGGTCGCGCCATGTGCGCTCGGAGCGGTCGCGGGAGGTGTCGCGGAACCGAATCGGTTGACACTGATTCGCGCGTTTTGCGCCTCGCAACGGCCATCAACGCGCCTTTGGAAGCGTGCGGTGCATAATTTTTTTCGGAGCGGGATCGCGGCTTTGCTCGCGCCGTTGCGCGCGCGAAACGGCGCGAGAACGCTTGGCCTCGAATGCGCAAGTGATGCGAGCCCGCTGCTCCGCACGTCGCAGAAACCCGCGTTTCATCGGCATTTTTCCACTATCCGAAAATTATTGACGATCATCGCGCGAACAAGAAGTTTCTAGTCGCAGCGTGATGAAGGTAAGTGCAAGCGGTATGCGGCACGGCGGCGCGAAGCGCCGGCTGCACACAAAATTAAGGGAAGTCACTATTATTTTTTTCCTGCTGTAGTAATCGGATAGCAGTGCAGATCGATTCGCGACTGCACTTGACTGATGTCGCCATCCACTCAGGCTAGGAGGGCAGCAATGGCGAAGAAGAGAAAAGCGAAAGCGAAAGCGAAGAAGACGACGAAGCGGCGGAAGAAGAAGTAATCGACGCCATCGGTCTTCGGCATCGCATGTGTCGAAGATCGCGTCACACGGGCCGGCCAACGTCGCGAGCGGATCGATATCTCTCAAGACGGGCCGGCTCAGGTGAGTAACGGGGGGCGTCGGCGGGATGGGGGAACGGGCTTCACGATCGTGTGCGTGTCACGCGGGAGTGAAGATGAGGTGCGGAAAGTCCAAACCTTACCCCGGCGAATAGCTAGCGGGCTCGTGCCTCAGGCATCTCGCCGACGCCCTCGGTGCGTCGACAATATCCTCCCTAAGCTGTCACTGGCGCCGCTATCCGCGGCGCCATTTTTTTTGAGCTGAGATGACGCGCGCGCGCAATCGGCGGGGCTCAAGGCCGGCTCGAACGGCGAACCGAGCCGGGCCGCGCAACGACGCGCCGATCGAGCTTTATTACTGGCCGACGCCGAACGGCTGGAAGATTTCGATCATGCTCGAAGAATGCGGCCTGCCTTACATGTTGCGTCCAGTCGATATTTCGAAGGGCGAGCAGTTCGCCCCGCAATTTCTGGCGATCTCTCCGAACAATCGAATTCCGGCGATTGTCGATTCCTCGGGGCCGGGCGGGCGACCGATCGCCGTCTTCGAATCCGGCGCCATCCTGCAATATCTCGGCCGCAAGACTGGAAAGTTCTATCCGCGGGACGAGCGCGCCCGCGTCGCCGTCGATGAGTGGCTGTTCTGGCAAGTGGGCGGGCTTGGCCCGATGGCGGGTCAGGCCATCCACTTCCGCCGTTACGCGCCTGAGATCATCGCTTACGCGGTCGCGCGCTACACCGACGAGGTGAATCGACTCTACGGCGTCATGAACCAACGTCTCGCCAAGCGTGAATTCTTGGCCGGCCGCTATTCCATTGCCGACATGGCCTGCGTCGGCTGGGTCAGGTTGGCCGAGCGGCAAGGCCAGGACCTTGCACGCTTTCCGCATCTAAGGCGCTGGTTCGAAACGATCCGCGCCCGCCCCGCCGTCAAGCGTGCGTTTGCCATCCGCATCGAAGCCGCATCCGCCGTCGACATGCACGATCCGAAGGTGCGCGCGGTACTATTCGGCCAACGGGCGCGGTAAGCCAAAACCGAGCCGCCAGAACGCCATCCCTTCAAGCTGAATCAATTTGGCGCTTTGGCATTCTGATGGAGCATGATCTTTTCGGAGAACCAGTGCCCACGCTCGGATCAAATCCGAGCGCAGTTTTTTCCGGATCATGCTCTAAGGCTTGCGGGGCTGCAGCGCTGTAAGGTACATCGCACCTCGCCATGCAGCCATCCCAGCGGCAAATGCTTGCGCGCGCCTTCGCCGCTCACCAGGCGGGGGACATTGGTCAGGCTGAGATTCTCTGCAAGCTCGTGCTTGAAAGCGATAGAAGGCAATTCGAGGCGCTGCACATGCTCGGCGTCATCGAAGGGCAGCGCGGCAATTTCGCCGCCGGGCTGAGCCGCCTCAAGGACGCGTTGCGGGTCAGGCCGAACTCGGCCGATGCGTTGATCAATCTCGGCCGGTTGCAAAGTGAACTTGGAGACGATGCGGCTGCGGCCGCGACGTACAAGAAGGTGCTGTCGCTCAGTCCGCAATCTGTATTGGCGCACATCAATTTCGGGATTGTTCTATCCCGGCAGCGGCGCTCCGAGGAAGCCTTCATTCACTGCAATGCGGCTGTCGAACTCGCGCCGGATTTTGCCGAGGCATGGAACTGCCGCGCCAACGTTCTCCTCGAGCTCAAGCGCCTCATCGAAGCGATCGAAAGCTATGATCGCGCGCTCGCCTTGCAGCCGAACCTCGCCGAGGCGCATTTGGGCCGCGGCAGTGTCTTGCACCAGCTCAATCGTTACGATGAGGCCTTGGCTGCCTACGACAGGGCGCTCGCGTTGAAACCCGACCTCTCCGGCGCCTGGTACGGCCGCGGGCGTGTTTTCTTTGAGCTTAAGCGCTACGAGGAAGCTGTTGCCGCTTACGGCAAGGCACTGTCGCTCAATCCGGATTATGCCCAAGGAGCGTGCCTTGCCGCCAAAATGCAGATTTGCGACTGGAACAATCTGGAGTCCGAGTGCGCCGAGCTGATCAACGCGGTCACGCAGAGAGCCGTTAAATCGGATCCCTTCCGAATGCTCGCTGTTTCAGGGTCGCCCGCCGAGCAGCGCAAATGCGCCGAGATTTTTGCGGCCGACCAGTGCCCGCCCGCGGAACGGCCGCTCTGGCGCGGCGAGCGCTATCGCCACGATCGTATCCGCCTGGCTTACGTTTCTGCGGACTTCCGTAATCATCCGATGGCTCATCTCACTGCGGGAATGTTCGAGGCTCACGATCGATCCCGCTTCGAGACAACGGCCGTGTCGCTCGGCGCCGCGGTTGGCGACGACATGCAGCGGAGGTTGCGGGAGACCTTTGAGAATTTTCTCGATGTTGAATTGAGCAGCAGTCGCGATATCGCTGAAATCCTGCGCTCCCGCGAGATCGATATTGCGGTCGATCTGATGGGTTATACGACGCATTCGCGGACCGCGGTGTTTGCGCTGCGGCCTGCTCCGGTTCAGGTCAGCTATCTGGGGTTTCCGGGTACCATGGCCGCCAGCTATATCGACTACATCGTCGCCGATCAGACCGTCATCCCTCCCGATGAGGCGACATTTTACACGGAGCAGATCGCCTGGCTGCCGGACAGCTATTATGCCAACGACAGTTCGCGTCGGATTGGCGAACAAACACCGACACGACAGGAGCTGTCCTTGCCGAGCGAAGGTTTTGTGTTTTGTTGCTTTAATAATTCCTACAAGATTAGACCGGCGCTGTTCGATATCTGGATGAGGCTGTTGCGGCATGTCGACGGTAGCGTGCTGTGGCTGTTCGAGGAAAATAGCGTGGCGGCGCGCAACCTTCGCCGTGAGGCCGGGCGCCGAGGCGTGCAGCCGGAGCGGTTGGTGTTCGCGCCGCGCGTGCCGCCTGCTGAACATCTGGCGCGCCATCGCCAAGCCGATTTGCTTCTCGATACGCTGCCCTACAATGCCCACACCACGGCAAGCGATGCGCTGTGGGTGGGCGTCCCGGTTTTGACATGTCTCGGATCGACATTCGTCGGCCGCGTTGCGGCAAGCCTGCTCAAGGCGGTGGGACTTCCCGAGCTCATCACCGCGTCATTGGAGGATTATGAAGCCCTCGCGCTGAAGATCGCACGGGAGCCTGCGCTGTGCGTCTCGCTGAAACAAAAGCTCGCGCGCAACCGTCAGGTCTTCCCGCTGTTTGATACCGGGCGCTTCACTCGGCACATGGAGGCCGCCTACACCACGATGTGGGAATGCTCGCAGCGCGGCGAGGCGCCACGGACCTTTGCCGTCAAACCGACGTAGGGCCCGAGAACGCGCGTTCACATCGCCGCAGCAAGCGCCATGGCGCTCTTCACTTCGCGCGCGTCCAGGTCTGCGATTTGCAAAACAACCCGCCGAGTACGCAGCCTTTGAGTTCGGCGGTGTTGGCACCGACCAGGGTGAAGGAGCCGCTATAGGTTTTGCCGTCTTGAGAATTATAAACGTCGCCGTTCCACTGATTGGGCGTGCCGCTCGGTTTCATCCCGAGCACGATCTGGACGCCGAGCAGCGGCTTGTTCTGCTTGCTCGGATCGGGATTGTTCTTGTCGGTTTTCGGCCTGCCGGTGGCCGGGTCGTTCGGCACTTTAAGCCATACGATTGAGCCGCACAGCGCTCCGCCGCAATTGACAATGCGGACCTGGCTGTCGTTGCCGGCCGTGTACCAGGTGCCGGTCGCACTGGCGGCAAGCGCCGAGACCACGGCGTTAGGACCCACTATCGATAGCCCAATCGTTGAAAGCCAAAGCGCGACTGCGGTCAGGCGAAGTTTACTCATGGTTGTCTCGACCCCTCTGCGTTCATAAGACGAAAAGGATAATCGAGGCCGCCGGTCTTGCAAAGTTCTTTAGCCGATGCGTTTGCCGGCGCGGCCTTGCTTAATGCCTCCTTGCCTGCGGTGCGCAAATCATCGTCTGCACGGTTCAGACTCGATTCATCGCATTACTTAAACCACCGTTCAAATCTTCCGACGATTATCGGCGCATTGTCTCGGGGGCGTAACAGCCGGCGACGCGCCAAAGCGTACGCGTAACGAGGTGTGGACAGGGGAGTACAGATGGCTCGGTTTGAAATTCTCGACAGTGGCACGGCGCCGCTCGGCACAGGTGCGGCGGCCGCCGACATGCTGTTCGAACTCGGTATGATGTATTCGGTCGGCCGTGACGTGCCGGTCGATCTCGTCTCGGCGCACAAGTTTTTCAATCTGGCGGCCGTGAAAGGCAATACCGAGGCGATTCGTTTGCGCCGTGAAATTGCCAATCAGATGTCGGAGTCAGAGATTGCCGCCGCGCAGCGGGCGGCGCGCGATTGGCTGCGCAGCAACGGCGCGGCACCGGCGACGGCGATGGCGGCGTGAAGCCTGCACCGAAACGGGCCTTAGCATTTTGATTGAGCATGATCTTTTCCGAAAACCGGGTTCCACTTTTCGGGATCATGCTCTTGTTCAGGCGCGTGTTGGCGCTTGGCTCTCCCCAATGTCAAACGAATGCGCCGCAGCAATGCTTGAACCTTCGACCGGAGGAGCAGGGGCAGGGGTCATTTCTTCGCGGCGCCATCGTTCGCACTGGCTGATGCAAAAGATCGGCAAACAATGCCTCCCATTCCGCGGCGCGGCCGCTCCAGGTGTAATTTGCTAGCGCAAAGGCCCTCTGCGCATCGATCTGCGCGGCGGATTGATCCGGATGACTATAGGCATCTTGGATCGCCTGGCCGACAAACCGCGCATACAGTTCAGCGAATTGCTCTTTTGGTGTGTCAGCCGGTCGTTCGTAT
>JASHQI010000069.1 GCA_030037645.1 Xanthobacteraceae bacterium
TGTCGCGCCTTGCCAAGTGCTCCATCAGCGCGAGAAAGAACGGCAAATCTCCTTCGGCAACACGCCGTTCATAGAGCGTAAGGATGAAATTGCCGCGGCTGGTATGGACCAAAAAATTCGAATTCTCGACACCCTCGGCGATGCCCTTGTAGGCCAGCAGTTCGCCGATCTCATAGCCGGCGAGAAAGCGGGCGAGATCTTCCGCTGCAACATCGGTATAGACCGCCATAACGGACTCCAAAGTCTTTCGCGGCTAACCCGGGCTGCGGGCCGTCGTCAAGATTCCCTTGCCGGCGAGAAAATCGGAATACCGCGCATAAAGGTCGGCAGTTTCCGCACCCCGGTCGCGATAGATCACCGACGCAAGCGAGCGGCCCTCGGAGTGGGCGAGGCGGAATGCCATGTAGCGGTACTGTTCCGGATATTGCGAGGTGTTCGCAGCCGCGAATAATTCGTCGAAGGCCCTCGACGGCTCGACCGGGTCGAGCCGATCGCGCTCGTAGATGGCGGCACGCTCGGCGATGAGCCAGGAGCCGCCGCGACGCTCCATTCGGTCGAGGAAGCGCGAGCATGACGTGAGATCGACGCCGATACCGTTGAACTTTTGCCGCACCCGGATGATGACAGGTGTCTCGGCCACGGCGCGATCGCCGTTAAGCTTGATGGTTGGCGGAAACAGATGATGGCGCGACCAGCTATGGGCGGCGGCAAAGCTGACGCGACATCGCTCGACGAATTGCTCGAACGGTCCGCGAAACCACGAGATGGAAATGTGACCGTCGGGCGTGAACGTGCCACGCAATTCCGCCCATTTGCCCTGATCGCGATAAACGCCCCAAGCCGCGATCAATTCAGCGCAGGCGACCTTGTCGGCAAACTCCTGTTCGGAAGAACCCATGGCGCATCACTCCGTCTTGCGCTGCGGTCTCCGACCCGCGCTTCGATGATGTCATATGGCCTCCGGCATGGTACGTGAAATGAGGACGCATCGCGAGTGACGCAGGCGCAAGCCTCGGCATCACGTAGCCACAGTCAGGAACAGGTATGAAGGCAATCGTCATTCATGAATACGGTCCACCCGAAGTGTTGCGTTACGAGGAGGTCCCCGATCCGGTGCCGCGCACCGGCGAGATCCGCATCAAGGTCCACGCCGCGACCGTCAATCGCGTCCTGGATGTAAGCCTGCGCGCCGGCCGGGAGACTTATCGCGGGCCTGTTCTGCCGCTGATCCCCGGGGTGGATTGCGCCGGCATCGTCGACGCGGTCGGGCCCCAGGTCAGCCGCTGGCGCGTCGGCGACCGCGTTGCCGCCGCGGGCACCATGCCGCTCGAGCTGTGCGCCGAGGACGGTCGCGACTACCGCGGGCCGGAGGGCATGATGGGCATCAAGCGACCCGGCGGATTTGCCGAACTGGTCGCAGTGCCGGCCTGTGCCGGCATCGCGATCCCGAAAAATCTCGACTTTCATCGCGCCGCTGTCGTCATGCGCCATGTGCCCACGGCGTGGAATCTGCTCATGCATGTTGCCGAGCTCAAAGCGGGCGAGACCGTGTTGATCATGGGCGCGGGCGGCAATCTCGGCACGGTCGGCATCCAGATCGCCAAGAACGTGATCGGTGCGCGCGTGATTGCGGCAGCGGGCTCCGACGAGCGCGTCGCGCTCGGACAAAAGCTCGGCGCCGATCACGGCATCAACTACGCAACGCACAACATCTTCGAAGAGGTGATGCGCATCACCGGCCGCAAAGGCGTCAATGTCCTTTACGACAATATCGCCAATCCCGCGGTGCTGCCGCTCGCCTTCCGCACCATCGGGTATCTGGGCAGACTCGTCACCGCCGGCGCACATGGCGGGCCGAATGTTTCCATCGACTTCTCGCATCTTTATCACAAGCGCATCACGATCAAGGGCATGCCCGGTTTCACACCCGCTGACCTGCCGCACTGCCTGGCCGCGGCGGCCGAGGGGAAAGTGGTTCCCCAGATCGAGCGCGTCTTGCCGTTGTCGCGCGCGATCGAGGCGCATCGCATGGTTGAGAAGTACGAGGGCCAGGGAAAGATCGTGCTCGATCCGACCTTGGGATGAGGCCGCTTACGAATCGTCGATCGGCTCCGTGGCTCGCACCGAGGGGCGCGCGGCGAACGCGTAGTGCCAGCATGCGATGCGCGGATGATCTTTGCGCCAATCCTGTTCGGCAAAGCGAAAATCGAGGTAGCTCAGTGCGCAGCCGATTGCGATATGGCCGATGCTGAACGGCGCGGCGGCGAGCGCCCCACCCTCCTGCTCTAAACTGTCGAGCACAGCCGCCGTGCGCACGGCTACGCTTTCGAGATACGCCTCCGAGGGCTGGGGGCGCTCGCGTTCGTTGCGAGCGAGCACCAAGAGGTCCAGGAGACCATCGCCGAGCGCCTGACGGCGCAGCGCAGTGAGGCGCGCTTTGGCCTCGGTCGGGAAAAGCTTCGGGCTGCCATCAAGCGCATCGAGATACTCGCAGATCACTGGCGAATCGTAGATTGCCACGCCGTCTTCGAGCACCAACGTCGGAATCTTCGACAATGGATTGTCCTTCATCAGTTCCACGTGGGGTCGGGTCATGGCGGCGACGGTGCGCACGCAGGTGATGCGCTCGACAAGCCCGCGCTCATGAACGACGATCATGACCTTGCGCACGAATGGCGAGCGCGGCGACCAGTGCAGCTTCATCTAACGCCCTTGGCTTGTCGGCTCGTCCCCGCACAAGCGGATACCGAGGATCCTTCGTCGCAACAATGGCGCCCGTGAGACTCGTTAAATTCCCGCTTTCGCGCGAATCAACGGATATCGCGGTCAATCATTTCCCAGCTCCGAGAGTGCCGCCACCGCTTCCTCGGGCCCTTTCACAATCCGACAGCCGCCGGCGGCAAGGGCCTCAAGTTTTGCCGCGGCACCTTCGCGCGCGCTGCCGATCAGCGCGCCGGCATGCCCCATCTGCTTCTGCGCCGGCGCATGCCGACCGACGACCATGGCGTAAACCGGCTTGGGAAAACTGCGCGCGGCTTCGGCGAATGCATATTCCTTATCGCCGCCGATCTCGCCGCAGAACAGGACAGCCGACGTCGCCTCGTCGTCGGCGAGCGCTTGCAAATATTCGTGCGGGTTGCGGCCAATCACACTGTCGCCGCCGATATGGGCGACGATGCGCTGGCCGATACCGGCAAGCGTCAACTGCCGCGCCATCGCCAGCGCCAACGTGCCGCTGCGGACGATCAGCGCGACACGTCCGGCCTTGCAAAAGCTCGGCGCGATAGAGCCGAGAAGGCCGCGGCCGGGCACAAAAATGCCGAGCGTGTTCGGGCCGATCAACCAACTTCCCGCCTCGCGCGCCAGCGCTGCCGCAGCGAGCGCATCGTGTACCGGCACATATTCGGCCACTGCCATGATGGTCGGGAGATGGGCCGCGGCGCACGCCGCGACCGCGTCAAGGACGCCTTCGGCCGGCGCATAGATCACGGCGATATTCGGTCGTTCAGGAATATCCTCGATGCGATCGTAAAGCGGCAGGCCATTCATAGTGGTACCGCCCCGGCCAAGCGCAACGCCGCCACTGAGCGGTGTGCCGGCCTCGAACATGCCGGCGACCTGGTTGCGCGCGTAACGTCCGGTCGGGGCCATAACCGCCACTCGCCATGGCTCTGGATCGAGAAACGGCAGGCGCGTTGACCCCGACATGCGCTAAATTCCCGCGTCTAGGCGCCGGCCGGCGCATAGGGGCTCTATTATGCGTCTCGCCGAGGTCGACGGAAAAGCCTTGCTGCGCCGCCATGGGATCGCGGTGCCGCGCGGCGTGCTGCTCGCTGCCGGCGCGGCGCCGCCGGACAGTGCGGCCGCATGGCCGGGATTTGTTCTCAAGGCGCAACTGCTTGAAGGCGGCCGCGGCAAGCGCGGCCTAATCCGGCGCTTCGATAAGGTTTCCGATTTTCGCGACGCGCGGCGCCTCATCCTGCCGGCGCTCGATAGCGCCAGCACGCCACTTCTTCTTGAAGAGTCTGTGCCGATCGCCCGCGAGATTTTTCTTGCGATCCGTATCGATGGCAGCAAGCAGCGGCTCGAACTCCTGGTGGCGCCCGAGGGCGGTGAGAACGTCGAATCGACCGCAAGGCTCGCACGCATTCCGCTCGATTACGCTGTGCGGACGACCCCAGAACAGATATTTGCCGCCCTGTCGGGGCTTTTCCCGCGTGATCTCGCCGTGCGCGTGGCGCGTTACGCTGCGCGGCTCCCGCAGGTGTTCCGAAGCGAGGATTTGGAGCTGTTGGAGATCAATCCTCTGGCCTTGACCAAGGACGGCAATCTTGTCGCGTGCGACGCCAAGATCGTTCGCGACGACAGCGCCGATTTCCGCCATGACCCGGACGAATTCGGGGTGAGCCGAACGCTGGCGGCAGGGGCGCTGACGAAGCTCGAACGCGAAGCGCACGAGCTTGGGTTTCAGCTCGTCGAGACCGACGGCGACGTTGTGCTGGTCACTTCCGGCGCCGGCCTCGGCATGATGATGATGGACCTCATCGCTGACCACGGCATGCACGCCGCGACTTTCATGGACAACATCCGCGGTGCGCCCGACGAGACAATGACGGAACGACTGAAGATTGCGCGGAAATTCGCGGCGAGGCCCAACATCAAGGCGATCATTTTTCAAACCACGATCGCGTCGCGTTCGCTGGCCGAGCGTATCGACGCGCTCACCTTATGGCTTGCCGCCGAGCCGTTGCCGAAGCCGCTGTTCGTCGGCATCGCGGCCGGCCACGCCGCGACCCGCCAGATGACCGTGGAGGAGGCAATCGAGAAATTGCGCGCGCTCGGCGTCGCCGCTTTCACCGAACCGGTCGCGCTGGTGAAAACTGCGGCGCAGGCCGTGCACCGATCCGTCTATTCGCTCTGAGTTGCAGAAAAATCCTCGGCGCCCGCAATCAGGTCGAAACGATAATCGCAGCCGTCCCCACGACAACGGTAAGACGTCACGCCGCGAAGTTCGTCGACATATTCCGGCGTTTCTTGGCCGCAATGCGGGCAGATCAAAAGAACGCGTGCGCGCTCCGTCGATCGAGATCGCCAGACGGCGGGGTTAAACCCCATGGCTGTAGCCCCCATCGCGTGCGGCGGCCCGGGCTGCACAAAGCCCAGCCGCGTCCGTTTATCCGATTTTCGACATCGGCGGCCACGGCGAAGCCGTTCATTGAGCCATTGTCCGCCATCTTTATTGCGGATTGGTGAAAGAACGCACCTGCGTCCGATCATGCGTCCTTGCGAAAGGCCCTCATGCTCCTGTTCATCTTGGCGCCCTCTACGAGCGCGTCGTCGAACGGTAATTCGGCGACGCGATAGAATAATCGCTTGGTTGCGGCCATGGCTTGCCGTGCAACCGCCGACACGGCACCGGCGAGTTGAATAGCTTCATCCATCAGCCTATCCGGCGCGGCCACGCGATTGACCAAGCCGAGGCTCAAGGCGCGCGCGGCAGCGATCGGTTCGCCGGTTGCGACCAGCTCGAAGGCCGCCTTGCGGCCGGCATTGCGCACCAGGTTGGCCATCACGACGGCGGCGACGATGCCGTGTTTGACTTCCGGATAGCCGAGTTTTGCCGTGCTCGACATCACGGCTATATCGCCCGCGAGCGCGAGACCGGCACCGCCACCCATTGCCGCGCCGTTGATCGCGGTGATCACGGGCTTGGTGAGCGTCGAAAAGCTACCGTGCAAGTCCATCGTCAACTGAGCGCGGCGCTCGACCAGCCTGTCGTTGGCCGCAACAAGGTCGGCGAACTCTGAGAGGTCGGCGCCGGCACAAAACGCCGGCGGCGTCCCGGTCAATACGATGGCGCGCACAGCGTCGGTGTCCTCCGCCGCCCGAAGCGCCTCGAGCAACGCCTCGCTGAGCACCATGTTCAACGCATTGCGTTTTTGTGGCCGATTCATCGTCAGGACGCGCACCGGGCCATCGTCGTCGATCAGCAAATCGGGCATGGGTATTACTCGCAAATCATGATCGGACGGCAGTATGGTTGTAGAGGTCAGGAGGCGGCAAGAGTCGAAGATCACCAACCAGAAACGGTATGCCCATTTTTTGCGACCAAACCGCCCCAGCTTGTGGGGCGATCATGGTCGGATTTTTTAAAGGTCGGTGATTGTGGAACCGGTTGCGCTCGCCGATATGCTCGCAAATTTCAACTCTCGGCGAGATAGCTCGTGAATTCCGACCGAACCGCCAGGATAAAAATCGCAGCGGGAGCTTGTCCGGCACGCGTCCGCGCGGCAGTATGATTGCTCGGGGGAAGTCCCGGTCACGGGAAGCGACCCGCCGGCTTGGCCGGGGGCATGTGGGGCGTGCGCATGAAGGCCATTCTCGTTCCTACCGAGCACAATGCGTCAATGCTGTCGGCCTTGGATACGGCGCTGCTGTTGGCGCGGAAATTCGATTCGTACATCGAGGGTTTTCCGCTGCGCCCGGCGGTGGCCGATCTCGTCGCCATGGACCCGGACAGCGGCTTGACCATGGTTGCGGTGAAGGAAAACGACGCCGAAATGGTGCGTCACGCGGAGGAAATATTCCGCACGTTCATGGAGAGTCACCATATCGCGCTGCGCACGGACGCAACGCAGACGTCGTTGTCGTGGGCATGGAGCAAGGATGCGCCAAGCGGCCACGATTTCGTCGGCAGCTACGGGCGCGTTTTCGACATGATCGTTTTGGCGCGGCCCGGTGATGAGTGGCAGAGTCCTTCCATGGTCACGCTGGAATCCGCGCTGTTCGAGAGCGGTCGGCCGGTGTTGATCGCACCGCCCTCCTCGCCGCGCTCGCTCGGCACCAATGTGTTGATCGCCTGGAACGCCTCGACAGAACAGGCGCGAACCGTGGCGGACGCCATGCCGCTCTTACGCGTCGCCGAGCGCATCACCATTTGCACGGTCGAGGGCGCCACTGTCGCGGGTCCAAGCGGCGAACAAATGGCACGATCCCTGAAGTTAAACGGCATCGCCGCCGAAACCATGACACTCAAGCCCAGCATCAAGCGCAATGCCGGCGAGACGATCCTTAGGAAGGCCGACGAGCTCGGTTGCGATCTGATCGTCAAGGGCGCCTATACGCAAAGCCGCTTGCGTCAGATGATTTTCGGCGGCACTACGCGGCACATCCTCGCCAATGCAAAGCTGCCCGTGCTGATGGCGCATTGAGCGGGCCGCGCGTCGAATCGAAAATGATCGCCAAGGAGGACATACGATATGCCCGTCGTGACGGTACAAATGTATACCGGCCGCACCTCGCAGCAAAAGCGCGCTCTGGTGCGTGCCATCACCGACGCCATGGTTAAGCATGCGGGCGCCAAGCCGGATAATCTCCATGTCATCCTTCAGGAGGTGCCGAAGGAGAACTGGGCGCTCGCCGGCGTGATGGGGGACGAGCGGACGGATTGATTGCATCGCAAGCCAGACGCGAACAGCACACATGGTCACCGCGCAAGTGTCCTCGCTTTACCAGACGCTCGCACCTTTTGCCGATGCGCTGTTGCGCATCGCGGTCGGCCTTGCGCTTGTACCGCATGGGCTGCGCAACACCTTCGGATTTTTTCCCAATACCGGCGTGCAATCGCACAATATCAGCGAGCTCGCCAAACAGCTCGATGCGGGGGGCTATCGACCCGGCGCTGTGTGGGCGCCGGCGATTTCGATTACGCAGCTTGTCGGCGGACCGCTGTTGGCCGTCGGATTGTTCACTCGCCCTGTCGCCGCGGTGGTCTTGATTTTTCTGCTCGTTGCCGACGTGGAACGCTGGCGCGTCGGCAGGTATTTTTGGAACAGGCTCGGGCTCGAATACACGGTGATGTGGACGATCGCCACATTCTACGTTCTCGTTCACGGCGGCGGCCTCTATTCGCTTGACCATCTCCTCGGCTAGTGTCCCGGCAGTGTCGGTCTATAGGGGTCGCCCATGCCGTTTATGGATGCCAACAGCGTGAGCCTGCACTACGAGGTCGCCGGTACGCGCGGGCCCGTCGTGGTGCTGATGCACGAGCTTGGCGGCACGCTCAATTCGTGGGACGCCGTCGCCCCGCGCCTTGCCGCACGATCGCGCGTCCTGCGCTACGACCAGCGCGGCGCCGGGCTTTCGGAAAAAGTGAGGCAGGAATTCACCAACGACGTGTTGGTCGATGATTTTGAGGCGCTGGCCAAAGGATGCGGTCTTGCGCCGCCCTATCATTTCGTCACCGTTGCTGCCGCGGCCACACAAGCCTTGCGCTTTCTGGAAACACATCCCGATCAAGTAGGCGCGCTGGTGCTGTGCAATCCGGCGCCGGGGGTCGATCCGAGCCGCGCGGCGGCGCTTGACGAACGCGCGGCGTTCGCGATGCGCGAGGGCATGCGAGCGTCGCTGCCGACGACGCTCGCTCTTTCCTACCCGCCGCATCTTGGCGAGCGCGCAGCCTATGATGCCTATCGCGGTCGCTATCTTGGCAACGATCCGGTCGGATTCGGCTATGGATTCCGCGCGCTCGCGCGCACCAACATGCTGCACATGTTGCCGCAAATCCGCTGCCCGACAATGGTCGTTGCCGGCCGCCACGACACCGTGCGACCGCATGCCGGCTCCGCGGAGTTGGCGAAAAAGATTCCCGGTGCCCGTTTCGAACTGATCGAAGCCGGTCATTTCATGCCAACCCAGGGCCCGGAACCGCTGCTTGCGTTACTCGAGGATTTTTTGCCGCATGCGTAGGGTGGACAAAATTGTCCGCCCGGCGTGTCCGCGTGGGCATCGCGCGCAAGCAATTTTGCCCACGCGGCCGTGCGGTATCGCGCGATGCCCACCCTACAAATTCAGGAAAGAACGACCATGAAGATCAAGGCCAACGGCATCACCATCAATTATCAGATCGACGGCGCCGAAGGCGCGCCGTGGCTGGTGTTTTCAAATTCACTCGCAACCTCGATCGCCATGTGGGATGAGCAGGCCGCAGCACTGAAGAATTCATTTCGCGTGCTGCGCTACGACCAGCGCGGGCACGGCGGCACGGAGGCGCCGGCAGGCCGTTATCCATTCGACACGCTGCTCGCGGACGCCGTCGCTCTGCTCGACGCGCTGGGGATCAAGAAAGCGCATTTCGCCGGTCTATCGATGGGCGGAGCCACCGCACTGGGCCTTGCCGAGCGTCATCCCGAGCGGTTCCATCGCATCATCGTCTGCGACTCGCCCTGCCGGTCGACGCCGCAAAGCAGTCAGCAATGGGAGGAGCGCATCGCGATCGCGCAGCAGCAGGGCATCGAGGCGCTGGTGGAGTCGACGGTGGCACGGTGGTTTCCGGCCGAGACGCTTGCAAAAAACCCGCCGCATGTCGACAAGGTCCGCGCCATGGTCCGCGCCACGCCCGTCAACGGCTTTATCGGCTGCGCCGCGGCTCTCGCAACTCACGACTATGCCACTGCCGTTGCCACGGTGAAATTGCCGGTCCTCTTCCTGGTCGGTGAGAAGGACGGAGCTGCGCCAGCCGCCATGCGCAAGCTGCACGAGCAACTCAACGGCTCGCGGTTCGTCGAGCTTCCCGGTGCCGGCCATATCTCCAATATGGAACGCCCGGCCGAATTCACCCGTGCAGTCCGGGATTTCCTGGCTGCCGGCTGAGCCCGACGCCGTCATAGATCCCAACCAAATCAACCGTGTCGGCCATGCCTTTTCGCAAGGGTAAGCATCGCTGCGCGCGGTTTAGACGCCTTTGCAAACATCCTGCGGATAACTATACCTCATACAAAGGCCTGCTGCCGGTTTTACTTCCGGCATGCCAGGCCGTATTGCCAATAGGGACGCAAATGGTCCCCGCTATACAGGAGAAAACGTCATGGCCACGGTGACAATGAAGGCCCCTGCCCCGGGCGGGCTTTCCAACAAAGCACGCGAACTGATGGAGGCCATCAACACCGAGGCCGGCAAACATAACATCTGGGTTCGCACGCAGGCGAATGCACCCGCGCAAAAGCCCTGGTTCAGCGCCACAAGCGGCGAGGGTTCCGGCGAACTCGCGACCGGCCGCGTCGCCGTCAATCAGATGAAGACGCTTCCGCACATGTGGAAGTGGAACGAATACAGCGGCTACTTGAAGCAGATTTCCGAAATCGCCACCAAGGCCGACGTTTCGCCGATTGAATTTGCAGATCGTCAGAGCATTTTGCTGCTCAATCCCGGATTGAACGGCCGGCTGCAGGTCACCAACACGATCCGCTGCGCGATCTCGATCTACAATCCCGGCGACGTCGCTCCAGTGCACCTGCATTCGCCGAATGCGAGCCGCACGATTCTTTCCAACAAGGGTGGCTATACCGTCGTCGAAGGCGAGCGCGTCACCGCAAACCGCGGCGATCTCATCCTGACGCCAAACGGCACCTGGCACGACCACGGCAACGATTCCGAGGAACCGGTCATCTGGATCGACACCCTTGACTGGCCGTTGATGGAATTCCTCGATGCCGCCTGGGTCGATCACAACATGCCGGGTGCGCAGGGCAACACCAATGTCCAGGCGGTTACCGTCGCCGAGGGCTATTCTCGCAGCCTCTATGGTCACGGCGGCATCAAGCCGGCCTTCGTGAACCACCAGCGCGGCGTCGGCCATGCACCAGCGCCGCTGTTCCATTATCGCGGCGAGGATGTGCTGGAGATGCTGCACAGCTTGCGCAAGGAGAAAGGCGACGCCCACGAGGGCATCAAGGTCGATTTCGTCAATCCGGTGACCGGCGAGCCGGTATTCAAGACGCTAAACTATTCGGCGCAGCTTCTGCGTCCGGGAGAAGAGACCGAGTTCAAGCGCGAGACTGCCGGCACTTATTACGTGGTCATCGAAGGCACCGGTGCGACCGAGGTCGGCGGCAAGCGGTTCGAGTGGGGTCACAACGATTTGTTTGTCGTGCCCAACTTCCTGTGGCGCCGTCACATCAATACCGGCAAGACCGACGCCGTGATCTATTCCGTGTCGGATGCGGCGCTGATGCGCAATATCGGCCAGTATTACGCGCAGGGTCGCGACAAGAAAGGCAAGGTGTCGGAGTTGCTGCAATAGCGACCGACCACGAGCCAAATACAAACGGAGCGTGGCATCGCTCCGTTCTTTTTCGTTCGCCAGCCGCAGTGGTCCGCCGGCTAGCTACTGCAGCTCGTCAGGCCGCACCCTTCAGGCGCTTAGTGCATTCGCTGTAATAGCCGCCGCCCTTCTCGATCCATTTCAGGCCGCCGTTACCGTTGCTTGCCTTATTGGCCCGGTACTGATCGAGACAGGTTTCCCTGCGTGCCTTGCCCGCCGAGTCCTTTGAATATTTTGGGTCAATGGCGTTCGGGAAGACTGCGTTGCCGACAGCAGCCGGCGCTGTCATTGGCTTCGGTGCGGGCGCCATTGGCGCCGTTGCCGTAGCCGGCGTGGGCGCCGATGACGGTGCGGCACTCGCCGTGGAGCCGCACTGTGCTTTGCGGAAGTCATTCCACTTCATGCCGTTGAGAGTTCCGGCGGTCTTGGCCGCTTTGTATTTGGCGCTGCATTCGGACATCGTAAG
>JASHQI010000070.1 GCA_030037645.1 Xanthobacteraceae bacterium
TCACTGGCGACAACGACCGCGGGTTCTGCCGCCCCTCGCTGGCACACCGGCGCCGCCGTTGGAGCCCCGCACTGGCGCGCGGGCCCGGCAATCGGAGTAGGGGTAGCTGGTCTCGCGTTGGGCGCTGCGATGGCGGGCGCAGCTTCGCCGTATGACGGCTACAGCGATTATGCTCAGGGTGATTATTATGCACCCACAGCGTATTACGGCTACGCGCCCGGAGCCTACTACGATGTCGTGCCTGGAGTTGCGACAGGCGGCTATTACGATCTGGTACCGAACACCCGCTACGGCCTGTTTCCATTCTCGGGGCCGTACGGCTCGGGCTGGCGCCGCCCTGGGCAATGCCGTTTTACGATCCGGGGATGCTGAGCGCTTGGCCAAGGCGATCAAGGGCGCCTTGGAGGATATAGGCGGCGGCGTGCTGGTCGATCACGGCTTTGCGTTTGGCGCGGCTCGTGTCAGCGGCGATCAGCGCGCGCTCCACGGCCGCCGTCGACAATCGTTCGTCCCATAGTGCGATCGGTAGGATGGTCAGCTTGGCAAGATTGCGCGCGAAGGCCCGGGTCGATTGGGCGCGGGGACCCTCCGTGCCATCCATGTTGATCGGAAGCCCAAGCACGAAGCCGACCGCGCTGCGCTCGGTGGCAAGCGTGAGAATACGCTCGGCGTCAAGGCTGAAACGCACCCGAGCGATGGTTTCGACCGGCATCGCCAGGCGTCGATCGGCGTCGCTGGCAGCGACTCCTATGGTCTTGGTGCCGAGATCGAGACCCAGCAACGCGCCGCGTGCCGGTAGACGCGCAGCAGTCTCTGTCAGTGCAAGTACCGCCATGGCGCCCCGTTAGCACTCCCGAAGGTTCGCCGCCAACCCGCCTTCCCCCTTTGCACAAGCCCGATTAAGGTTGGCGAGCCGACTGTCGGCTCATGTCCGGTTCAAGCATGGTCGTTTTCGAAAATGAGTTGCCGCCCGGGATCAGATCCACGACAAACCCGGTAGGGATCATCCTTTAGGAGAGGCCATGCAGTTCGCTTCAACGATCCTCGCAACAGCGCTCACACTCGCCATGTCACAATATGCCAAAGCCACCGAAATCACGGTCATCAGCGGCGGTGCCTTCAAGCAGGTGCTCACGCCGCTCGCTGCGCAGTATGAGAAGGAGAGCGGCAACAAGGTCGCTATGACCTATCAGACCGTCGGCCAGCACCTCAAACTGATCCGCAGCGGCGAAGAGCAATTTGACGTCGCGATCCTTACCCCGGAAGCGATCGACGGCCTGATCAAGGAGGGCAAAGTCGTGGCCGGCAGCCGTGTCAATTTGGCCAAGACTGGCGTTGGCGTGGTTGTGAAAGCGGGCACCCCGCTGCCCGATATCAGTACAGTGGAAGCGTTTAAGCGAACGCTCCTGGCGGCCAAGTCGGTCGCCTATATCGATCCCAAGGCCGGGGGATCGAGCGGCATTTATGTCGGCAAGCTGTTGGAGCGGCTCGGTATCGCGGAAGCGGTCAACGCCAAGGCCGTACTGGTGCAAGGCGGCGAGGTCGCCGCGCACGTTGTCGATGGCGAGGCCGAAATCGGCATCCACCAGATCAGCGAGATCTTGGCGGTCAAGGGCGCAGTTCTGGTCGGGCCGCTGCCGGCGGCAATTCAGAACTTCACGGTCTACTCCGCCGGGGTCAGCGCTGCTGCAAAGGACAGCGCTGCTGCGAAGGCTTTTGCCAAGTTTTTGACGAGCCCCGACGCACTGCCGATCATCAAGGCCAAGGGGATGGAGCCGGCTTCGCAGTAAAGACTCATCAAAAAAATCAGCGCCCGTTCGAGGCGGGCGCTGACTCTTCTGAACTGGTTTTATCGCGGCCGGTCGCTAGCTGTGGGCGTGTTCCCAGGCGAGCCGCGGGATGTCCGAGCGGGTAATGCCGATATCGGCCAATTCGCGGTCGCTGAGATTGGCGAGTTCTTGTACGGCCTGCCCGTAGCGCTTCCAGCCCTGAAGGAAGCGGACAATGGACAAAAGCATGGTCAACCATTCCTTTCCCCGGCGTTGATTGCTTTTTTAGTGATTGCCGGAACTGTGGAACCACATATAAGAGCGATGATGCAGCGCAAAATGGTTTTTGTTGCAGTGCAGCTAAGGCATTTTTGCATGCAAAGAAGCAATAATTTAGCAATGATTTGACGGCTTACGAGAACGTTTGGCTAAAATCGCCCAACGAGTGCGGGGAAGCTATCCGTTTGCGATGCAACAAGGGGTTCCCTATTGGCCCCCTTCGACTTCGCTCGGGCTACGCCTCAATTCGCAGGTTTTGCCTGCTTTTTGTCATGCGGTGATCGTTCACCTGCCGCAGTTACCTTGTCCTATCCATGGCGGTGTTGCGTCAGTTGGTAGGGTGTCATGGGAACTACTCAAGATCATCGGAAATGGGCCGAGGAATGCGTTGCAATGGCGCGATTGTCCGAAGACGAAAGTGACAAGGCGCTGTGGTTGACATTGGCGCAGTCGTGGGTGCGACTGGCCGAACACGTGGAGCGCGCCGATTGGGGCGAGGAACCGGCGGAGAGTGACGCCGAGGTCGCCTGAAGTCGCGCAACGGCCGATGCCAAAGGCCGGCCGTAGACTTGCGACAACCGGCCGTCCCGTCAGCGACCGTTATTCAGCAGCACAGTGTTGCAAGCGGCACTGATCCTTGTGCGATTCTGCTCCAGGCACGCCAAAATCCCGAATACGTCGTCCGGGTTAGCGTTCACCTGTGCCTTGCAAAACCGCATCACGTCGGGATGGCAAGCGGCCCGCTCCTGGGAAGTCCCCGACGATATCGACGGACCGTTCACTGGCGGCGGTTGCGGCGGTAACTGCGCGATTGCAGTCGGCGCGGCGGCAAGGGCGAGTGTGATCGTCAAGACCGCTGTCCGTATCATGCGTCCCCCATGGGGCATCCGGCCCGCTACTGCGATTTAAAAACTATGTCACATTTTTTCGTTTCGCGGCAGTGCGCACGCGACTGACCTGTTTTGTTTTGCACATCCAAATCGCAAATCGCGTAGCTGCGCGACTTCCTTGCAACATCAGCGTGGATTGGTTTCCCCGGGACTCCGCACGACACTTGCGCGTTCACGTCGTATGGCGATAATTCTCGCGCAACGGGCGGTTAGCTCAGTTGGTAGAGCGTCTGCTTTACACGCAGGATGTCGGCGGTTCGAGTCCGTCACCGCCCACCACGCATCGCATTGTCCGGTCCTGTCCGGCCCGGAGACAAGGGTGACAGATTGTACCTAAGACATGGGTGACAATCTCGTGCCGAACGGATTGTCTATGGTCTGCAAGGTCCTTTGTTCGTGATCGTTTCAGCCGAGATGAAGGTCACGAGCCAGATGGCGTCGTCGACAACATCGACCTCGTGGGCATCGACGTTCACGTCTACGGACATGCCCGGTAGCCAAATTTGTGGACGATATCGCGGCCGGAAATAGCGTGGAACGCTGGAGTGTCCATGTAGTGATTAGCGATGAGGAAGTTGCGAAGCTTTGCATTATATGTCGCAAGCATTCGCCCCCTTCCTTGTGTAGTGCCCGGCCTGCCAGAGTGAAATAGAAGAGTGGCGCTCACGTCGACGCAAACATTTCTGAGTGACAGAAACATAGTGCAGGCGGATCGGCAGGTGCCTTCGATGCGAAACAATTTACCTGATCGATTGATTTGGCTGGCAAGTCCGCCGAAGGACTTCGAAAATCCACCCTGTGAATAGGGAACCGACGATTCCTGTGCTGCCGCGGATGAGCCAATCATAACGGTGACGGCGCAAATTACGAGGCAGATGCGTTTGAGGGCGCGCTGCGCCACAGTAGTAGCGACCTTTTCCATGCGAGTGGCCCCGTGATATTGTTTCGCGGTCTCGCGCAAGGAGCAAAGTGTTAAACTTGCGACAGCGCTTGATTGTAATCAAGCAGGTGCCGATTCGAGGGCGTTTGCGGCGTTTCCTCTATCGCAGTGATTTTTTGCTACGTCGCACTGACACGCAAGCCGCGGCGTTGACGGCGATGTGAGCTCCATCAAAATGCTAAGGCATGGTCCGAAAGACGCATGTCCTCGGACTCGATCCAAGGGTGGTCACCGGTTTTCCGAAAGGATCGTGCTCGACCAAAATGCGACGCGCCACGTCGATGCAGCTTGAAGGGATAACCCTCTGACGAAAAACCGCCCGCCCGCTGCTCTGCAACGGCAGCGGACGAGCGGACGGCAAATTCCCGTAATCCGCTTCTCAGATCTCGGGTCCGTTTCCTCCAAGGCGCGATTAAATCGCTTCCTTGAGCTCCTTAGAGGCGCGGAACGCGACCTTCTTGCTCGCCTTGATTTGGATAGCTTCGCCGGTGGCTGGGTTGCGACCCATGCGAGCGGCGCGTTTTCTCACTTGCAGAATGCCGAGGCCGCCGATGCGGATGCGCTCGCCCTTTTTCAGGTGTTTGACGATCTGGCCCACCAAGCCGCCAAGGATCGCTTCCGCCTGTTTTTTCGAGAGTTCGTTGTCCTCCGCAAGGCTCGCGGCGAGATGCTTCAATGTCACGGTAGTGGACGGTGATTTGGCTGCCATTAGACCCTCCTCGATGAAGCGGTAATGCGTGAAAAGCGCCGCTCACTGCGAAGCAGTTAGACGATTCGGCATCGACTGACCACGCTTGTTTTGCCGATTCCACCGATGTTTTTGGCGCTTCTTCGGCTATCTGGATGCACTCTGTGGCACGTGTATGGCAAGCTGAAAAGGCCGTTTTTAGCCCGAATCCTTGACTTGTCGGGGGCCGCGCCTTAATTGCCGACGGCGCCCGCGGGGGCGTAGCTCAGTTGGTTTAGAGCGTCGGCCTGTCACGCCGAAGGTCGCGGGTTCGAGCCCCGTCGCTCCCGCCATCACCTGAAATAGCGCCAGTATTTCAATATCTTGACAGGCTGGCGAGGGCTTTCGGCCCTCACACTTTTTCGACGATTTTGTCGGTCGTGGCGCGGAAGTGGTAGCGCGGGATGGCATCAAGATCAGTGCCGGTAATGCGGATCACCCATGCCTTGCGGGGATGCGCTGTCGAGTGGATGAGGCCCGATGTGTAAGCCTGCGTCTGGCCCGGCCCGAGGGCATATTCACGGGTCTTTTCCAGGACCGCCCCTTGCTCATGGTCGGGACTGAGGCGGCGCCATTCGGTCATTTCGGTGACGCCGCGCGCCGTGCCGTAGATCGCCCAAGAGGCACCATGGCTGTGCGGCTTGCCGACTTTTCCGCCTTCCTGGACGTGTGCCAACACATACGCGTCGGTGTCGCGATCATGCCACAGCTCGCGCCGCCCGATCGGCGTGTCCTCGGAAAACGTCTCCGCGACGAAGGCGGGATTTTTCAGAAGGTCCGAAAGCTTTTGCGCGACGTCGGGGAGTCCTCTTTCGCCTTTCGTCCTAAGCGTCGTCGAAAGATCGTTGCAGAAATCGGCGAGTGTGTATGGCATGGTCGGCTCCTGGCCGTCGCGACCGTCAAATCTTACCAGGTCCCACCAGCTTGTTGTAGCGGTCGATCACGTCGTGCGGTGTCGCCGCCGCGCGCGCGACCAACTCTAGGACCGCTGCACCATCGATCGGGCTCATCTCGAAGCCGAGCTGTTCGCCTGCGGCGAGCACCTGCGGACTCTTGCACATGTCCATAAACGCCGTTTGCAGGGCCTTGGCGCGGTCCGGCGGCAGTCGGGGCGGCGCTGCAAATGGCAGCGAAATAGAAAATTGCAGGTTGGCAAAATCGAGCAGCGCGAGCGCGCTCGGATCTTTGGTCAATTCGTTGGCGGTCGGGATATCGGGAAAATCGGCAAGACGCGTGGAGCGACCGAACTGCATGAGGGCGCGGAACGCGTGGCGGTTCCATAAGTCGCGTTGGCCCGTGCGCACCGAACTGTAGCCGACGACCTGGCCGTCGATTTCGCCGCGCTGCATGGCTAAAAACAGCGGCGCCGCTCCGGTATAGCCGCTGATCACCTTGATATTGAGGCCGAGAATTTCCTTGGCAATGGTGGCAAAGATCACGTTGCTGGAGGCCGCATTATCGCCGCCGAGCGTGATCGACTTACCGGGCTGCTTGAGCTCATAGACTGATTTGATCGGGTTCGTCGCCATAACCATCATCAGGTAAGAGTCGTGAGCGTAGGACGACAGACTACCGAGCCAGGTGAGCTTGAGCGGATCGAAATGAACGTTGGGGTCGCCCTGAATCGCGAGCAGCGGCACCGCGCGTTCGAGCTTGGCGATATAGGAACCGTCGTGCGGAAACACGTTGGCGAGGCGGTTTGCCGCCGTGATCCCGCCGGCGCCGGGCTGGTTCTCCACCACGATCGTCGGATGGCCGGGAATGTATTGGCCAAGATAGCGCGCGACGAACCGCGCCGAGATATCGTTGATGCCGCCCGGCGAACTGCCGACGACCATCGTGATCTGCCGGCCCTTGTAAAATTGCTCGACGGATTGGGCGTTGGCGCGATCGGCCGCAGCGCTGGCGGCAAGGCCGCCGAGCATCGTCAGCGCGGTGCGGCGTGTTGCAACGATCATGAGATCCTCCCTGTTCCGTCATCCTGAGACGACCGCAGCACCCCTCGACGGATTGCTACGCACGCACCCCAGGATGACGGCCAACATCATGGAAACGACGCTAGCAGGTGCCCGTATCCCGGGACGGGCTGTCGCACATGGAGCCGTTTCTGTATCTCCCACACGCGCGCTGGCACCGGGTGCACCACGGGCACCTGCAGGTCTTGTTCCAAAATTTTGATGATGTCGAGGGTGCGCCACCCGGAGCCGAGCATATAGATGGCGTCGGCGCCTTTCTGCTTCAGGAAGTTCTTCTTGATGTGGGCATAGACCTGCTCGCCCGAGAGGGTCTGCACCTGATTGAACGGCACGTCGATGCCTTCCATGCCGCGGACCGTGAAGCCGGCATCGCGAAAATATTTGGCGAAGATGGTGTTGAGCTTCGGTGGGAAATACGTGGCGCCGACGATACTCTTGGCGTGCAGCGCCTTGAGTGCGTTCACGTGGTTCTGCGCCACGCTCATGATCGGCACTTTGTATTTCTTCTCCCACGCTTTGACGATTTTCGCTTCGCCGGCGCGGCCGAGCACCATGAACGGCGGCGCGCCATGCGGATGAATGAGATCGCATTTCTGCTCGGCGAGCACGGCGATGAGCTTTTCGTAGTACGGCATCACGGTGTGAAATTCGTCCTCGGTGCCGCGCCGGATGTTGAGGAAGAGCGGAATGAGACCGATGCCCTCCGGCAACAGCCGGCAGACCTCTTCGGTTACGCCCGGCCGCATGGTCGGGTTGATCATGCCAACGACACCACGCCAACTGGAAAACGCCATAACCGAAGCCTTTCGATGAATGCCGCACGTGTCAGGCAATGTAGCATTCTATCTGTGCCTTGAACCGCACCGGATGCGGCTCTAGCCTTCGTGGGCGACTATATCGGATGCGCAGCACGAAAGAGTTGTGATCAGCGCAAATGCGAAAGACCAGGGAGGTGAGTTTGATGGATCGCCGTCAATTCCTTCGCGCCACAAGCACCATCGTCACTGCTGCGGGAACGGCCAGCCCGTTCGTGGCGCCAGCGCTAGCAGCCACGGAACGTCATCCGATTGGCGCGCCGATCGTGCGCCGCTTCGACGACGAGCGATGGGTGCTTGATAACATCATCCAGGCCAATGGCGTCGATTGGGACCAGCCACATACGATCATCCTGCTGCGTGCCTGCGGTCTCGACATCGCCGGCGACATGAATGCACTGCGGCAGCGGGTCAAAAAGTATGCAGACATCGCGCCAGCGTTCGAGGCACTGGCACAACGCCGCGAAAAACTCGCCAAGGCGGCCGAAGCGGCGAGAGAGAAAATTCCGGCGCGCGACAATTATTTTTTCGCAACGCAGTTTTGGGCAACCGCCATGTGGCCGATCGACGAGGTGGATGACACGCTCAAAATGTACAATACGAAAAAGCGGGAGATGTTCACCAAATATATTCAATACGCCGATCATCACGTCGAGTGGGCTGAAATTCCCTACCGCGGCAAGACTCTTCCGGCTGTCTTTCATCTGC
This sequence comes from Xanthobacteraceae bacterium, assembly GCA_030037645.1. Lineage (GTDB taxonomy): Bacteria > Pseudomonadota > Alphaproteobacteria > Rhizobiales > Xanthobacteraceae > BOG-931. Next base: position 8,105 of record JASHQI010000070.1, read on the forward strand.
CGCCGGGCTACCGCACGGGAACCAAGGTGCCGGTTGTCGTCATTGTGCCCGGCATGGACGGGTACAAGGAGAAGTACGTGTCGCTTTATGCCGACGACTGGATGCAGCGTGGCGTTGCCGCGCTCTCCGTCGAGGGGCCGGGCTACTGGGAAGCACCGTTGCGCGGCATTTACGTCGATGTTCCCGGCTGGGCCGAGACTGGGAAAGAGGTTGTGCGCTGGCTCATGGCGCGGCCTGAAATCGATCCCGAAAGGATCGCTATAACGGGATCCAGTTTCGGCTCATTCTTCTCGGCGGTGATGATGTCGGACGAGCCGCGGTATAAAGCCGGTGCCATCACCGGCACCTGTTACGAGCCCGGCTGCCACGCCCTGTTCGATACCGCCTCGCCCACGTTCAAGCGCCGATTCATGTTCATGTCGGGCATTACCGATGAAGGCGAATTTGAGCAATTCCGCAAGACGCTCGACTGGCATGGGTATGCCGAGAAGGTGAAGGCGCCGTATCTGGTCATGGCCGGCGGTTCCGACGAACTATGTCCCATTGAATACACCGAACAATTCGTCAAGGCGCTGGGCGGTCCGAAGCAGCTTATGATCTATCAGGATTCCCGCCATGGCGTGGGCGGCGTGCCGTCGACCTACAACGGTCCCGACCCGCGGACCTTTCAGGCCGAATGGATCATGGCACGGCTTGCCGGCAAGCCGTTCGATAGCGAGCGTTGGTTCATCGAGGCGAGTGGCAAAGTGGACAAGTCGGCGCTGCAGTTGGCGTCTTCGTCCGTTCCAGGCTAGCGCAGCCGAAGCGGGGAGGGGATTTCAGCCGCGGTAGACCGGCGCCGGCTGGGTAAAGAAACTCCACAATATGTGATAGACCAGCGCATAATTCCTTTGCTGGAAGCTGGCGTGCGAAATGCCGGGCATGACGGCGAAATGCTTGTCAGGGTTCGGCAGGTTCTCAAAGAACGCCATGAGATCGGCGAAGCCGGCGATGCCGTCCCACTGGCCGCGCATGATCAGCGTCGGCACGGTGATCTTGGCGGGATCGACGACCGGCAGGTGCGCGCACATGTCGACATAGGTGCCGGTGGGGACCGAAGTGTCGAGCGCGATCACGGCATCGGCAAAGGCGTCGATGACCTTCTCCTCCGCCGTGCCGGGATGATCGCGGTCGAAGATGGAATGTATGAAAGCCTTGTCGATCGGGCGCCGGTTCTTCGCTCGGAATTCGGCAAGCCTTTTCTTTCGCTCGGCGAGCGTCGGTGAGCCTTCGCCGGTCCATACCATGGCGTCGAGCGCCAGCCGGGCGATGAAATTGGGGTGGCGTTGCGCAAACAGCGCCGCGCGCAATGCGCCCGATGAAATGCCGTACACGAGCAGCGCGCGCTTGCCCCGCAACTTCTGGATATAGCTCGCCGCCGCGAGACAATCGTCGGCACCCTGCGCGATCGGTGCATTATTGTTGCGATCCTTGGTGGAGCGGCCATAACCCTCCATGTCGACGCTCCAGCAGTCGAAACCGCGTCTGGCGAACCAATTCATGACCGAGGAGTCGGGCCTGCCGGGCACGTGCAGGTCGAATGTCGGTTGCGCCGCCATCGAGGAGCCATGCACGAACAG
>JASHQI010000071.1 GCA_030037645.1 Xanthobacteraceae bacterium
ACGTTCATCGCCTGAAGCGTCTGCGGGCCGACTGTGCCGGTCGGATCGAGCCCGTGGCGCAATTGGAAATGCTTGACGCCGTCGACCACGGCGGCGTCGTAGACGTCACCCGCTTCCTGATTGGCGGGCAGGTCCTCGTTGATGACGAGAAACCGGCGCAGCAGCGCCACATCCGAGCCGCTCGCGCCGGGCACGAGTTTGGCGTCAACCGGCAGGGTCGGCCAGCCGCCGCGCACCTGAATGTCGGAATAGATCAGCAGCGCTTGCTTGATGCGCTCAAAGGTGCCTTCGTCGAACACGGGGTCGGCCGACAGCGCCAGTTCCTGAGCCGAGCGCGACTCCGGAGTCGAGGCCGGCTTGGCCGCTTTGACCGATTTCGCCGCAACCGGTTTTGACAAGGCTGTCGGATTGCCAGTCTGCGCCAGCACGGGGCTCGCCGAGCCCGCCATCAGCGCGAGCACCGCGCCTGCAATCGAGATCGTCCGCATGGTCCGCCCTCCCCTGCAGCAACGACCGATATCCTACCGATGTGACTGTATCCGGACCAGACAATGCGGTCTTTATATACGGAATATTCGTCCGTCTGGACCACGCGCACCTGCGGTGCGCGACCCGCCCCCTCCAGAGGAGGATTTCATTTTGTCATTGTGAGGAGCGGATAGCGACCGGGCTACGCTTGCGGTTGCGGCTCCATCGGCCCGGGCTCGGGGCGCGGCCGATTGCGCCCGGCGCCGGCCGTCGGCACGGTCGTGTTGCGCGGCGTGGTCGGCTCGATCACCGATTCGCGGTTCGGACGCTTGCCCATCAGCAGGTCCTTGATCTCGTCGCCGGTGAGCGTCTCGAACTCCAGCAGTCCCTTGGCCAGCGTTTCGAGATCGGAGCGTTTGTCGGTGAGAATCTGCTGCGCCTCGGTGAAGCCGGCCTCGACCAGCCGCCTGATTTCGGCATCGATCTTGCGCACGGTCTCTTCCGACATGCTCTGCTGGCGCGCCACGGAGTAGCCGAGGAAGACCTCTTCCTGGTTCTCGCCGTAAGCCACGGTGCCGAGCGCATCCGACAGGCCCCAGCGCGTCACCATCATGCGCGCAAGCTTGGTCGCCTGCTCGATGTCGGAAGCCGCCCCCGACGTCACCCGTTCGTGGCCGAACACCAATTCCTCGGCGACGCGGCCGCCCATCATGATGGCGAGCCGCGACGTCATCTGCTCCAGGCTCATCGACAGCTTGTCGCGCTCGGGCAGTTGCATGACCATGCCGAGCGCGCGGCCGCGCGGAATAATCGTGGCCTTGTGCACCGGATCGGTCGCCTTGACGTTGAGCGCAACGATGGCGTGGCCGCCCTCGTGATAGGCGGTGAGCAGCTTCTCCTCCTCGGTCATCACCAGCGACTTGCGTTCGGCGCCCATCATCACTTTGTCTTTGGCGTCCTCGAACTCGACCTGCGTCACCATGCGCTTGTTGCGCCGCGCCGCCATCAGCGCCGCCTCGTTGACGAGATTCATCAGATCGGCGCCGGAGAAGCCGGGCGTGCCGCGGGCGATGGTTTTCAGGTTGACGTCGGGCGCCAGCGGCACTTTGCGCACGTGCACTTTCAAAATCTGCTCGCGGCCGACCACGTCCGGATTGGGTACGACGACCTGCCGGTCGAAACGGCCGGGACGCAACAGCGCCGGATCGAGCACATCGGGCCGGTTGGTGGCGGCAATCAAAATAATGCCTTCATTGGCCTCGAAGCCATCCATTTCGACGAGCAGTTGGTTCAGCGTCTGCTCGCGTTCGTCGTTGCCGCCGCCGAGGCCTGCGCCGCGGTGGCGGCCAACGGCGTCGATCTCGTCGATGAAGATGATGCAGGGCGCGTTCTTCTTGGCCTGCTCGAACATGTCGCGCACGCGGCTGGCGCCGACGCCGACGAACATCTCGACGAAGTCGGAACCGGAAATGGTGAAGAACGGCACGTTCGCCTCGCCGGCGATGGCGCGCGCGAGCAGCGTCTTGCCGGTGCCCGGCGGCCCGACCAGCAGCACGCCCCGCGGGATACGGCCACCGAGCCGCTGGAATTTCCCCGGGTCGCGCAAGAACTCGACGATCTCCTGCAGGTCGAGCTTGGCCTCATCGACGCCGGCCACGTCCTCGAAGGTGACGCGGCCATGCGCCTCGGTCAGAAGTTTTGCCCGCGACTTGCCGAAGCCGAGCGCCTTGCCGCCGGCGCCCTGCATCTGCCGCGACAGGAAGATCCACACCCCGATCAGCGCGACAAAAGGGAGCCAGGAAATCAGGAGCGAGACGAACCAGGGCACGTTCTCGGTCTGCGGCCGCGCGGTGATCGAGACGCCCTTGTTGTAAAGCCGCTGGATCAGGGTCGGATCGCTCGGCGCGTAGGTCTGGAACGAGCGGCCGTCGGTGAAGGTGCCGTGGATTTCCGGCCCTTGGATCAGAACGTCGCGCACGCGGCCCTGGTCGACCTCGCTCAGCAATTGCGAGAACGAGATGTCCTGCGAGTTGGTGTGCTGGCCGGGATTCTGGAACAGCGTAAACAACGCCAACAACAGCAGCAGGATGATGACCCAGAGGGCGAAATTGCGCAGATTGGCGTTCATCGCATGTCCTTGAACGGCCCCCGGCATCCATCGATGCCCCGAGATCGTGGCGGCTTCGCGTCCCGCATCCGGGGAATGTAGGCGTCGAGGCTCCCCCTGCCAAGGGAAGCTCCGGCCAGCAAGCCGCCGACTATACAGCTATTTCGTAAAGCGCCTGTTGCCGCCCGCCGGGGCGGTTCTGCGTCGCCGCGCCGGCGCCCGCTCGACCGTTAACCGATCGCTCGTCAGCGTGATCAGCGCTCCGGCGAGCGTACGCCGGATCGGCTTGCGCGCTTGGCGCAGCGCCTCGTAGAGCGCTTCGAGCTTGGCGAGTTCGAGCGGACCTTCGTCCCCGGTCTGCGCGATGGCGCGGCCGATGAGGCGCAACGCCACTTCGGCGGGCAAATCGCCGAAGCGGCCGGCATCGAAGACGATCGGCCCGCGTTCCGGCCACGGCTCCGGAGCAAGCGCGGCGCGCGCGGCACTGACGGCGAACTCGATGGTGGCTTCGGCGCGGCGCACGCGC
>JASHQI010000072.1 GCA_030037645.1 Xanthobacteraceae bacterium
AGGCCGAGCGCATCGGATAGGCGCTTTTCAAGCGCAAGGGTGTCGATATCTTTTTCGGTCGAACCGCGCGCTTTGCGCCCGTTCGCGTGATGTTTTTTCCTCCCACGCGCCTCGTGGCGCGCGATTGCTTCGACCTGGCGCACGTTGAGACCGCGCGAAACAATCTCTTCTGCAAGCTTTTCCGCATCAGGCTGACCGACCAGCATGCGGGCATGTCCGGCCGAGAGCTTGCCGCTGTGTATGTATGCCTTCACGTGGTCGGAAAGCTTTAAGAGTCGGAGTGTGTTGGCTACGTGGCTGCGGCTCTTGCCAACGATCTTGGCAATTTCGTCCTGGCTGTTATCGAATTCATCCATCAGCGCCCGATATCCTTCCGCTTCCTCGAGCGGATTAAGGTCGGTGCGTTGCACGTTCTCGATGATTGCGATTTGCAGCGCCTCGGCGTCGGTCGCTTCGATAACGACGACGGGAACTTCATGCAGGCCGGCACGCTGCGCCGCGCGCCAGCGACGCTCGCCGGCGATGATTTCATAGCTTTCGGACACGCCACGCGACGGCCGAGCGACGATTGGCTGGATAATCCCGCGCTCGTGCAGCGAGGCGGCGAGCTCGTCGAGTTCGTCATCGGAAAAGACGCGTCGCGGATTACGCGCATTGGGCCGCAGTAAGCCAATCGGCAACCGCCGCTGACCGCGCGGACGTTCGATCGAACTTTCGGCGCCGACATCGCCAATCAGTGCGGCCAGCCCGCGCCCCAATCGCGATCGCGTCGCCTCCTCGACCATCGTCGCTTTCCCTGTATTGTCGGTCACGGCATGGTCCGCATTGCTACGTTGCTCACCTGCACTGCCGCTCAGACACAGAATTCTTTTTCGCGCTGGATAACTTCGGTTGCGAGCCGCAGATAGGCTTCGCTGCCGCTGCATTTGAGATCGTAGACCAGTACCGGCTTGCCATAGGATGGGGCTTCCGAGACGCGAACGTTGCGCGGGATAACGGTCTCGTACACTTTGCTCCCCATGAACTCCCGCACGTCCGCCACGACCTGACCCGACAGGTTATTGCGCGCATCGTACATGGTCAGCACGATGCCATGGATGGCGAGATCCGGATTGAGCTGTTGACGCACCGACTCGACCGTCTTGAGCAATTGCGACAATCCCTCAAGCGCGAAGAACTCACATTGCAGCGGCACGAGAATGGCATTCGCCGCCGCCATCGCGTTGATGGTGAGCAGATTGAGTGACGGTGGGCAGTCAACCAACACGTAGGTAAATTGGGGGCGCCCGGGCTCGCCCGCGTTCAGCGGTGCGAGCGCGGCGCGAAGCCGGAAAGCGCGATCGCGTGCCTGACCGATCTCAAGCTCAAGACCGGAGAGATCGAGCGTCGAAGGCGCAAGGCGAAGTTGCGGCACCGCAGTCGGAATGATCGCGTCGAGCAGCGATGCTTCGCCAATCAAGACGTCATACGTGGAGTAACGCCTGCTGCGACGATCGATGCCGAGACCGGTCGAGGCGTTGCCCTGCGGGTCGAGATCGATGATCAAAACTTCTTGGCCGATCGCCGCGAGCGCCGTGCCAAGATTGATCGCCGTCGTGGTTTTGCCAACGCCACCCTTCTGGTTGGCGACGGCTAGAACGCGAGGCATCCGTGCAAGCTGCGGCTGCGGTGCCGATACCGGTACCGAACTCGATTCCGCGGTATCAGCTCGTTCAACTGACGAGGCGCTATTCATGGCAAACGTCCCCACCTCGACACTGGCTCGCTCGTGCGACGATTATTCCCGCAAAGGTTGAATCGTTGACTGAATACTCTTGATGATAACGATTCGGGCTTTCGGATCAGTGCGACTCGGCGTCAAAGTAGCCCGAATGTTCCAACATTTAGCGGCCTCGGTCAATTCAGCACCAACATCTTGTCCCTTGGGAAAGATTGCTTCGGCTCCCCTTTCCAACAACGGATACGCCGCGGCTAACAGATCGGCAAGCGGAGCCAATGCTCGCGCAGTCACGATCTCGACAGGTTCGCGAACACTCTCGATGAAATCCGCAATTCTCACAGCATGAACGATGCCCGGCGTGTTCGTTGCGCGTACGGCTTCACGCAAGAATGCGGCCTTCTTTCGATTGCTTTCGACAAGGTGCACGCATGTCCCCGGAACGTCCGCGAGCGCGCAAGCGATGACGAGTCCTGGGAATCCTGCGCCAGAACCCAGGTCGGCCCAGATTCGTGCCGACGGTGCAAGCGCAATGAGCTGCAGTGAGTCGGCGATATGCCGCGTCCAGAGCTTCGGGAGTGTGGACGGCGCAACAAGATTGATTCGCTCTTGCCATTCGGCCAGCAGACCAGCGAAGCGGTCAAGGCGAGCGGCTGTTTCACGTGAAACAGGCGTGAGCGCAAGCGCTCGAGTGCGGTCCTCAACAAGTCCTGCTGGTCGCTCAGTGCAGCCTGAAGTCCGGGGAGTGTACCGCCCTGCCCGTCTCTCGCCGATCATGCCGCGCCATGGGCTGGCTTGCGGCGTTGCCGGCGCATATGGGCCACCAGCAAGGTCAACGCGGCTGGAGTGATTCCGTCGATGCGTCCCGCTTGGCCAATCGTGCGCGGCCGTTGCGCCTGCAATTTCTGGCGGACCTCGCTGGATAGCCCAGGCAGGCCCGCATAATCGAGGTCCTCGGGCAACAATAGGCTTTCGTCTCGCCGGTAGGATTCCACGTCGGCTGCCTGCCGGCTGAGATAGACATCGTACTTCGCATCTATCTCTAATTGTTCCACGATCTTGCGATCCAGTTCGCGAAAGCGCGGCCAAATTCGCGTGAGGTCATCGATACCGAAATTCGGATGGGCCAAAAGCTCAAAGGCCGAGCGGCGCTGGCCATCTTTGCGTAACGCAACACCAAGACGCTCGGCCTCGCTGGGCGTGAGCGCGACCGCTCGTGCCATCGTGCGTGCCGCGTTGAGCTTTGCCATTTTGGCTCGGTGCACGTCCGCGCGTTCGGAACCGACACAGCCAAGTGCAATTCCTTTGTCGGTCAGGCGCTGGTCAGCATTGTCCGCTCGTAGCATCAGCCGATATTCGGCGCGCGAAGTGAACATGCGATAGGGTTCGGTCACCCCACGCGTGACCAGATCGTCGATCATCACGCCGAGATAGCCCTCGGCGCGGTCAAACGTGATCGGAGCTGTTCCGCCTGAGCGTGCGGCAGCATTCAGACCGGCCACCAGCCCTTGCGCGGCAGCTTCCTCGTAACCGGTCGTGCCGTTGATTTGACCGGCGAGGAAGAGCCCAGGTAACCGCTTTGCCTCCAGCGACGCGCTAAGCTCGCGCGGATCAACATGATCGTACTCGATCGCGTAGCCTGGTCGAATGACGCGCGCACGTTCAAGGCCGGCGATGGAAGCCACCACGGCGTACTGCACATCCTCCGGCAGCGACGTCGAGATGCCGTTTGGATAGACCGTGGTGTCGTCGAGGCCTTCTGGCTCCAGAAAGATCTGGTGTCCGTCGCGTTCGCCGAAGCGCACGATCTTATCCTCGATCGATGGGCAATAGCGCGGACCGCGGCTATGGATCTGGCCCGAATACATCGGCGAGCGATGAATATTGGCGCGGATAATGCCGTGCGTGGCTTCATTGGTGCGGGTGATCGCGCACTGGATTTGCGGATTGGCGATGCGATCGGTCAGCGTCGAAAACGGCTCCGGCGGTTCGTCTCCGGGCTGCATTTCCAGACTAGACCAGTCGACGGTCGTGCCGTCGAGGCGTGGCGGCGTGCCGGTCTTGAGGCGGCCGAGGGCGAAGCCGGCACGCTCCAGCGTATGGGCAAGGCCCAGGGCAGGGGCCTCGCCAACGCGTCCGGCGGGGAACTGCCGTTCGCCGATATGAATGAGGCCGCGTAAGAACGTACCCGTCGTGAGCACAACGGCGCCGGCGCCAAAGACCCGGCCGTCACTCACCCTGACGCCGGTCACCGATCCGCCAGCGATGGTCAGGTCGTCGACCTCAGACTCGATCACCGTCAAATTCGCCGTCGCCAGGATCGCCTGCTGCATGGCCGCGGCGTAGAGCTTGCGATCGGCCTGACAACGCGGACCGCGGACCGCCGGCCCTTTGCGGCGATTAAGCACGCGGAACTGGATGCCGCCGGCATCGGCCGCACGGCCCATGAGGCCATCAAGTGCATCGATTTCGCGGACCAGGTGGCCTTTGCCGAGCCCGCCGATCGACGGATTGCAGGACATCGCACCCACAGTCGCGAACCGGTGCGTGATCAGCGCCGTCGGCGCTCCCAGGCGCGCCGACGCCGCAGCCGCCTCGCAACCGGCATGGCCGCCGCCAACCACAATCACATCGAACCGGCCGTCCATGGCGCGAATCCAAGAATGGAGCCCTGTTCTAATCAACGTCGATTCCGAGGTCAAAAATACTGTTTCACGTGAAACATGGAGCGGAAAATAGGGGTCGCGTATGGTTAATCAATTACTTACCAATACAGAAATCGCGAAATATAACGTCCAGAATATCTTCGACGTCGATCCGGCCGGTGAGCCGGCCCAGTATGATCGTTGCCGCCCGCAGCTCCTCGGCGATCAGCTCTTCGCGCCGACCCGCAACATGCAAGGCCCGCTCAAGCGCCACCGTAGTCTCCTCAAGCGCCTGGCGATGACGCGCCCTGGTGATGACAGTAGATTCAGTTGTCGTGAAAAACGCACTTGCGAAAGCCATCAACGCCGCCACGAGCGCGTCCACCCCGACACCCTTGGTGGCCGAGATATTAAACGATTGGTTAACGGCTTCCCTGGATTGAGATTCAGTCCTTGTGCACAGCTTGTCCACAAGGTCGATCTTGTTTCTGAGCAGCCAAATCTGCGACGCACCGAAGTTCTTCCGTGCCACGTTGAGCGCTGAGCCGCTGGCTGATGCGTCAATGACCCACAACATCAGGTCCGCCGTTGACGCCCGTTCTTGGGCACGGCGGACGCCTTCCTGCTCCACAGGATCGTCGCTATCGCGGATGCCCGCGGTGTCGAGCAACGTCACCGGATAACCGTCGAGATCGAGGTGGACCTCGATGACATCTCGTGTTGTGCCGGCAAAGGGCGACACAATGGCCACTTCGCGCTGCGCCAACCGATTCAGCAGCGTGGACTTTCCGGCGTTGGGAGGCCCGGCAATGGCGACGACGAGACCCTCACGCAGGCGCTCACCGCGCCGCCCGGACGCGAGGACGGCTTTGATTTCATCGTGTAATTCCCGCGCAATGGCGAGTGCTGGAGCGATCAGTTCTTCGGGAATATCAGCCTCGTCTGAGAAATCGATACGCGCTTCCACGAGCGCTAGCGCCTCGATCAGCCGGCGCCGCCAATCTTCGGCGCGGTCGCCGATCAGACCTTTGAGCTGACGGAAAGCTTGGCGCCGCTGCGCCTGCGTCTCCGCGGCAATCAGGTCAGCGAGGCCTTCGACTTCGGTGAGATCGAGCTTGCCGTTCTCGAAAGCGCGGCGCGTAAATTCTCCAGGCTCGGCCAGCCTGCAGCCTTCGATCTTGCCCAGCGCATCGAGCACGCCGGCAATGACCGCTTGCCCGCCGTGAAGCTGCAGCTCGGCGACATCTTCGCCGGTTTCGCTTTGCGGCGCCGGAAACCACAGCGCCAGCGCCTCGTCGATGAGCTCGCCGCCTGCCGGCTCGCGCACGCGCGCCAACGCCGCATTGCGCGGCTCCGGCACGCGGCCGATCAATGCTTTGAGCGCGGCAGCCGCTTGCGGGCCGCTGATTCGCACTACCGCAATCGCCGCCGGCGGTCGGCCGGAGGAGAGGGCGAAAATGGTGGGAGCCGTACGCGACATGGTCCTGCGTATAATGCAGAGCAACGTCCGGCAACACCGCGTCGGCAGTCGTGAATAATGCACCCGTACCGGTGTTGCTAATCCTGCCGGGCAGCTAGACTCCAAGCGACCAGCGGATAATTACGGAGCTCAAACATGGCGTATGTGATGAGTAAACGCTTCATCCGTAGATCGATCGGGTCGGCATCGCTGCTCGCGTCGGCCTTGTTGCTGTCGTTCGGAGCAAACTGGGCCAATGCGCAAACTGCGCAGACCTATACATCCCCGACCGACGGCTTTCAGGTCGATTTTCCCGGCACCGTCAAGGTCACTCCGCAGAATACGAACGACCCGGTCGTCGCCCGCGCGAACTATTACGTGAACGAGGGCACCACCGCGGTTTATGCCATCATGGCAATGCTCTACAAAAGCCCGGAGAGTCTCAGCAGCGAAAGCCTGAGCCCCTTCAACAACTACAAATGCACAACGACCACGAGGAAAACGCTGCAGTTTGCGCAGGGACAAGCGCTCCAGTTGAGCGGTATAAATTGCATGGGCGCCAATCTGAGCGCTGTAACCAACTATTATATAGCGGGAGATTGGTTCTATCAGGTTACCGCGGTTTTTCCGCCGACTGATGCAGATGGCGCGGCCGCTCAACAGTTCCTCGCCTCATTCAAAGTCGCCAACGCCGTGGCGCCGGTAGTGACATGGAAGACATACACCTCTGCCGCCGACGGCTTTCAGGTCGACTTCTCAGGCGCAGTAAAAGTCACACCAACTCATCACAAGAACTTGCCCACATCGCCGGTGCGCGAGACCGTGTATGCCGAGAACGGCGGCAATTTTACCTATGGCGTTGCGGCCGTCCTCTACAGCACGCCGGTGGCGAATTTCGGCCCCGCCATCAAAGAGGCCTTCGCCGCCAACAAATGCAAGCCGACAAGCCAAAGCAGCGTGCAAGTCTCCTCCGGGCAGGCCGCCCAATACAGCGGCACAGATTGCCTGGGCGGCAGGCAGAGCGCTCTGGTCCGCTATTTCACGGTGGCGGACTGGTATTATCAAGTCAGCGCATACTTTCCGCCGGATGATGCCGACGCCGCCAACGCCGCGCATTTCGTCGATTCGTTCAAGATCACCGCACACTGAATTAAACGCGCGACACACCGTTGGCCGGTCAGCGATTGGTTAGGCCAGTGCATCGATTCGTTCGTTGCCGCCGCGCCGGCCTCAGCACACATTCCGCATTGACCGGAGAAAGTTTCCTCTCCGGACTCTGCATCCATTTGACCGAAATGTTGTTATCCTGACGTGTTTCCGCGATCTACGCAGCGCCTAAGTATGACATCGACATCGCCCGCCTTGGCCGCCCACGAAAACCGCCTCGCCCGCGAGACGAGCCCATACCTGCTGCAGCACAAGGGTAACCCCGTCGCCTGGTGGGCATGGGGACCGGAGGCTTTGGCGGAAGCCAAACGCACGAACAAGCCGATCCTGCTCTCGGTCGGCTACGCGGCTTGCCACTGGTGCCACGTGATGGCGCATGAAAGCTTCGAGAATGATGCGACCGCCAACGTAATGAATGAGCTATTCGTGAACATCAAGGTCGACCGCGAGGAGCGACCTGATATCGACCAGATCTACATGGCTGCACTGCATCATCTGGGCGAGCATGGCGGCTGGCCACTGACGATGTTTCTCACGCCGGCCGGTGAGCCAATCTGGGGTGGTACGTATTTTCCGAACACCTCGCGGTACGGCAAGCCAGCCTTCGTCGACGTACTGCGCGAAATCTCACGGCTGTTCCGCGAGGAGCCGCAGAAGATCGAGCACAACCGCGTCGCGCTGATGGCGCGGCTCGCTGCTACGACACAGCGCGCCGGCCTAGTCACAATTGGCCTCTCCGAGCTCGACAATGCAGCGCTTCAGCTCAGCGGCATTATCGATCCGGTCAACGGCGGCACAAAGGGCGCACCAAAATTTCCGCAAGCCGCGTTGTTCGAGCTCTTGTGGCGCGCCGGACAGCGGACCGGTGAGACACGATACTTCGCTGCCGTCGATATTACGCTACATCACATCTGCGAGGGTGGCATCTACGATCATCTTGGCGGCGGCTTTTCGCGTTATTCGGTCGACGAACGCTGGCTCGTCCCGCATTTCGAAAAAATGCTCTACGACAACGCCCAGCTTCTCGAACTGTTGGCCATCGCATTTCAACGAGACAGAAAGCCGCTTTATCGCCAGCGCGCTATGCAGACCGTCGCGTGGCTCAAGCGCGAGATGACAACCTCGGATGGCGCTTTCTCGGCTTCGCTCGACGCGGATTCCGAAGGCGAGGAGGGTAAATTCTACGTCTGGCCCTACGATGAGGTGATCAGGCAACTCGGCATCGAGAATGGCGAGTATTTTGCCCGGCACTACGATGTGACACCGGCCGGGAATTTCGAAGGCCGCAACATTCTCAATCGGCTCAAGCCATTGCCGCGCAGCAATGACGAGGAGGCGCGACTCGCCGCACTGCGCGCAAAGCTGCTTGCCGTGCGCGACGCGCGTGTACGTCCTGGTCTCGATGACAAGATACTCGCCGACTGGAACGGCCTCATGATTGCGGCGCTCAGCAATGCAGCTCCGATGTTCGATGAGCCGTCATGGCAGGACCTGGCGATGCGCGCATTCGATTTCGTCGCGCATGCGATGGCGCATGGCGACCGGCTCGGCCATTCCTGGCGCCAGGGCAAGCTCAAGTTTCCCGGCCTTGCCTCCGATTTTGCCGCGATGATTCGGGCCGCGCTTGCACTCTTCGAGGCGACTGGCGGGCAAAAATACCTCAACCAAGCGCTCGCCTGGCAACACGCGCTCGATCGCGACTATGCCGATCAAGCCACCGGGACCTATTTCCTCACCGCGGCCGACGCCGAAGGTCTCGTCATCCGCCCGGCCTCGACCACCGACGAGGCGACGCCAAATCACAATGCAGTCGCCGCACAAAACCTGATCCGGCTGGCAATTTTGGCGGGCGACGACGGCTGGCGCGACAAAGCCGATCGCCTGATCGCCGCCATCGCGCCGCAGGCGATCGAGAACCTTTATATGCACATGACGCTGCTCAACGCCGTCGACCTGCGGCTGCGCGGCGCGCAGATCGTGGTGACGGGCGAAGGCGAGGGCGCTCAGGCGTTGCTAAGCGCGGCCCGAGCCCAACCATCTTTCGATCGCGTCGTGCTCCACGCCCGCTCGGCGGACGTTCTACCCGTCGGGCATCCGGCGCGCGACAAGGTCAGGCTGGCGAGCAAGCCCCAAGCGTTTGTGTGCATTGGTGAAACATGCTCACTGCCGACGACTGATGCGCCCGGCCTCATTGGCGCCATCGATGCAGTGCGACATACTTGACCGCGCAGTTCATTCCGCCGCGATTCGTGGTTTATTGACGCGACCGCGGCGTGAACAAGGAGAACGGACGATGCGAATTGGAATCATCCTGGCAGCCGCCCTGACAGCCATTTCGGCGACCGGGGCGCACGCCGAGGAATGGTGCGGCTATGCGGCACACCCCCACTCCATCATCCAGTGCGGTTATTCGAGCGTTGAGGGGTGCGAAAACTCCCTCGGCAAAGGCGCAATGTGTTTCATCAACCCGTATCTGGTGCAGAATTCCAACAGCGCGGTACCGGCAACGCCGGTGAAGCTGCCGGTCAGGCACGGCTGATCGCGATCCCGCGCGCCCTGCGGATCGGAGATAACGACCTTACGTATTCATCGAATCGAAGAATTCGCCGTTATTCTTGGTGTTGCGAAGCTTATCGAGCAGGAAATCGATGGCGTCCATCGTTCCCATCGGATTGAGGATGCGGCGGAGCACGTACATCTTCTTGAGCTGATCCGGCGGCACCAGGAGTTCTTCCTTGCGCGTGCCCGAGCGGGTGATGTCCATCGCCGGGAAGGTGCGCTTGTCAGCGACCTTGCGGTCGAGGATCAGTTCCGAATTGCCGGTACCCTTGAACTCTTCGAAAATCACCTCGTCCATGCGGCTGCCGGTATCGATCAAGGCGGTGGCGATGATGGTGAGCGAGCCGCCTTCCTCGATGTTGCGTGCGGCGCCGAAGAAACGCTTGGGCCGCTGCAACGCGTTGGCGTCGACGCCGCCGGTGAGCACCTTGCCGGACGATGGCACCACGGTGTTATAGGCACGACCGAGCCGCGTGATCGAATCGAGCAGAATGACGACGTCACGGCCATGTTCGACTAGTCGCTTGGCCTTCTCGATCACCATCTCGGCGACCTGAACATGGCGCACCGCCGGCTCGTCGAAAGTCGAGGAAACAACCTCGCCTTTGACGGAGCGCTGCATATCGGTGACTTCCTCGGGCCGTTCGTCGATCAGCAGCACAATCAAATAGCATTCCGGATGATTGTGCGTGATCGAGTGCGCGATGTTCTGCAGCAGCACGGTTTTGCCAGTGCGCGGCGGCGAGACGATCAAGGCACGCTGGCCCTTGCCGACCGGCGCGACGATGTCGATGACCCGAGCGGAGAGGTCTTTCTTGGTCGGGTCTTCGTATTCCATCTTCAGCCACTCGTCCGGATAGAGCGGCGTCAAATTATCGAAGTTCACCTTGTGACGCGCTTTTTCCGGATCTTCGAAATTGAGCGAGTTGACCTTGAGCAGCGCGAAGTAGCGTTCGCCTTCCTTGGGGCTGCGGATATGCCCGTCGATGGTGTCGCCGGTGCGCAGTCCGAAGCGGCGGATTTGCGAGGGCGAGACGTAGATATCGTCCGGTCCCGGCAGATAATTTGCTTCCGGCGAGCGCAAAAAGCCGAAACCGTCCGGCAAGACCTCGACTACGCCTTCACCGACGATGTCGGTTTCGCGAGCGGAGAGCTGCTTGAGGATGCCAAACATCAGCTCCTGCTTCCGCATGGTTGAAGCGTTCTCGACCTCGAGCTCCTCGGCGAACGAGACCAGTTCCGCCGGAGTCTTGATCTTGAGTTCTTGGAGTTTCATTTCCCGCATAGAATGTCCTGTGGAAATTGCGCCAGCGGCGGGTTGGGTCGCGGCGTCGCTGACGGGAAGAAGATCGCAGGTCGTAGGTTGCGAGGAGATTGACCCCGAACCCCGATGCATCAATCGACTCCAGATCACTGGAGCCAAGACTCAACTGCATCCGCCTACGTTCGGTGGGATGTCCCGAAGATAAGAAAAGACCGCCGTTCAGGCAAGAGGCGAGAGAGATTGCGCACTATTAACGCTTACACCGCTGAGCTGTTTCATGCGGCCTCAAGGCCACGCTGCCGATCATCAGATCGACCATATGCCTTTGATGGTTCTAAGGAATCCATCTCGCTCCGAGTAACTGGCGGCAACTGTTCGAACATTCGTGGCCATCCCAACGGCCATCATCCCCGTACGGGACAACAAGGACCATAGGAACTTGCGCAGATGGACGCGAATCGGCAAAGCGACCGTGACGGCCCGGACCAAGCCTACCTGCCGCCGCCAAATGTCAGCCGCTCGATGAGCAATGCGCTGAAAGCGGCGAAGGGCTTGCCGTTGAGACGTGGGTCGGAATCGAAGCGGACTGCCGCGATACCCTGGAATGTCACCGACTCCAGCGTAAAAGTACGCGCCGGCGCCGTGGCAAATGTTCTGAGTAATGTCTCGCTCTGCGACGCGAGTTCTTCATTATTGGCCCCAAGTGCGGTCGCCTTCCAGGCCGGATGAGTGACGCCGCTCTTTGTGTCGGCATACAGCGTCGGCCGGGTGAAGCTGACGTGATCGACCGGCTTGGCAAAAGTGAGCGTATAGGAGGCGGGCACGTTGCCGGTGTTGGCCTGCGTCAGAAAAATCTGGCTGGTGGTCGGCATGACGCCGGCACCCTCGTACAAGCCGCGGTTATTCACCAAGACAATTTCGGAGTCCTGCGGCGTCAGATTGGTGACTGAAATGCCATATTGGTGGAGATAGGGCCGCGCCGCGACCGGGTCCTTCCCGACTGGAATCGTGGAGAACTCCACCACGGTATCGGCATTCGCCCGTGGCAGCGTGTTGGCGGCGTTGTTTCGCAGCGTCTCGAGGCCGAAACTGCCGATGATGGCAATAAAAGCCAGCACCGCCGCGCCAACAAGCCAAGGTCCTACTCTCGTTTTTCCGGCGCGGGCACCGGTTTTGCGCGGCGCCCGTGGATTTAATCCAACGATTTGGTTGATCGACCGGATGAGGCGATCCATGTGTTGGCGAAAATCACGGCCCGAATCGACCTCGGCGGCATTACGAAAGGAGAATGCTTTCAGCGATTCCGGCAAATCCTCTGGCTTTGGCATGCGCGCGCCGTTCACCAGCACCGGTACCATCGGCATGTTGCGTTGCAGAGCCATTTCAATCTCGACACGCACTGGATCGGCCTCGTCTTGGATGCGCGTGCGTCCACCTTTCCGCGGACCGAGCCACTTCTGGCCGACCACAGCAATCATGAGATCGTGATCGCCGAACGCCTCTTTGATGTGCTCGCGAAAGTCTTTGCCGAATGGAATATTGTCGACGTCAATAAAGACGGAGTCATTGCCGTAATGAGCGGCAAGGTTGTCGCGGATCCGACCGGCCATGGCGTCAGTATCCGACCGGCGATAGGAGATCAAAAGCTTTACCATCGGCAGTCTAAAACCGACCGGGAGAGCCATCCCGCCAACTCGATGGTGCAATCTAGATCATGATCCCGAAAAGTGGAAACCGCTATTCGGAAAAGATCATGCTCAATCAAAATGCTAGAGCCCGGTTTTGATGTCATCAAAACCGAAAGGGCTCTAAATGAGCAATGGCCGATTTCTGTCCCGCACGCCAAGCCCTAAAACGGCTTGACCACTGCGAGAATCACGATGGCAATCAACAAAACTGTCGGCACTTCGTTGATGATCCTATAGAATTTTTGGGAATGCTGGTTCGAATCCGCAGCAAACGCCTTCACCCAGCGGGCGAATAACCCATGCAGGCCCGATAACAACAAAACCAGCGCAAGCTTCGCTTGGAGCCATCCCGAACCGAACCAGTGGCCCATCCAGGCAAGCGTGAGCCCGAACAGCCAGGTCGCGATCATCGCCGGATTGATGATGGCGCGTAACAGCCGCCGCTCCATGACCTTGAACGTTTCCGACTGGACCGAGCCTTTCTCGGCCGCGCAGTGATAGACAAAAAGTCGCGGCAAATAGAGCATCCCCGCCATCCAGGCGATGACGGCAATGAGGTGAAACGCCTTGATCCACTCATACATGGATGCCTTCGTCGGTCATCAGTACGGCTCAGAATTTCTCAGCCAAATACCGATCTCCCACGCACGCGCGCAATAAGCCGCTCGATATGGGCGATCGGTGTGTCCGGCAGGACACCATGGCCAAGATTAAAGATAAACGGTCCGGACGCGAATGCCTGAAGAATAGCGTCGACGGCACGATCCATTGCAGCGCCCCCAACAAGCAATGCCGACGGATCGAGGTTGCCTTGAATTGGCCGGTGCTTCTGGATTTGGTCTCGCGCAAAGGCCAGATCGATCATCCAATCGAGCCCGATTGCATCAACGGGAACGGCGTCGAGATAGCTTCGAAGCTTGGTTCCGGCGCCGCGCGGAAAACCGATGATTCGTGCATCAGATACCCGTGCACGCACTGCTGCAACGATTCGCGCGGATGGAGCAACACACCATCTGTCGAATTCGTCGGCCGGCAGCACGCCCGCCCAGGTATCGAAAATTTGGACCGCATCGACGCCGGCCGTGAATTGCCTGACCAAATAGCTGGCTGACGCCTCGACCAGTGTATCAATGAGCTCTGCGAATGCTTCGGGGTACCGATAAGCAAACAACCGCGCCGGAGCCTGATCCACGGTGCCACAACCGGCAATCATATAGGTTGCCAGAGTCCACGGTGCCCCACAGAAGCCCAACAGGGCAACGGAGGCCGGCAATTCCTGCTTGACACGCGCGATCGCATCATAAATCGGCGCAAGTCTCTCGTGATCGATTTCTGATCGTAAGCGAACGAGTGCTGATGGCTCACTCAACGCCTCAAGCCGAGGGCCATCACCCGGTGTGAATTCCACTCGTTGCCCTAAACTATCCGGTACCACCAGAATATCGGAAAACAGGATTGCCGCATCGAATCCAAAGCGACGAATAGGTTGCAGTGTAACTTCGGCAGACAGTTTTGAATTGAAACAGAGATCAAAAAAGCTGCCGGCTTTCTCCCGTATCGCTCGATATTCCGGAAGATATCTTCCGGCCTGCCGCATCAGCCAGATTGGTGGAACAGTGCCATGTGTGCCTGCAAGTGCATTGAGGAGGGGTTTTGTCACAAGATTATCCAATACACTCGGGTCCTTATCTAAACTAGCTTAAAAAGAATCTGTTGAAGTGTTTGGATGGTTGATTAGACTCATATATTTCTGTCCACTGCTCATCCACGTTCTACACACAGTCATCTCAAACGTCAGGCTGATGTAAGACCTACATTGCTTGAGTTTCGGGGCCGTAAATGGGCTCTTTGAGCGTTTCGCAATATCATTGTCCACATTTTACCACTGACGGCCATTAAGCTCGCGTCTTTGCTGCACAACCGCATCGGTGTGGATGAACTTCGGGGTTTGTCGGCAATTAGACTTGCGTACCAAGTCGGACCGTGGCCTTCTCCACACTTCTCGACAGCTTATCAGATAATTCGATGGCGTATGCACCAGGCTACTTCCATCTTCATCTGATCTCCGATGCGACCGGTGAGACCCTGATCACCGTCGCGCGGGCTGCCGCCGCGCAGTACGTGAAGGTTATGCCCGTCGAGCATGTGCATCCGCTGGTTCGCACCCAAAAGCAGCTCGATCGTGTGCTGGCCGATATCGAGGAGT
>JASHQI010000073.1 GCA_030037645.1 Xanthobacteraceae bacterium
CCAGTGCCAGATGCTCAAGGAGCCCATATAAACCTCCGTCCGCAGCGCCGCTTGCGCAGGCGGTAACGTAGCGAATTTAGCCAGAAACTAGGCGTCGAGGACGGCAAAAACAAGCTCAACCGCTATGCCGCTAAGCCGCAGGCGCAAGGTTGTCGCCGTTAACCGAGATATCGCATGATTCCCAGCAATTGATCGCCCGATCGGCGACCTTATTCCTCGGTCCGCTCGGCAGGCGGAACAAGACCAAGGTCCAGATCGCCGGGTTCGAGCGGGTCTTCGTCATCCCGCAGCGCCGGGTCATCGGACGGAACCGGTACGTTGAATCCTGTGGGCAGCGACGGCTCAAGCAGTCCCGCGCCTTTGAGTTCGTCCAGGCCGGGCAGATCCGTGAGCGCCTCAAGTCCGAAATGCGACAAGAACGCCTCTGTGGTTCCATAGGTCACCGGCCGGCCGGGGGCCTTGCGCCGCCCGCGCAGACGGACCCAGCCGGTTTCCAGCAAGACGTCCAGCGTTCCCTTCGACGTGCTGACCCCGCGAATGTCCTCGACCTCGGCGCGAGTCACCGGCTGATGATAGGCGACGATGGCGAGCGTCTCCATTGCGGCGCGAGACAGTTTCCTCGTGACCACAGCCTCGTGCGTCAACAGCCAAGCAAGATCGCTCGCGGTCCGCAGCGTCCATTTCCCGGCAACGCGAACGAGATTCACGCCGCGCGCCGCATAGTCCTTTTGCAGTTGCGTGAGCAAGGCATGCACGTCGACGCCCGCCGGCAACCGCGCCGCCAAAGTCTTTTCGTCGAGCGGTCCATCGGCGGCGAACAGCAGCGCTTCGAGAATGCGCAACTCCTCCGCCCGGTCATGGTGTTGCCTGTCCCCCAAAATCACTCGCATCTCCGCCACATTCGACATGGGCTCAGCCTCCCTCTTACCCATTCCCCGATTCCACGGCCATGCCGCCTTGGTCCGAACCCTGCCGCTTGCGGACGTAAAGCGGGGCAAAAGCCGCATGCTGATGAACCTCAAGGCGTCCTTCGCGTACCAACTCGAGCGTTGCCGCAAAGCTCGATGCCAACACGGTGGTGCGCATAGCAGGCTCCGCCAGATAGTCGACGAGGTACTGGTCAAGCGGGCTCCAGTCCATCGATATTCCGATCAACCTCTCGAGCGCCTCGCGCGCTTCGGCAAGCGACCAGACCTTGCGCTTTGCCACGCGAACGAATGAGCGCGCCTGCGTCTGTCGTCGCATCGCATAAGCTGAAAGCAGGTCATAGAGCGTCGCCGACCACTCGGGGCGCTTGATCTCGGCGATCGGCTCCGGTTGTCCGCGCTGGAAAACCTCGCGGCCGAGCTGAGGCCTGCCCAGCAATTGCTCGGCGACTTGGCGGATCGCTTCGAGCCGCCGCAGGCGGTGCGCCAGCGCATTGGCCATGTCTTCGGCCGTCAGGCCGTCGGGAGCCGGCTGCTCCGGCAACAGCAAGCGCGACTTGAGATAGGCGAGCCACGCCGCCATGACGAGATAATCGGCGGCAAGCTCCAGCCGCAACTTGCGTGCTTCCTCGATGAAGGCGAGGTACTGGTCGGCAAGCGCAAGGATCGAAATCTTCGCAAGATCGACCTTTTGCTGTCGCGCCAGCGTCAGCAGCAGGTCGAGCGGGCCCTCAAAACCCTCGACATCGACGACCAGCGCAGGCTCATCGGAGCCGCGTTCCGGAAGGTCGGTCTCGAACTGCAAATCCTCGGCGCTCATGCGCATCCCTCGGCGGGCTGCCAGATGTCGGCCGTCAGGCGGAGAAATTCGGCCCGGGCGGCAACAATATCGATCGGTGCCGGCTCGTGCTTCATTGCCAGGGCGGATGACGCTCGACGCGCCGCATCGCCGGCGAGCATGGGCGCGGCCGCTGCAACCATGCGCATTTCCTGCATCTCGCCGTTGCAATGAAGCACCAGGTCGCAACCGGCCGCAATCGCCGCCCTGGTGCGCTCGGACAGCGTTCCGGACAGAGCGCCCATGGAGACATCGTCGCTCATCAAGAGGCCCTTAAAGCCGATCGAATCACGAATCACGTCTCGCACTATACTCATCGAAGTGGTGGCGGGCGCGGTCGGGTCAATGCTGCTAAACACGACATGCGCGGTCATGGCGATTGGTAGCGCCGCAAGCGGCCTGAATGCAGCAAAATCGGTCGCCTCAAGCGTAGCCCGTTCGGCATCGACGATGGGCAACCCTCGGTGGCTATCGGCGGTGGCGCGGCCGTGGCCCGGGATGTGCTTGAGCACTGGCAGGATACCACCGTCCACCAGACCTTGCGCAATCGCGGCGGCAACGGCGGCCACCTTGTCGGGCCGGACGCCGTAGGCGCGGTCCCCAATCACCGGATCGGCCCCCGGAACCGGAACATCCGCGATCGGCATGCAATCGACATCGATGCCAAGGGCCGTCAAGTCGGCCGCGATCAACCGCGCGCCGACACGCGCCGCGGCGAGACCCAGCGCGCGATCACGGTCAAACAGCGCACCATAAATGGCGCCCGGCGGGTAGCTTGGCCAATCCGGCGGGCCAAGGCGCTGCACACGACCTCCTTCCTGATCGATCAGGATCGGCGCGTCGCGGCCGACAGCGGCGCGAAACTCGTCAATCAACCGCCGCAGCGGCCCGCGACCCGCAACATTGCGCGTGAAAACGATCAGGCCCCACGGCTGCGCCTCGCTGAGGAACTGCCGCTCCTCAACCGTTAGCGCAGGTCCCGCAACACCGGTGATGAAGGCGCGCATTAGAGCATGATCCGGAAAAGTGGACGCCGGTTTTCCGAAAAGGCTCCTAGTGTCCCGATTAGCTTGCGGCGATTACTGGGGTCAGGCGCAGCCGTTAATTTCTTTCGACCAAGCACGAGCCGCCGGCAGATTTCAACTTGCTGCACATTGCAGCAGCCTCCTCAACCGAGGCGAACGGGCCGACAAGAGTGCGATAGTAGGTGCCCTTGGCGCCCAGATCGGCGCGTCGAATGATCGGCTCTCGGTTGCCGAGCTGATCGGGATACTTGGCCTGCAGCGATCGGAACGCCGCGCGGGCCTCTTGTTCACTGCGCTGCGAGCTCACCTGCACAGAATAACCCCCTAACGGCGCTGCGGCCGCCGCTGCAGTCGCAGACGGCTGCAGGGCGAGCGGACCATTAGCCGGCTCCGCCCGAGCGATGCGCGTGCGAGACGCGGGCGGCGGTGGCGGGAAGCCCTGGGTCTGCTCCGGAACGAGCTCTAGTGGAGCATTGGCGGCAGACTGTGACGTGCTCCGCTTGACAACCCTGCGGGCGGGGACGTCCGCCGGCGCCTGCGATGCGGCCGGTAACTGCGGTCTCGCACTGGCGCTCGCCTCCTCGGCGCCGCCGGGCTGATCCTCCCGGATGATGACCGTGTGAACCTTCCTTGGCTCGGGCAACATTGCGGTATCCGGAGCGGTACCCGTTAGGACCGGTGCAGATGTCATCGTGGGGCCAGATGCAGACGCTGCTGGTGCAGGGGACGGCGGCGCAGCAGCAGCGGACGATTGCGGCCCAGCGGACGCAGGCGGAACGACCGGAGCGCCCTGAGACGCGGCGCCCGCATCAGGCAGGATGGGGATGGTCGAAATAACGCGGGGGCCATCGCCCGGCGGGGCCTGGATGTCGAGCGGTTGCTCCTCGCGTGGGACCAGCTTTGCGCCCGTGCTGTTGGTCGAATCGGTCGGGCTCGAAGCGTCGGCTTGGGCATTGCTGTGGCTGGGAATGATCCTGTTCGGGCCATTGCCCGCCTTGATGATCGGCGGCAGTGACGGCAGTATGCTGCCACCAAACATGGTGTGGTAGCCGTATGCGCCAGCGCCACCCAGCGCGACCAGGCCGACGATAGCCAAAGCGACTCCGATACGCCGACGCCGAGTGTCGTCCGGGACCGCATCATCATACTCTGCAACGTCGTACGATTGCTCGTCTGCTGCACCATCGCGCCACTGCTGGTCAGTCTCATAGGTCACGTCAGTGGACTGCGGCGCCAATGCCGGCAACAGGCGATCATCGCGGTAACGATCGTCCTGCGGTGCGTCGGTGCGCTCGTCGTCGAAACTCGCTTGCCCGGAATACTGCAGGCCGGGCAACGCATCCTGGTCGTCGTCACGGTCATGCCGCGTGTAGGATCGCTCGCGATAAGATTCGACAAATCGCGGCTGCACATCGACGCTTTGCGCATACCGGTCCGGCTCGTCGTCGCCTTCGTCGGCCTGCCAATCGGTACGATCGGCAACCGGGCCCGTCGGAGTATTTGTCGAATTGCGGCTACGCTCGCCAACAGGATCGATCTGGCCGATGAGGCGCGCAAGCTCCGCCAGCGGATCGCTTGCTGCCCACGACGCCGGATCGGCAGCGCCGAAAGCATCGCGGCCACGATAAGCGCGGAAATTTTTATCGGCCATGGGATTCGCCCCCCCATAAGGCGTTCATTGGATACCGATCGGCTCTTCCTCTTGGCAGCAGCCGCTCTATTCGAACTACGCGGTGGGCATTACCGCATCTCGCTTGGCGCCCCGACACCGAGCAACGCAAGCCCTGAGGCAAGCACGGTAACAACGCCTTGGACAAGCACGAGGCGAGCCAAGGTCGTTTGTCGATCATCTTGGATAATGAAGCGTAAATGTGGCGCGCTATTGCCGAGCGTCCAAAGCGCGTGAAATTCGCTGGCCAAGTCGAAGAGATAAAAGGCGATTCGATGCGGTTCATGGGCCAAAGCGGCGCCCTCCACGACCCGTGGATAAAGCGCAATCTGCCGCATCAAGGCCAGTTCGGCTGAGTTCGACAGGCGCTCCAGCCCGGCATCCGTTAGGACGGTGGGGTTGGTCAGATCGGTCGGCAGATCGGCAAACATAGACCGTGCGTTACGAAATACCGAGTGGCCGCGAGCATGGCCGTATTGGACGTAGAAGACCGGGTTATCGCGGGACTGCTCGATCACCTTGGCAAGGTCGAAGTCGAGCACAGCGTCGTTTTTTCGAAAGAGCATCATGAAACGTACTGCGTCCCGTCCGACCTCATCCACCACTTCACGAAGTGTGACGAAGTCCCCTGCCCGCTTCGACATTCGCACAGGGGCTCCAGACCGCAACAGCTTCACGAGCTGGATCAGCTTGACGTCGAGTTCGGCGGCGTTTTCGCTCAGCGCCGCGACCGCCGCCTGCATCCGTTTGACATAGCCGCCATGGTCGGCCCCCCAGACGTCGATCAAGGAGCGAAAGCCGCGTTCGAGCTTGCTGCGGTGATAGGCAATGTCGGAGGCAAAATAGGTGTAGGAGCCGTCGGATTTCCTCAGCGGCCGATCAACGTCGTCGCCGAATGCGGTCGAGCGGAATAGCGTCTGTTCGCGATCCTCCCAGTCCTCGACCGGCGCGCCCTTCGGTGGCGGCAACCGGCCCTCATAGACGTAGCCTCGCGCACGCAGCCAATCGATCACGGCGGCGACCTGGTCGACAGCGCCGCCGATCAGTGTGCGCTCGGAATAGAATAGGTCGGGACTGATATTGAGCGCGGCGAGATCGGCGCGAACCGTCGCCATCATCATTTCGATCGCCTTCTCCCGCACCACCGGGAGCCATCGCGCCTCGGGCGCAACCCGCAGCGCATCCCCATATTGGGCCTTGAGTGCCGCGCCCACAGGCTTGAGGTAGTCGCCCGGATAGAGGCCATCGGGTATGGCGCCGATGTTTTCGCCGTGCGCTTCGCGGTAGCGCAGATAGGCCGAGCGCGCGAGCTGATCGACCTGGGCGCCGGCGTCGTTGACGTAATACTCGCGCGTGACCTTAAAGCCGGTGAAGGCGAGCAAGTTGGCGAGCGCATCGCCAAACACCGCGCCGCGGCAATGGCCGACATGCATCGGCCCCGTGGGATTGGCCGAGACATATTCGACGTTCACTGTCGCGCCGCCGCCGATATCGCTCTTGCCGTAGTGCGAACCCGACTCGACGGCGCCGCGCAGCGCCTCGATCCAAGCGGCGGGCTTGAGCACGAGATTGATGAAGCCGGGGCCGGCCACGGTGACGTTCGCAATCATGCCGTCGGCGCAAAGCTTGTCCGCGATGAATTCGGCGAGCTCGCGCGGTCGCCGACCGGCATCCTTAGCAAGGACCATGGCGGCATTGGTCGCAATGTCGCCGTGCGCGGGATCGCGCGGCGGCTCGACTGTGACTCGCGATTGATCGAGGCCGGCGGGCAAAACGCCGGCGGCAATCAGCTCATTGTTGGCGCCGCGAACGCGGTCGAGAATGTCGGCGAAAATGTTTTTCGTGGCCATGTGAAGCAGCGATGCAACGACAGAGTGGTACGACGCGCGCCTAACGCAATTCGGGTGTCGAGTCAAAAAGCCGTGCGTGCTCGGCGAGCGCATAGCGATCGGTCATCCCGGCGATGAAGTCGGCGATGCGGCGGGCACGCGCATGCTCGTCGGCTTCGGCAAGTCCCACGTTCCATTCCGGCGGCAGGTGGTCGGGATGTGCGCTGTAATGCGAAAACAGGGCGCGGACCACGCCGGCCGCCTCGTCCATGACCTTCATGACGCGCGGATGCCGATACATCCGCGTCTTGAGGAAGCCCTTGATGGCGCGATCTGCCTTTCCGATGGCCGGCGAAAAGCCCGCGACCGCATGCGGTGCCTGCCGCACATCGTCGACTCCGCGCGGCGCGAGCGCAGCCAAGCCGCGCCCGGTTTCAGAGACGACATCTTCGATGAGAAGGCCGATCAAGCGGCGGACAAACTCGTGGACCAGACGACCGGCATCGAGCAGGGGATAGGTTGTGCGTATCTCGCCGATGATCCTGCCTGGGAGGGCAACCGCCGCGATGTCGTCGATCCGGAACAGCTCGGCGCGCAGTCCGTCATCGATATCGTGGGCGTCATAGGCGATGTCGTCGGCGACGGCGGCAACCTGCGCCTCGACGCTCGGGAAGCTCCACAATTGCAAATCCTGAGCCCGCACATAGTCCAGAACTGTTTCAGGAACACCGTGTTTTCGATAGCGACCGAGCGGCGTTCCGTCGCGCGCGATAAGCGGACCGTTATGCTTGACCAACCCTTCGAGCGTTTCCCAGGTCAGGTTCAACCCGTCGAACGTCGGATAGCGGCACTCCAGCGCGGTCACGACGCGCAGCGTCTGGGCATTATGATCGAAGCCGCCGAATGCGGCGAGACATTCGTCGAGCGCGCGCTCGCCGGCATGGCCAAACGGCGGATGGCCGAGATCGTGAGCCAGCGCCAGCCCCTCGGCGAGATCCTCGTCGAGGCGGAGCGAGCGAGCAAGGGCGCGGGCAACTTGCGCCACTTCAAGCGTGTGCGTCAGCCGCGTGCGGTAATGGTCGCCCTCATCAAACACGAAGACCTGCGTCTTGTGCTTGAGGCGGCGGAAGGCGGTCGAGTGGATGATACGATCACAGTCGCGACGGAAAGCGCTGCGGCTTTTGCTGATCGGCTCCGGGTGCAGCCGGCCGCGGCTGTGCCCCGAATCGCATGCATAGGGCGCACGGGATACTGCACCGTCCATCGCCATCGGTCCGCCCGTAATTGCCCGATTTCGAAATTCGCGAGTGCCTGAGGTCGAACTCGGCCAATTGACCTTGGCATTTGTCGCACTTAACTATCGTGTTGGCCCTGTGGCAACCGGCAGAATGCGCCACGGCGCCTCAAAGAGAGAAGCCAGCATGACGGCCGACATCACCGTAACCGAGCGTGCGGCGCGCAAGATCGGCGAAATTCTTGGCCGGGAGCCGCCCGGCACGATGTTGCGCATTAGCGTCGAGGGCGGTGGTTGTTCCGGTTTCCAATACAAATTCGACACCGAGCGAAGTCGCGCGGACGATGACATCGTCATCGAACGCAACGGCGCGACCGTGCTGATCGATCCCATGTCGCTCAATTATATGGCCGGCTCCGAAATCGACTTCGTTGACGATTTGATCGGGTCTGCGTTCAAGGTCAATAATCCAAAGGCGACCGCCTCTTGCGGCTGCGGCACCAGCTTCGCGCTTTAGCACATGGTTCGATGCGGCAGCCTTCTACCCGCTCGTCCCCGCGAAAGCGGGGACGTAGTTGACTCAATGCAAGATCGATAGACTCTGTCTGGATTCCCGCCGGCGCGGGAATGCGGGGAAACTGCTTCAACTCGATTAAACCGACACTCGCCGATGCGCATTGCCACCTGGAACGTCAATTCCATCAAACAGCGTATCGACTCCGCGCGTGCATGGCTTGCCGAACGCAAGCCCGACATCGTCTGTCTGCAGGAGACCAAGTGCGTTGATGACGCATTTCCCCGCGAGCCCTTCGAGTCGCTCGGCTACAACGTAGCCGTCCATGGGCAAAAGACCTTCAACGGTGTCGCGCTGCTCTCGAAATTTCGCTTCGACGAGGTGAGCAATGGTCTGCCCGGCGACGACAAGGACGATCACGCCCGCTTCATCGAAGGGGTCGTATCGACCGCACACGGCGCGGTGCGGATCGCCAGCATTTATCTGCCGAACGGGAATCCCCCGGATACCGAAAAATATTCCTACAAGATCGGTTGGATGAAGCGGCTTTCGGCCTACGCGCGAGAACGGCTGCCGCTGGAAGAACCGCTCATTCTCGCCGGCGATTACAATGTCATTCCAACCGTCGCCGACGCTCGCAATCCTGCGGCCTGGATCAACGACGCGTTATTCCTGCCGCGCACGCGCGACGAGTTTCGCGCCCTGATCAATCTCGGCCTCACCGATGCGGTGCGCGCATCCAGCGACGATCCCGGCCTTTATACATTTTGGGACTACCAGGCCGGCGCCTGGCAGAAGAACAACGGCATCCGCATCGATCACCTGTTGCTGTCGCCGGCGGCCGCCGACCGGCTGACTGGCGTCGGCATCGACCGCCATGTTCGGACCTGGGAGAAGCCGTCCGACCACGTGCCGGTTTGGATCGACCTGGAAATAGCGGCGAAATAGCAAATCGCGAACAGGGAAACAGCCAATCCCTATTCGCCACCTTGAACTCGCTATTCGTTATCTCTGCGCCCTCTCAGCCAGTCTTCAAGGAAGACCAACGCCATGGCGCGCTCGTCATTGCTCGCGTGGTGGAAGGCGTTGTCGTAAAGCGGCTTGACCCAGGTTTGGTCGGGACCGGCGCAATCCTTGCTGAGGGTGAGCCACATCAGTCCGCGAGCAGCTTGGCGCGGCACATTTTGTCCGCGGAACAGCATATCGCCGAGCGCAGCCTCGGCGCGGCATTGACCCTTCGTTGCCGCGAGCTGGAACCAACGCGCCGCCTCGTGCGGATCGCTCGGCGTCCCGTCGAGATAGAGACGCCCAAGTTCATATTGCGCCTCGGCATCGCCGAAAAAGGTGGCTGCGTAATTGAACATTTCGCGCGCACGCGACGAATCCGCCTTGATCTCTGAATGCGGGATTCCTTTGAGATAGTACCGGCCGAGCGCCACAAAGGCATTGGCGACAACGCGCGCTCGTGGCGTACCAGGCGTCTCCTCCGGATGGGCGTTAGCAAGCGCGCTGAAATAGTCGAAGGCGCGCAGGTCGCTTTGCGGCACGCCGTCGCCGTCGGCGTACATTTGGCCGAGCTTCCACTGCGCGTCGGGCTCACCCTGGCCGGCAGCATATTGCAGCGCGGTCAGCGCCTTGGCCTTATCGTCGACCGCCGGCGTGCCTACACTGCCACGCAATCCATCGCTCGGCGTGAGCGATGCGGTGCTCGAGGCCGCGGTGCCGTCGAAGGCGAAAGCCGGCTCGATCGCGGGACCGCGCGAGCTGCCATAGCCGAACCCAAGTGCGACGTACGCCGCGCCAATCAGCGCGACCAACGTGCCGCTCGTTACGGCGCCAGCTACTCGACTAGATATCCGCATAACACGCCTTCTCGATGCCCCCGCCCGGATGGGTGACGGCGCCATAGCGCGCCGACCCGACTTGCTGGACGTATTTCCACAGATAACCGGACGTGTATTCCTCAGCCTTCGGCTTCCACTCCCGTGCGCGACGTTCGAGTTCGCTCGCCGCCACATTGACGTCGATCGTTCCTTTCTCGGCATTGAGCGTGATGGTATCGCCGTCGCGTATGAGCGCGATTGGACCGCCCACAGCAGCTTCCGGACCGACGTGGCCGACGCAGAAGCCGCGGGTAGCGCCAGAGAAGCGCCCATCCGTGATGAGCGCGACTTTGCTGCCCATGCCCTGACCGTAAAGGGCGGCGGTCGTTGAGAGCATCTCCCGCATGCCGGGCCCACCTTTGGGACCTTCATAGCGGATGACCAGCACGTCGCCTTCCCTGTACTTCCTTTCTTTCACCGCCTCGAAGCAGGCTTCCTCGCCATCGAAGCAGCGCGCCGGACCGGAGAAATGCAAGCCTGCCATTCCGGCAACCTTAACGAGGGCGCCATCGGGCGCGAGATTGCCTTTGAGGCCAATGACGCCGCCGGTCGGCAGGATGGGCTTGTCGGCTGGGCGGACAACGTCCTGGTGCTCGTTCCACTTCACCGATTTGAGGTTCTCGGCCATGGTCCGACCCGTGACCGTCATGCAATCGCCATGCATGAAGCCGTGGTCGAGCAACGTCTTCATCAGCAGCGGAACGCCGCCAGCTTCAAACATGTCTTTGGCGACATAGCGGCCGGACGGTTTCAAATCCGCGATATATGGTGTCCTTTTCAGGACTTCGGCGACGTCGAACAGATCGAATTTGATGCCGCATTCGTGCGCAATCGCCGGCAGGTGCAGCGCAGCATTGGTCGAGCCGCCCGTCGCAGCCACCACGGCAGCAGCGTTTTCCAGCGCCTTGTGGGTGACGATGTCACGCGGACGAATGTTGCGGACGATGAGCTCCATGATCATTTCGCCTGCGAGCATGCAGAACTTGTCACGGATCTCATACGGTGCCGGCGCTCCGGCCGAATAGGGCAGCGCTAGGCCGATCGCCTCGGAGATCGTCGCCATGGTGTTGGCGGTAAATTGTGCGCCGCACGCGCCAGCCGAGGGGCAGGCGTTTTGTTCGAGAGTCTCAAGATCAGGATCGGACATTTCCCCGATCGAATGCTTGCCGACGGCCTCGTAAACGTCCTGGATGGTGACGGGCTTGCCTTTGAACGTGCCGGGCAGGATCGAGCCGCCGTAGATGAAGATCGCCGGCACATTGAGCCGGCACATCGCCATCATCATGCCCGGTTGTGACTTGTCGCAGCCGGCCACTCCGATCAGGGCGTCGTAGGAATGGCCACGCACCGTCAATTCGACCGAGTCGGCAATAACCTCGCGGGACGGAAGCGACGATTTCATCCCCGCATGCCCCATCGCAATACCGTCAGTCACGGTGATGGTGCAGAACTCGCGCGGGGTTGCCCCGACCGCGGTAACCCCGTGCTTGACCGCCTGGGCCTGCCGCATGAGGGCGATGTTGCACGGCGCGGCCTCGTTCCAGCAGGTAGCGACGCCAACGAAGGGCTGGTGAATCTGCTCCTTCGTCAGGCCCATAGCGTAGTAGAAAGCCCGGTGCGGTGCCCGCTCTGCCCCTTCCGTCGCGTGCCGGCTGGGCAATCTCGCCTTCAAGTTGGTCTTGGCGTCCATCGAACTTTTGCGGGCCAAATGCGGCCCCCTTCGCCCCTCGCCCTCCGGTCCGACTCAATGCGCTGGGCGCCTTGAAATACGGATGCTCCGCAACGGCTTATCTCGACTGCCATCAAACGCGATGTCGATGTCGAAAAATCCTATGGCCAAAAAGCGGCGCGTGCGATGGCGGAAATGGGAAACGATCAAATGTTCCCGGCGTGTTGCGCGGGGGACACAGATTCAACGTCCAAGTCCGCGTCCGTCTAACTCGCCATTTACCATATGCGGTCCGGGCTGCGACGATGGGAGGATGCCGAGACAACTCACCGCAGGCTTTTTCAAGCGGAGCGTGCACGAAGTTGCGCCCGACCTGATCGGCATCACCCTTCTCTTTAACGGGGTTGGAGGGCGGGTGGTTGAAGTCGAGGCCTATCACCAGACCGATCCCGCAGCGCACAGTTTTTGCGGTCCGACCAGCCGCAATGCGGTCATGTTCGGTCCGCCGGGCTATGCTTACGTCTACCGGTCCTACGGCATCCACTGGTGCCTGAATTTCGTCTGTGAGCCAAAAGGGTCGGCGGGCGCAGTACTGATCCGGGCGCTTGAGCCGACCGCCGGTCTCGCGACCATGCGCCGGCGGCGCGGCGTGGCCGATGAGCGGCTGCTGTGCGCCGGCCCCGGCCGGGTTTGCCAGGCGCTACGCATCACCGGCGCGGATAATGGCCGTGCGCTTGATGCACCGCCATTCGAACTATTGGCGCGCGCCGGAGCGGCGGAGCTTGTCGCCGGACCGCGCATCGGCATCACCAAGGCGGCCGAGCTGCCGTGGCGCTACGGCGAGAAGGGCTCGCGGTTTCTCAGCAAGCCTTTCGCGGTCGCCGCTAAGCCTTCAGCCTGAAGCCGGGGTCGAAACCCCATTGCTTGCGCGCCTTGTCGATCGAGACCGTGCCGTCCTCGTCGGCGATGTTGAAGATGCCGGCATTGCCGGTCGCCGCCAGCAGCGCCGCCTTGGCGGCGGCATCGATGTGCAGCGACGGCTTGCGCGCCGGAGTTTCGGCCCAGGTTCCCGGCCCATAAAACAGGCCGTAGCGCAGCACAACCGCCTCCATTCCGGAATTGAGCACCTGCTGCTCCATGTCGGCCGCAGCGCGGACCGTCACCACGCGCGGGCCGTCGGCGACATTGAGCGGATCGGCCTCGACATGGGGCTCTTTGCCGGGCGCGTAAGCGAAAGCGACACTCTGCACGATGAAGCGCCTGGCGCCGGCCGCCTTGGCGGCCGCCACCAGATTACGTGTGCCTTCGGTGCGGATGCGTGCATTGCGGGGGTACTGCGCGGCGAGCTCGCGCTCGTCGAACTTGCGCGGCAGGTCGGTGAGCTGGTGCATGACGATGTCCGGGCGCGCCGCAACGACGGCGCGCTTCAATGCGTCGGCGTCGTACACGTCGGCGATGGCGGGTGTGACGCCTGCGGCTTTAAGATCG
The DNA here is from genome assembly GCA_030037645.1 of Xanthobacteraceae bacterium. GTDB lineage: Bacteria > Pseudomonadota > Alphaproteobacteria > Rhizobiales > Xanthobacteraceae > BOG-931. The sequence goes on from JASHQI010000073.1 coordinate 13,076, forward strand.
CGCGCCGCATCGGCCGAGCGCGTCATGCCGGTGACCTCGTGGCCGGCGCCAATGAGCAGCGGCATCAGCCGCCGCCCGATCGCGCCGCTTGATCCAGCGACAAATATCCTCATGGCAACCTCACATCGATCCGCTCAGGTCGAAGGTTTCAGGCGCTCCAACGCCTCGGCGATCTTGGCTCTACGCGCCAAAGCCTCTTCGCGTTTTTCTTTTTCTTCCTCGACAACTTCCTCGGGCGCGCGCGCGACGAAATTGGGGTTGGCAAGCTTGGCATCGACGCGCGCAATGTCGGCGTCCGCCTTGGCCATTTCCTTGTTAAGCCGCGCCCGCTCGGCGGCGAGGTCGATAACGCCTAGGAGAGGCAGCGCCACAATCTCGCCACGCACCACAAGCTGAACCGCACCTTGCGGAAAAGTTGGCGTTCGGGTCACCTCCGAAATCCGAGCCATCTTTTTTATGAACTCGGACCAGCGTTGCGCCCTCTCCCAGACATGATCTCCCACCCGCACCATGACGAGTGGCAGCGGCACGTTGACGTTCATCTCCGCGCGCACCGAACGAATTGCAGTAATGAGGTCGATAACCCAGCCAATTTCGGCTTCCGCCTTTGCATCATAAGTCCCCGGACCGGAGGGCCAGTCAGTCAGCGCGAGCAGGTTCTTTCGCTTCTGCGGCGCCGTAATCGACCATAGCTCCTCGGTCACGAACGGCATGAACGGGTGCAGGAGTTTCAGGATTTCGTCGCGCGCCCAGGCCACCATGGCTCGCGTCTCGTCCTTGTCCGCACTGTCCGGCCCAATGAGCACGGGCTTCACCAGTTCGAGATACCAGTCGCAATAGATGTTCCAGATAAAACGGTAGACCGCAGCCGCGGCGTCATTGAACTTGTAGGCGTCTATGGCTTCAGTAACCTCTGCCGCAGTCTTTGCCGTCTCGTGGGCGATCCAGCGGTTCAACGTCTCACTCGCCTGCCGCGGATCGAAACCGTCGACTGTGACGCACTCGTTCATCTCGGCGAAGCGCGCGGCGTTCCAGAGTTTCGTCGCGAAATTGCGATAGCCCTCGACGCGCTGCTCGGAAAGCTTG
>JASHQI010000074.1 GCA_030037645.1 Xanthobacteraceae bacterium
ATCGGTGGCGCGCTGCTCCGCGTAGGTGCGGTCGGCCGGGCGTTTCTCCGGACCGACGACATGCCATTTGCTCATGCGTCTGGCGATCTCGTCGGCGTCCTCAACATGAAAGCCGAAATGGTTGAGGCCCGGCGTCTTGCCGACCGCCTGCTGGTGCAGCAGCGCGAGGTTCATGTAGCCGTCGCTGAGGAAGACGCCTCCCGACGCATTGCGGCCGACCACCTCCATATCGAACACCTCGCAATAGAACTTGGCGAGCTTCTCCGGGTCCATACACATGAGGGCGAGATGCCTGATCTTGGGCACGTTTCACTCCTTGAATTGCTATCCGCAAACGGGCGCGGCAACGAATGTTGACGATATCATTGCGGTTGGACGCCCGCAAACTTCACGACCTTCGACCACTTTGCGGTTTCTTCGGCAATGAGCTTGCCGAAATCGGCCGGCGATCCGGGCAGCATCATGCCGCCAAGAGCGACGAGGCGTGACTTGATCGCTGGATCGAGGAGAGCGGCGTTGATCTGTTTGTTGAGCGTTTCGATGACCGGATCGGGGGTGTCTCTGGGCGCGCCCACTCCGTACCAGGTGCTGGCCTCGTAGCCAGGCACAGCGTCGCCGAGGCAAGGGACCTCCGGCAAAATTTCCGAGCGGGTCGCGGTGGTGACCGCCAATGCGCGCAGCTTGCCTGCTTTGATGTAGCCGATCGACGCCGGCAGAGGATTGAATGTCACTTGGACTCGTCCGGCGATGAGATCGGTCAGCGCCGGCGTTTCGCCGGGGTAGGGGACCTGCACCATGTTGACGCCGGTCATCATCTCGAACAGGGCGCCGGCGACATAAGTGATGGTCCCGATGCCGGACGAGGCTGTATTGATCTTGCCGGGGTTGGCTTTGGCATAGGCGATGAATTCGGCAACGGTGGTTGCCGGAAGCGACGGGGTTACCTCCATCACAAGCGGCACACGCATGAATCCCGCGACCGGCTCAATGTCACGGATGAAATTGAAGCTGAGATTTTTGTAGAACGCTGCGCTGATCGCGGCGACCGGCCCGACATAGGCCAGGGTATATCCATCCGGGGCCGCGCGCACCACGGCTTCAATCGCGATGTTGCCGCCGGCGCCGGCCTTATTCTCGACGACGACCGGTTGGCCCAGCCGTTGCGACAGCCATTGCGCCATCAGGCGGGCGATGATGTCGACTCCGCCGCCGGGAGGATAACCGACAATCATGTGGATTGGCCGCGTCGGATAGGTTTCCGCGCTTGCGATCCGAGACACGACCGGGAGTGCGGCGACGCTTGCTGTCAGGTGCACGACGGCTCTACGACTAAATTTCAATGCGTTCCTCCCGAGATTTGTCGAATAGCGAGCGCAATGGCTCCGATAAATCGCGACGCTCCCGGCACCGTTGCGCCGCATCAAGTCGAACGCGTCGTTGATGTCGTTGAGCGGCAGAAAGTCGCGCCGCCCGTCAAGTAGTATAGCGTCGAAAATTGGCGACTTTCGCAGCCTTAGGTGCCGGCGCCCGCTCGCTTCCCCATGGACAAGCACACGCCAGGATCGTAGCTTTCCTCTCATAACCAGAACAATGCGGACTTCATGTCAGGGAGGATCAAATCATGCCTCGTATCGGTCGGCGAAAGCTTCTGCAACTCTCCGGCGCTGGAGCGCTTGCGGCAAGGACAGGTGGACTAGCGGCGATTCTTGCCGCCGGCAAGGCGCCCGCCTACGCGCAGGGCGCCACGGTGCATTGGCTGCGTTGGAACGATTTCGTTCCGTCCTCGGACACTTTGCTGCGCGACAAGATCATTCCGCAGTGCGCGAAAGATTTGGGCATCACGCTCAACATCGAAATGATCAACGGCAATGACATCCAGGCGCGCACCACAGCCGCCATTCAGTCGGGCACTGGGCCGGATGTCATCTGCGCGCTCAACAACTGGCCGCAGCTTTATGCCGACAGCGTTGCCGACGTCAGCACGGTGGCCGACAAGATCGGCAAAGACCAGGACGGTTTCTACCACGAGTCGACAGTGGTCGCGAATAACGGGAAAAAATGGCTGGGCGTACCTTGGTGCATCGTCGGCGCCGAGATCGCGTACCGCAAATCCTGGTTCGAGGCGATCGGCGTCACCAAATTCCCGGAAACGTGGGACGAGTATCGCGCGGCCGGCAAGAAGCTCAAAGCCAAAGGTCAACCGATCGGCCAGGCGCTCGGCCACAGCTTCGGCGATCCGCCGACGTTCTGGTACCCGTTCTTGTGGTCTTTCGGCGGCACGGAGGTCGACCGGAGCGGTAAGAAGGTGAGGCTCGACAGCAAGGCGACCGTGGAAGCGGTCAAGTACGGCGTCGCGTTCTATAAGGATTGCTGCGACGAAGGTGGCCTCGCTTGGGACGATTCCAGCAACAATCGCGCCTTCCTGGCCGGCACCATCTCCGCCACGCTCAACGGCGCCTCGATCTATCTGTTGGCCAAGCGCGAGCCGGACAAATATCAGACCGAAAAAGGCACGCCGATTTGGCAGGACATTCTGCACGGTACGATGCCCAAGGGCCCCGCCGGCAAGTTTTCATTTCAGCTGCCAATGACAAACATGCTGATGGGCTATTCCAAACAGCAGGATGCCGCCAAGAAGTTCCTCGCCTGGATCACCTCGAAACCGGTCTACCAGGCGTGGTTCGACTCGCAAGGCGGCTACACGGTCGGCGCCACCAAGATCTGGGAGAAGGATCCGATTTGGAGCAAGGATCCGGTGCTGGCGCCTTACCGCACGGTCGGCCGCGGCGCGCAGTTTGCCGGCTATCCCGGCCCCGCGGACCGCAATGCCGCAGAAGTGCTGAGCAAGTACATCATCATCGATATGTTCGCGAAGGCGGTCCAGGGCATGTCGGCGGAGGACGCAGTGAAATGGGCGACCGGCGAGGTGCAGAAGATTTACGCCTGACTTGCTGCGCGCCAAGGGGCTCGCCGTGCTATGATCCGCCCCGGCTCACGGCGCCGTAGCCGCCCCGAGCCGGAGAGGAACTGGCGATGGCCGTAAGCGACGTCGTCACCCAGCGTGCTTTCGTTCGAGCGCCGCGGCGCGGGACGGCGACGCGGCTTCTTGAGGACGAGCGCTGGCTCGCGGCCGCGCTGTTGCTGCCGACGGTGATCCTGCTTGGCGTTTTCATCGCCTATCCGTTCGTCGAAGGCGTGTGGCTTGCGGTCACTGACGCGACGGTCGGCGTTCCCGGCAAGTTCGTTGGACTGGCAAACTTCGAGGCGCTGTGGAACGACAGCATATTCCGCACCGCCGTCGGGAACACGTTCATCTACACGGCGGTCGCCACCGTCTTCAAGCTCGGCTTGGGGCTGTGGCTGGCGCTCCTTCTCAATCGCAATTTCAAAGGAAAGGCGTTCACCCGCGCGTTCATTCTGCTGCCTTTCATCATCCCGACGGTGCTTTCGACCTTCGCCTGGAAATGGATGTTCGATCCGACCTTCAGCGTCATCAACTGGACGCTGTTTCAGCTTGGCATCATTCATGGTCGGATCAATTGGCTTGGCGAGCCCGTTCTGGCGCTGATTTCAGTGATCATCGTCAATGTGTGGCGCGGCGTGCCGTTCTACGCCATCAGCTTGCTCGCCGGCCTGCAGACCATCAATCCGGAGCTGCAAGAGGCCGCGGCGATCGACGGCGCGCGGCCCTGGCAGCGTTTCTGGCACGTAACCTGGCCGCTGTTGCTGCCGGTCACCATGGTGGTCGTGCTGTTCTCGGTCATTCAGACTTTCGCCGATTTTCAGCTCGTCTATGTGCTGACCGGCGGCGGTCCGGCCAATGCCACCCAGCTCTTTGCCACCTACGCCTATCAGATCGGCGTCGGCACCGGCCTGCTCAGCCAGGGCGCCGCAATCTCGCTCGCCATGTTCCCGTTCCTGCTCATCGTGGTGGTCGTGCAACTTCTCTACATCCGCCGGGTCGAGGTGCACTAGGCCATGATCGAAGGCGCGAAGTGGCGGCGTTGGGTGTACTTCTATATCCCGCTGAGCGTTTTCATCCTTTGGCTGTTGTTCCCGTTCTATTGGATGCTGGTGACGTCAGTCCGGCCCGACCGTGAGCTGTATCGACCGTGGATGGCGCCCAATTACGCGCCGTTCTGGACCATGCATCCCACGCTGGTCCACATCACGGACCTGTTGACCCAAACCCTGTTCATCAGATGGATGGCCAATACGCTGTTCATCGCCATCGTGTCGACGCTGATCTCGCTGTTCTGCGGGTTGCTCGCCGGCTATGCGCTGTCGCGCCTGAAGTTTCCG
>JASHQI010000075.1 GCA_030037645.1 Xanthobacteraceae bacterium
GACGGTTTGAGCAATCGCTTCGCCGTATTCGCGCAACTGCCCGGCGAGCTCGTAAATGTCCGCCACAATGATCGGCACCAGAGACTGCGACTTGGCCGCGGTATTCATGGTTCGATATTGTCGTAATGACAATATATTGTCAATATGGCAAAAAGCTGGAGCAAAATTTCTACAGGCCCTTCCGGAGCAAAGCCGCGCTTCGTGGGCCGGGCTGGGTCGCTCAATCCCGGCCAGGTGCCTACTTCTGAGCGGCGTAGGCCGTGCGATTGATGAACTCCAAGGCGGTGCCGTCGGGATCGCGAAAATACGCGCGCGGGCCGTCGATCGTGCCGCCGCGCCGGTCTTCCTCGAAAAACACTTCGATGCCGTTGGCGCGCAGATTGTCCACCGCGGCCTGATATTCAGCGGCATCGACCATGAAGGCGTGATGCACGCCGTCGGACATGTCGAGCGGACCTTTGATGATCGGCGCCGGACGCTTGATCAACAGCACGCAGACGCCGCCGGCATCGAGGAACGTGATGACTTTGTCGGGTCGCTGAGCGAGAAATTTGCAGCCGACGATTTCGGTATAGAATTTCGTGCTCCGGTCGACGTCGCTAACCGGGATGCTGAAATGCGCGACGCCTTTCAGGTTCGCCATGGCCGTTTCCTCTTTTGATCTTCTGCCGACGCGGGCACGGAGTGTCGCATTTTCGGTTATTGGGTGGCCCTGTTATTGTGCGCTCCAGAGCACGAAAGACAAGAGTCGCTGCAAGCTCGTGTTGCCGGCTTGTATGGCGGTATGCGACCGAATAGCGGCGTGCCGGAGCGGAGAGCGAATCCCTTGAAACTTGTTCGTCGACAATTTGTGCATCTCGCTGCGCTCGGCGCCACCATGCCACCCATGTCGCGCCTCGCATGGGGGCACTCCTGGCCGTCGCGGCCGATCCGGGTCGTCGTCGGTTATCCGGCCGGCATTACACCCGACATAGTCGCGCGTCTCGTCGGTCAGCGGCTGGCGGCTCGGCTCGGCCAGCAATTCGTGATCGAGAACCGGCCGGGCGCCGGGACCAGCATCGCCGCCGAGGACGTCGTGCGGGCGCCGGCTGACGGCTATACGCTGTTGCTGGCGGCGGCGGCGAACACCATCAACACGGCGCTCTATCCGGCGCTCGATTTCAATTTCATCCGCGATATCGCACCGGTGGCAAGCATTGGTGGCGTTATCTTTCTCATGGCGATCAGTCCATCGGTTCCCGCCAAAGCCGTTCCCGAATTGATTGCCTATGCCAAAGCCAATCCGGGCAAGATCAATATGGCTTCGCGCGGCAACGGCTCGCTCACTCATGTGTTTGGCGAACTGTTCAACATGATGGCGGGAGTCGACTTGGTCCATGTCCCGTATCGCGGCGATTACACCGCTGACCTGCTCGGCGGGCGGGTGCAGGTCGCGTTTTTCGCCATAGCGGACGCGATCGGTTACGTGCGGAGCGGCAAGTTGCGCGCGCTCGCAGTGACCACCGCCGGACGTTTTGCCGAATTACCGGACATCCCTGCCATGTGCGAATTCCTGCCGGGCTACGAGGCGAGCGGCTGGCTCGGCATCGGCGCGCCCAGTGGTACTCCGAGTGAGATCATCAAAGAACTCAACAGCAAAACCAATGCCGTCATCGCCGAACCTGACGTCAAGGCGCGGCTCGTCGCTATGGGCCTTGAGCCGACGCCAATGGCGCCGGCCGAATTCGGCAAATTCATCGCCGCCGAGACCAAGAAGTGGGCGAAGGTGGTGAACTTCGCGCACATCAAGCCGGAATAGAAATGACCGGCGAGATCGCTACTGAGTCGAAATGTGGTTTTCGCGGACCACGTCGCCCCAGAGCTTGATCTCAGTCTTGAGCAGCGCGGCTGCGGCCTCCGGCGTTTCCTGATCGGCCGGGTATTCATCCATGCCGCCGTCGGCGAAGAGCTTTTTCACCTTGGGGTCGGCAAGCGCAACGCGCAGCGCGGCGTTGAGCTTGTCGACGATCGGGCGGGGCGTGCCGGCGGGCGCGAGCAGCATGTGCCAGAAATCGATATCGAGCTTCTTGTAGCCGAGCTCGTCCATGGTCGGCAGGTTTGGCAAGCCGGCAAAGCGCGTCTTGCCGATGATGGCAAAGGCTTTGAGCTTGCCGGACTTGACCAGCGGCTCGGCAACCACGGCCGATATCGGACCGAGGTCCACTTGCCCCGCCAACAAGTCCACGAGCGCCGGACCGGCGCCGCGATAGGGAACCTGGATGACCTTCACGCCCATCTGCTGGAAGGCAAGCACTTCGGCCAAATGACCGAACGAGCCAACGCCAGGGTGGCCGATCTTGGCCCTTTGTCCAGGCTGCTTCATCCAAGCCAACAGCTCCTTGAAGTTGTTCGGCGGCAAGGTTGGACGGCCCGCGATCGTGTTGGAGACGGTGTTGATAAGGCCAATGGGGACGAAATCCTTCTCGGCGTCGAAGGTGCGATCAGGATAGAGCGCCATGCCCGCTGCCAGCGCGTCCTGGTGTTGCAGGATGGTGTAGCCGTCGGGCGCGGCACGGGCAGCCTTGGCGGCGGCGATCATGCCACCGGCGCCGCCGATGTTTTCGATCACGATCGGCTGGCCGAGCGCTTTCTGCATCGGGTCCTGGATCATGCGCGCAGTCGCGTCGTCGGCGCCGCCAGGTGGAAACGCGACGATCATGGTAACGGGACGATTGGGATAGGTTTGCGCCGAAGCGGCGCTGCCTGCCATGAGACACGCAGCCAAAAGCGACGCCGCGAGCGCGCGTGCACAAGTCATGATACCTCCCCACAGTTGATTGTCGTTTTCGTTACAGACACTGTACCCCGGATTGGGCGTCGTGCAACCTGGCTACGACTTGCGCGGCTTGGCGCGCCGGGTTGGTGGAGCCGCGATCGGGTCCTCGGGCCACGGATGCTTTGGGTATCGGCCGCGCATGTCC
>JASHQI010000076.1 GCA_030037645.1 Xanthobacteraceae bacterium
AGGTTGCGCGCATAGGCCGCGAACACCGGATAGATCATGAACAGGCCGAGGAGCCTGACGGAGAAGACTGCGGCGAGCGAGCCGGCGGCTCGGAATTCTTGTTTTTCCATCATATCTAATCCCGGCCGATGACTCCTGCCGACGTAGAAAGGCCGCGGGCTGTAAGCGATGCTAATGCCCCGCGGCCAGGATGCGGGTCAATCTCGGTAACTTGCCGGCGGCACTCAGCCGCGTTATAGAGCCGCCAAATTCGTCGAAAGATCAAAATCATGAAACCCGACACGCACCCCGATTACCACCTCGTCAAGGTGGTCATGACCGACGGCACGGAGTTCACGACGCGCACGACGTGGGGCAAATCCGGCGATACGCTACATCTGGACATCGATCCGAAGTCGCATCCAGCCTGGACTGGCGGCCAGCAGCATCTGGTCGACCGCGGCGGCAGATTGTCGCGGTTTCAGAAGAAATTCTCCGGCTTTCTCAAAACGTAGCCGCGCGCATAAGCGCTCAGCCGTCGGACTCGAACGCCGCCTTCAACAGCCCGAGCTGGCGCTCGACCGGATTTCCGGCCGCGACCTTGGCCGGCTGCGCAGCATGCATTGTCGCGTCAAGCCGGCGTACATCGGCCTGCAGTTTGGTCGACCGCGCAATCAGATCCTGAAGCTTTGCCGGCAACAGCGCGATCGATGTTGCATCGCCAGGTTCGCAAGCGGCGAGTCTGACTTTGCTCTTTTCCTTGCTCGCTTGGGCGAGCGTCATCTCGCCCTCCTTCACGGCCCGGTGCAGCAACAGCCACGAGGCGAGCTGCATGAGTCGAGTTGTCAGCCGCATACTCTCGGTCGCGTAAACCAGCGCGGCGCTCCGCTCGAGTTTCTTGGATTCTTGCCGGCCCGAACCGTCGAGATAGCTTGCCGTTTCCTCGACCAGGGCCATTCCATCGCGAAACAACGTCGCGAAAGCCTGAGAACTCGCCAGCCGCTCGCTGAAAGACACCGCGCCGGCTTCAATTGAACGCTTCTCTGACATAGTACGCCTCACACAGGCAGCAGCATCGCCCGCGTCGAGCTTCGAGTCCAGCGCCCAAACGATATAGCTTCCGACATAGTTGCCGCTGAAGCTGCCGCAAAACACTCGCCGAAGTGTAAAGACATAAAAAAGAGCCGCCGTTTCCGGCGGCTCAAGGTGATAACAGGGAGGCGTCAAACAGAGTGGACAGGAGCCACTCGATGTCCAGAAGACTGGACGACACCCGTAATGAACGAGAAAGCTTAACGAAGAGTTAACGAAACGCGGAAAGTTGCCGATTTTCTTTTCAGCTTGAGCAGTCAGCGGACTGGACGCCGCAACGTGGAATCGCTCGTTTTACTTCTTGAAGAAGGTGTCTGCGGCTGATTTGGAGGCGTGCTTCCTCGTCTTCTCTGCGTCGAGCCGCGTGATCTCCTCTTTGAGCAGGCCAATGCGCTCGGTGAGTTCTGCTACCGAGAGCAATGATAGATCCTGTCCAATCTCGTGGCTGACCTTCTTCTTCGGCAACTCGTCAGGATCGACGCCCGGCATTGCACTCTCCTGCGAAGTCAAATTTCGACGGCCGCAGCCGCGGCTGTCGCACGCGCCGACGCCCGTTCGGACGTCAGTCGCAACCGGCATGGCCTCAACCGCATCGCGTGCGGACCACCACGCATTTCACCAGGATAGGCCTGACCCTTTGAAAGTAAACGGGAAATATCCTTGCTCTCGGACCCCGCAAAGGCTACTAAGGCTGTCGATGGCGCACGGGCGTTGGCTGAATGGGATGGTCGTGGAACTCGCGGCCGCGAATTTGGCGCAAAGCCGGGTAGCTATTCTTTCGGGGAATACGCGATTGTCGTGGCGCGATCGGCGCCGGCTGCCGACCTTGGAGGCCATCTCTTGGCATTTTTGCGCGCCGCGATGACCTCCGCCGGCGGACTTCGTGCCGGCGCTGTTCGCGCCGTTTTGGCCCTCGCGTTGATCGTCGCCGCCGGTGTTTCCAGCGCGTGCGCGGTCGAGGCGGTCAATGTCCGCACCGATGTCGCCGCCACCGACCTCACCAATACCGTCGAGATCGAGCACACCGACGGCGACCGGATACAGGTTTCCACCGCCCCGGGACCTGACGGGATCATCCGACGCATTGAAGTGCGCGCACGCGAGGCCGGCAGGAACTGGGCCGTTTTCGCGTTGGCCAACAACGGCAACGAGCAGATCGACCGTCTGATCGTGGCCCCGCATTATCGGATGGTTGGTTCCGGCCTCATCTGGCCCGATCTTGGGCTGTCGCGCATCGTCTATATAACGCCGTCCTCAGGTGACCCACCCGAGCGGCAGGACAACGCGAACGCCGACATTTTTCGCGTCACGCTCGATCCCGGCACGGTGATCACCTTTGTCGCGGAGCTGCGCACCGACAACTTGCCCCAGCTCTATCTCTGGGAGCCGGACGCCTACAAGGACAAAGTCAATTCGCTCACTCTTTATCAGGGCATCGTCATCGGCATAGCCGGTTTGCTGGCGTTGTTCCTCACCATTTTGTTCGTCGTCAAGGGCAGCGTGATGTTTCCGGCCGCGGCGGCGTTGAGCTGGGCGGTGTTGGTTTACATCGGGGTCGACTTCGGCTTCTGGGGCAAAGTGTTCGACATGTCGTCGGGTGCCGAGCGCATTTGGCGCGCCTCCGGCGAAGCGATGCTCGCCGCCACGCTTTTGGTATTCCTGTTCGCTTATCTTAATCTCAACCGCTGGCACGTGCGCTACGCGCACATCACCGTCGGCTGGCTCGCTTTCCTCGGCGCATTGGTGGCGATCGCATTGTTCGAACCGGCCATTGCCTCCGGGATTGCCCGGATATCGCTGTTCTTTGTCGCCGTACTTGGATTCATTCTCGTGGTTTATCTTTCCACTCACGGCTATGACCGCGCGGTGATGCTAATCCCGACCTGGCTTCTGTTGGTTGTCTGGGTTTTTGGCGCGGGGCTGACGGTTCTGGGCTATCTCACCAATGATATCGTCGGGCCGGCGCTGCTCGGCGGCCTGGTCCTCATCGTGATGTTGATCGGCTTCACGGTGATGCAACATGCCTTCGCCGGCGGCATCTCCCAAGGCATCGTGTCCGATGTCGAGCGCCGCGCTCTGGCGCTCACCGGCGCCGGCGACATGATTTGGGATTGGGACGTCTCCGCGGACCGGGTCTTCACCAGCGCCGAAACCGAGGCCGCGCTCGGACTCAAAGGCGGATCGCTCGATGGCTCCGCGGCCAAATGGCTTGAAGTTGTGCATCCGCTCGACCGCGACCGCTTCCGCACCACGCTCGACAGCGTGCTCGAACAGCGACGCGGACGCGTCGCGCGCGACTTCCGCATGCGCACGTCCGACGGCCACTACCTGTGGTTCTCGTTGCGCGCGCGGCCTGTGGTCGGCTCCGACGGCGAGGTGGTCCGGGTCGTCGGCACGCTCACTGACGTTACGGAATTCAAGACCGCTGAAGAACGCCTGCTGCACGACGCCGTGCACGACAACCTCACCGGCCTGCCTAATCGAGAACTGTTTCTGGACCGGCTCGGAGCAGTCCTCGGCTTCATCAAGACCGACGTAACGTTGCGCCCTACCGTGATGGTCATCGATCTCGATCGCTTCAAACAGGTCAACGATTCGGTTGGCATGGCCGTCGGCGACTCGATCCTGCTGACGCTGGCGCGGCGGCTGGGTCGGGTGATCAAGCCGCAGGATACACTCGCGCGCCTGGCTGGAGACCAGTTCGGTCTCATTTTGCTGTCCGAGCGCGACCCGACGCGCGTCACCACCATCGCCCAGACTATTCGGCGCTCGCTGCGCGCACCGATCACGTTCAACGATCGGGAGGTCTTTGTAACCGCCTCGATCGGCATAACGCTCGGTGACGCCGAGCAACGCGGCGAGGAAGTCCTCAAGGACGCCGAGCTGGCGATGTATAACGCCAAACGCGGCGGCGGCGACCGCATCGACGTGTTCAAGCCCGCCATGCGCGCGCGCAAGACCGATCGACTGACGCTGGAGTCCGATCTGCGCCGCGCCATCGAGCGTGAGGAAATCTCCCTTCTCTATCAGCCGATCGTGCGGCTGGATGACCGAGCGGTTGCCGGCTTCGAGGCGCTGGCGCGCTGGAACCATCCGAAATTGGGCCGGATGTCTCCTGCAGAATTCATCACGATCGCCGAGGATACCGGCCTGATTGTCGAGCTTGGCTTGTTCGTCCTGGAGCGCACGGCGCGGCAGCTCAGCGCGTGGCAGCGGACTTTGCGCCAACGCAATTCACTTTTTGCCAGCGTCAATGTCTCGTCGCGCCAATTGCTGCGCCATGATCTGATCCAGGATTTACGCAGCGTGCTGTCGCACTCATCGCTGGCGCGCGGAAGTCTCAAGCTCGAGCTTACCGAATCGGTCGTGATGGAAAACCCGGAGCACGCCGCGCAGATGCTCCATCGAATTCGCGAACTCGGGGCGGGTCTTGCGCTCGACGATTTCGGCACGGGCTATTCATCGCTTGCCTATTTGCAGCGGTTTCCATTCGACACGATCAAGATCGACCAGTCTTTCGTCCGCACCACGGCGAAGGGTACGCGCCCGCTGATTCTGCGATCGATTGTCGCGCTTGCGCACGATCTCGGCATGGACGTGGTGGCGGAAGGCGCCGAAACGGACTCGGACGCGGTGGAACTGTTCCAACTCGGCTGCGAATACGCGCAAGGCTTTGTGTTCGGCGCTCCCATGACCGCCGAGAAGGCGCGGGAGCTTCTCCAACCGGACCGGCACGCGGATGTGAGAGGGCAGATGTCGGAGGTCAGATGATGGAGGTCGGATAGGTTTTATCCGTGGTCCTCTTGCATCTGTCGTCGACGTCAAGCATGGCCGGAGTCGCTGGACAGCATGCCGAGATCGATACCGATCTTTTTCAACGCTTTCTCATACTTGCCGCCGATGTCGGCACCGAAGATGAGTTCTGAATCGGCCGCGCAATGCAGCCAACCGTTACTTTGAATTTCGTTTTCGAGCTGGCCCGGAGCCCAGCCGGCGTAACCAAGCGCCAGGATGGCGCTGGCCGGACCGTCACCGCGCGCAATCGCCTTGAGGATGTCGATCGTTGCCGTCAGGCAGATACCCTCATCGATCGGCAGCGTCGAATTTTCGATGAAGAAGTCCGCACTGTGCAGCACAAAGCCTCGTTCAGTCTCGACCGGGCCTCCCCTCATGACCTTCACGCCACCGGCCCGGGGCGTTAGCTGGATGCGATTGGCGGCCGGTATGACATCGAGCTTCACCAGCAAATCGGAAAACTTGATATTCGGCGCCGGATGATTGACGACAATACCCATCGCGCCTTCCGAGGAATGCGCGCAGATATAAATAAGCGAGCGCGCAAAGCGCTCGTCCATCATCGCAGGCATCGCGATGAGCATCTGGCCGTCCAGATATCCCCGCCCTCGGCGCTGGCCAGATGTGGCTCGCGGAATTTTCATGGTTCAAAGGTTAGCCGATCGGTCCGCGTTTGCAAACGAACGACGCGGGCGAAAGTTCGAATATGCCTCCTCTGCACTGTCGCAGGTGCGGCGGCGGCGATGGGGCGGCACTGTGGCAATCTGCCGGCAGTCACGATGATGTCAGTGGCGCCCGTGCGCACTTCGCCGTAGAGAAAAGTCATGCGGCCGATGCTGTATCGATCGACACTTTTGACATTTGCCCTGCTTTGTCTGCCCGCGCTGCGGGTCGCCCGGGCGCAGGACGCATCCGCCTGGGACCGGCAATCCCACGCGGAGGCACGTCTCATTGCCGGTTCGACAATCAAATCTGCCGACCAGACCTGGGTCCGTGCCGGCGTGGAGATCCGACTCGATCCCGGCTGGAAGACCTATTGGCGCGACCCGGGCGATTCGGGCGTGCCGCCGACGTTCGATTTCTCCGGCTCGCGAGATGTCAAATCGGTCACCGTGCAGTGGCCGGCGCCAGAGCGTTTTCCTGATGGGGCCGGCGGCAATTCGATTGGTTATATCGGCGATCTCGTCCTGCCGCTGGAGGTTACGCCCAAGGACGCCGCCAAGGAGCCTCTGCTGCATCTGAAGCTCTCCTACGCGATTTGCGGAAATCTGTGTGTGCCGGCCGAGGCCAACCTTCAGCTCGCCTTGTCCGGCAACGGCGCCAAGGAGAAGGCACTCGAGAAGGATGAGTTGCGCGTTCCGCGCCGTGTCGCGCTCGGTGAAGGCAAAGACCTTGCCATCCGTTCTGTGCACCGCGAATCCGACGGCGCTCACGAGCGTGTTACGGTCGAGGTCGCGGCGCCGAAGAACGCGCCGGTGGATTTGTTTGTCGAAGGACCGACGCCGGATTGGGCGCTGCCGCAGCCGCAGCAGAGCGGCCCAATCGGTGCCACGCGGCGCTTCACCTTTGATCTCGACGGGTTGCCGCCTGGCGCGCATGCCGAAGGCGCGACTCTCATTTTCACTGCCGTTTCAGACGACGATGCCATTGAGGTTCCCGCGCATCTCGACTAATTCACTCGGGGCGCTACTTTAGTGGCGCCGGACGCGCGAGCGGACGATGCAACTGCCCATACGCTCCTATTAAGAACGTGAGAGGATAAAGCTATGCCCATCAAAGTCGGCGACCGATTGCCTGAAGGCAAATTCCGCGTCATGGGGCCGGAGGGCCCTGCCTGGAAGACCACCGACGAAATGTTCAAAGGCAAAAGGATCGTGCTTTTCGCGGTGCCCGGCGCCTTCACCCCTACCTGCAACAACAGCCATTTGCCCGGCTTTCTTAAAAATGCCGACGCGCTGAAGGCCAAGGGGGTCGACGCGATTGCGGTGACTGGCGTCAACGACGTTTTCGTGATGGAGGCCTGGAAGAAGTCGACCGGTGCAACCGGCAAGATCGAATTTCTGGCCGACGGCAACGGTGACTTCGCCAAGGCGCTGGAGATGACGATGGACGGCTCAGGCGGCGGCCTTGGCACTCGCTCGAAGCGCTATGCCATGCTGGTCGAGGACGGCGTGGTCAAGAGGCTCAACGTCGAGGAAGCGCCTGGCAAGGCGGAGAACTCGAGCGCGGACAATTTGCTGAAACAGATGTGAGAATTGGCAATTTCAGCGGGTGGCGCGATGGGTGCGCCGCCTGCTGCGATGAGACGCGGGATCGGCGCAATGCAGGTCTCTGTCGCTTCGCAATCGCTGCTTGCGGGTCGATCACGCTGCCAAATCAAACGTTTGAGCAAGCGTGACAAAGTTATCACAGACCGTCGCATTTAGCGGTCGATTTGCTTTTTCTCCCTGTCGTGCGTCGCACGCTTATTCTAGCTTCCATCTTATCCGGTTTGCCGTGTTCGGCTATCCGATACATAGGTCCATCGTTGTATCGGCGGGGCGTCTGTGAAAAGAAATCTCCTTTGTATCATTGCGTTGCTGATGTTCGGTACCGCCGGCGCCACGGCGGATGAATTGCCGAACCGGCCCTCTTTCTACATCTTGGGGCCGACTGCGACCCTGCCGTGGACGGGATTTTTCGTCGGCATCAATGGCGGCTATGGATGGGCTCACTCAGCCGTCTACCCCGTTGCCGATGATCCAGCGGCAGCGGCCGGCACATGCGGCGGCGTCGGCCACGGAACGTGTATTCCTTCCGAGGGCTTTCTCCTGCACGGCGGCACAGCGGGCGGCCAGATTGGATACGACTGGCAAATCAATCCGATATGGCTGACGGGAATAGAAGCGGATTACCAGTGGGCTGATTTCAGGTCCGGCGTCACGTCGCCATTCCACCTTGGCAATGTCGGCATAACGAGCATGCTGGTCAACGAGACCGTGCAGTCGTTCGGCACATTGCGAGTCCGCATGGGCGTGATACCGGTCAATGCGCTGCTTTTGTACGGCACCGCCGGATTGGCGTACGGACAGGTCAAAGCGAATTTCAGCGTACCGAACCCCAATATCGCCACCGCAAGCTCGCTATCCAGCGGCGGCTTCTCGTATAGCTGTATCGATGGCGGCCCTGCTTGTTTTGCCGGCTCATCGTCCAACTCGGAAGTGGGCTGGACGATCGGCGGCGGTAGCGAGGTCCGGCTGACAAACAATCTTAGTTTCATGACCGAAGTGCTTTATGTGCAACTCGGCGCCCCCCACGGCACCGCCGTCGCCGAAAGTGTCGTGCCCGGCACAGCAGCCTCATCTTTCACGGCGTCGTTTTCGTCAGTGAGGCTGATCGTCGCGCACGGCGGCTTCAACTACCGGTTCTAGAGCATGATCCCGAAAAGTGGAAACCGGGTTTCGGAAAAGATCATGCTCAATCAAAATGCCAGAGCCCGGTTTTGATTCCATCAAAACCGAACAGGCTCTAGCCCAGCCCTCCACTGCCTGCGCTACGGATTTCCGCGATTGCCTCGCGCGCCAATGCGTCCGCCCGCTCATTGATGGCATGACCGGCGTGACCGCGAACCCAGTGCCATCGCACCTGATGAGGGGCGAGCGTAGCGTCGAGGCGACGCCACAAATCGACGTTCTTCACCGGCTTTTTGTCGGCGGTGCGCCAACCGTTGCGCTTCCATTTGACGATCCAGGACATCACGCCGTTGCGCAAATACTGACTGTCGGTGTGGAGATCGACGCGGCACGGCCGCTTGAGCGCTTCAAGTGCCGAGATGGCGGCCATCAGCTCCATACGGTTGTTGGTGGTGTTCGCTTCGCCGCCCTTGAGCTCCTTTTCGCGGTCGCCAAAGGCCAAGATCGCGCCCCAGCCGCCGGGTCCGGGATTGCCCGAGCAGGCGCCGTCAGTGTGAATGACCACGTGCGGCAACAGGCCGTTCACGGTTCAATCACTCCATAATCGCGTGGGCTTTTGACTTTCTGATGGAAGCGCAGCTTGCGGGCATATTCACGCGGGTCCTTCGGCCGCACCAACGCGCCTTGCGGCACGTCGAGCCAGTCGACCAGCCTGGTAAGGAGAAAACGCAACGCGGCACCGCGCGCCAATAGCGGCAATTTTTCCCATTCCTGTGAAGAGAACGGGCGCGTCTTGACGTAACTCGCCAGCAGTGCGCGGCCCTTGGTAACGTTGTAGGAATGATCCGACTCGAAACACCAAGCATTGAGGCAGATGACGACGTCGTAGGCAAGCGTATCGGTGCAAGCAAAGTAGAAATCGATCAATCCCGAAAGCTTATCGCCAAGAAAAAACACGTTGTCGGGAAAAAGATCGGCATGGATGACGCCTTGCGGCAACCCGTTGGGCCACTCGCGTTCGAGTACGTCGAGCTCTGCGGCAACGACGGCCTCGAGATTGCGCTCGACCTTGTGCGCGCGCTCGCGGCACCCTTCATGGAGCTGTCGCCAGCCGGCGACCGAAAGCGCGTTTTCTCGGCGCATGGAAAAGTCGCGGCCGGCAAGATGCAGCCGGGCCAGCGCCTCGCCTAAGGCCGCACAATGGGCCGCGGTCGGCCGACGAATCCACATGCCGTCCAGGAAGGTGACGATCGCCGCAGGCCGCCCCGCGAGCTTGCCCAGCGTCTTGCCGACCTTGTTCTTGACGGGCTGCGGGCAGGTGATGTCGCGCCTTGCCAAGTGCTCCATCAGCGCGAGAAAGAACGGCAAATCTCCTTCGGCAACACGCCGTTCATAGAGCGTAAGGATGAAATTGCCGCGGCTGGTATGGACCAAAAAATTCGAATTCTCGACACCCTCGGCGATGCCCTTGTAGGCCAGCAGTTCGCCGATTTCATAGCCGGCGAGAAAGCGGGCGAGATCTTCCGCTGCAACATCGGTATAGACCGCCATAACGGACTCCAAAGTCTTTCGCGGCTAACCCGGGCTGCGGGCCGTCGTCAAGATTCCCTTGCCGGCGAGAAAATCGGAATACCGCGCATAAAGGTCGGCAGTTTCCGCACCCCGATCGCGATAGATCACCGACGCAAGCGAGCGGCCCTCGGAGTGGGCGAGGCGGAATGCCATGTAGCGGTACTGTTCCGGATATTGCGAGGTATTCGCGACCGCGAATAATTCGTCGAAGGCCCTCGACGGCTCGACCGGGTCGAGTCGATCGCGCTCGTAGATGGCAGCACGCTCGGCGATAAGCCAGGAGCCGCCGCGGCGCTCCATTCGGTCGAGGAAGCGTGAGCATGACGTGAGATCGACGTCGATACCGTTGAACTTTTGCCGTACCCGGATGATGACAGGTGTCTCCGCCACGGCGCGATCGCCGTTAAGCTTGATGGTTGGCGGAAACAGATGATGGCGCGACCAGCTATGGCCGGCGGCAAAGCTGACGCGACATCGCTCGACGAATTGCTCGAACGGTCCGCGAAACCACGAGATGGAGATGTGACCGTCGGGCGTGAACGTGCCGCGCAATTCCGCCCATTTGCCCTGATCGCGGTAAACGCCCCAAGCCGCGATCAATTCAGTGCAGGCGACCTTGTCGGCGAACTCCCGTTCGGAAGAACCCATGGCGCATCACTCCGTCTTGCGCTGCGGTCTTCCGACCCGCGCTTCGATGATGTCATATGGCCTCCGGCATGGTACGTGAAATGAGGACGCATCGCGAGTG
>JASHQI010000077.1 GCA_030037645.1 Xanthobacteraceae bacterium
GCCGGCATCGCGGCCGGCGCGGCCGACCACCTGATGCAGAAGCTGGAAGGTCCGTTCCGCCGCACGCGGATCGCCGTTGGCAAGACCGAGATCGGCGTCGACCACGCCGACCAGGTTGAGCATCGGGAAGTGGTGGCCTTTGGCGACGAGCTGCGTGCCGATGACGATGTCGAAGCGGCCGGCGGCGATATCGGCGAATTCCTCGCGCATGCGCTCGACCGAGGCGATGAGGTCGGACGACAGCACCAGCACGCGCGCATCGGGGAACAGGCCGCGCACCTCCTCTTCAAGTCGCTCGACGCCTGGCCCGCAGGCGACGAAGGTATTTTGCGCCTGGCATTTCGGGCACGCCGTCGGATGCGGCATGGCGAAGCCGCAATGGTGGCAGACCAGTTCCTTGCGGAAGCGGTGGTCGACCAGCCAAGCGTCGCAGTTCGGGCAGGAAAAGCGGAAGCCGCAGGCGCGGCACAAGGTCAGCGGCGCATAGCCGCGGCGATTGAGGAACAGCAGCGCCTGCTCGCGGCGCGCCAGCGCGGTTTGGATCGCGCCGGCAAGCAGCGGCGCGATGAAGCGGCCGGCCGGCGGCCGGTCGATGCGCAGATCGATCGCCTCGATCGCCGGCAGCCGCGCCCCGCCGAAGCGCTCCGGCAGCGATAGCCGTGCATAACGGCCGCGCCGCACATTGACCTCGGTCTCGAGCGAGGGCGTCGCCGACGACAGCACCACCGGAATGCGCGCGATATGGCCGCGCACCACTGCCATGTCGCGGGCGTGGTAGCGCACGCCGTCCTCCTGCTTGTAAGCCGGATCGTGCTCCTCATCGACTACGATCAGCCCGAGATCGGCATAGGGCAAAAACAGCGCCGATCGCGCACCGACGGTGACGGGTACCTCGCCTTTTGCCACGGCAGACCAGGTACGCGCGCGGCGCCGCGGCGACAGCGCCGAATGCCATTCCGCCGGCCGCACGCCGAAGCGCGCCGCAAAGCGGTCGAGGAAGGCCGCGGTCAGCGCGATCTCCGGCATCAGGATGAGACTCTGCCGGCCGCGACGGATCATCTCCGCCACCGCCTCGAAATAAACCTCGGTCTTGCCCGAGCCGGTGACGCCGTCGACAAGCGTCACCGCATAGCCGCCCGCGCCAACGGTCGCTTGCAACGCGGCCGCGGCGGCGCTCTGCGCCGGCGTGAATTCCGACTGCGCGAAATCCGGATCGGGCGTTTCCGCCACCGGTTCCGGCGGCAGCACCACCGCTTGCAGCGTGCCTTCGTCGATGAGACCGTCGATGACGCCGGCGGTGACACCCGCCTCGCGCGCCGCCTCACCTTTTGCCCGCATCATGCCGTCGGCGAGCAATTCCAGCACGCGTTCCCGTGCCCGCGTCATGCGCTCGGGCGGCGCGCCGGCAAGCCGCACGCCGACGCGCTCACGCTCGGCGCCGAGGTTTTCGCCCATGCGCAGGCACATGCGCAGCACCATGCCGCGCGACGACACCGTATAGTTCGCCACCCAGTCGACGAAGCTGCGCAACTCCGGCTTGAGCGGCGGCAGTTCGAGTTTTTCCTCGACGTCCTTGAGCCGGTTGTCGAGCCGCGGATTGGGCTTCGGATTGTCGGCCCAGACCACTGCCGTTACCTCGCGCGCGCCGAGCGGCACGCAGACGATGTCGCCGGGCGCCAGCGCGAGCTTGTCCGGCACCCGGTACGAATAGGCCCGGTCGAGCGCGACCGGAACGAGGACATCGACCACGCGTTTGGGCATGCTGCGATTCTCTGCCGATTCTCGGCAGTTTAGGAAGGATAAAGACCAGCCACGTAAATGTGGGGGTGCGCTGCCGTTTCATCCTCCCCCGTGAAAACGGGGGAGGGGGACCATGCGAAGCATGGTGGAGGGGGCGCTGGCAAAGAGGCCGACTTGCAACAGCGCGATTTGTCCCGCGGCCGACGCCCCTTCCCCCGCCCTTCGGGCGGTCCCCCTCCCCCGCTTGCGCGGGGGAGGACGATGCCCGACTCCGTCGCGCCCAAGGTGGCTGCGGAGATCGCAAGCTGGCTGCGCCATCTCGGCGCCGAGCGGCGCATGTCGCTGAAAACGCTGGAAGCCTATCGGCGCGACGTTTTGCAATTCCTCGCCTTCCTCGCCGAGCACCTCGGCGGCAGGGCGTCACTCAACGACCTTGCCGCGCTCAAGCCGGCAGACGTGCGTGCCTTCATGGCGGCGCGGCGCTCGCAAAACATCGCCAGCCGCTCGCTGATGCGCACGCTGGCCGGCATCCGGGCCTTCGCCCGCTTTCTCGAACGCACCGGCAAGGGCAAGGTCGGCGCGCTCACCGCGGTGCGCACGCCGAAAATCGCCAGGACGCTGCCACGACCGCTGCCGGTCGCCGCCGCCAAGCGCGTGGCCGATCCGAAGCTGCGCGCCGGCGAGGAGCGCGCGCCATGGATCATCGCACGCGACGCGGCGGTGCTCGGTCTGCTCTACGGTTGCGGCTTGCGCATTTCCGAGGCGCTGGGGCTGACGCGCGCCGACCTCGGCGGCGGCCGCTATGCGCGCGACGCCATCACCGTGACCGGAAAGGGCCGCAAGCAGCGCATGGTGCCGGTGCTGCCGCAGGTGCAGAAGCTCGTCGACGATTACGTCGAGCTGTGCCCGTACGATCTGCCGGAGCCGGGACCGCTGTTCGTCGGCGCCAAAGGCGGCCCGCTTTCGCCGCGCGTCGTGCAACTCGCCATGGCGGGCGCCCGCGGGGCGCTCGGGCTGCCGGAGACGGCGACCCCACACGCGCTGCGGCATTCCTTTGCCACGCATTTATTGGCGCGCGGCGGCGATATCCGCTCGATCCAGGAACTGCTCGGCCACGCCTCGTTGGCGACGACGCAAATCTACACCGAAGTCGATGCCGAGCGGCTGATCGAGGCCTATCGCAGCGCGCACCCGCGTGCGTGACCGTCATTGCGAGCCAACGGGACCGCGTGAAGTCGCGCGTCCCGATGACAGGCTCCGCGAAGCAATCGAGTTCTCGTCGCTTGCGCTCCTCGCAATGACAAGCAAAATGGCTTCTCAGCATCAGAGGGGCAGCCATCATGTCGGAAGTCAGCGAAGCCATCGAAAAAGCCCATGAGGGCGAACACGGGGAATTCTTCAACAAGCGCATTGCACTGGTGATCGCGATCCTGGCACTGTTTCTGTCGTTCTCGGAAACGCTCGGCAAGAGCGCGCAGAACGAGGCCACCAGCGCCAACATCGAAGCATCCGACCTATGGGCTTTCTTTCAAGCCAAGACCATCCGCATGACGCAGGTCAGGACCGCGGCGGAAGAATTGGCGGTTGCGGCGCAGAACGCGGGCGACACGGCGACCAAGGCGGCAATGCTGAACCAGATCGCCGCTTGGCGCGAGACCGCGGCGCGCTTCGACTCCGAGCCGTCGACCCGGGAAGGCCGCAAGGAACTCACGGCGCGAGCCAAGGAGGCGGAGGACGCCCGCGACCTGTCGATGGCGAAATATCACCATTACGAACTGGCGTCGGCGGCGTTTCAGGTCGGCATCGTGCTCGCTTCGGCGGCGGTGATCACCGGCATGGTCGGGCTCGCATGGTTCGGCGGCGCGCTCGGGATTGCCGGCGTCGCGCTGCTCGCGTTCGGCCTGTTCGCGCCGCATGCGGTGCCCTTGCTATCGACGCTTTAGCGCGCAATTCGCAAAACGCGAAAAGAAATTAGCCCGGCTCGGCGCCGCGCGTCGGCGTGTGCATGCGGCGGCGAAACCGCAGTATCATGCGTAGCGACCGACCACTGCCGGCCGGGGCGAACGGCGCGAGCTTTGCCATGACTTCCGCGAGCCTAGCCTTGAGCGTGGCGAGGCCGGCCTCGATCTCAATCTTGAGCGGTTCGACCAGCGCATGGGCCCAGGCGCGCCACGCCATAACGCGGTGGTAGACGAGGCGGAACCAGCCGAGCCGGAACAGCCGGTCGCGCGACGCGTCGAACACGAACGCCGTCGCGCCAAGCCCGACCAGCTTGGCGCAGATGAATGCGCCGATCGCGGCGATCCAATGGTGATGCGTGAGCAGCCAAACGCCGCCGGTTTTGAACGGCAGCACCAGGGCCAGCGGCACCACGAACACGATCGGCGACAATGCGTTGGGCAGTTGATCCAGCCGGTAGCCGATCCGCCGCCGTACCCATTCGCGCGGCAGCCATTCGACGAGCGCGGCAGCAATCGGCTGCAAATGGTCCCACAGCCACGCCTCGAACAGAAAGACGAGCGCGACCGTAATCCAGAACCATCGCAGCAGCCGCTTCATCGTCCTTCACGGCCCGTCAAAGATTGATGGTTCGCTTCGCGACAGCCAGCGCAGCTTCCTTCACCGCTTCGGTCAGCGTCGGATGGGCATGGCAGGTGCGGGCGATATCCTCGCTGGAGGCTCCAAATTCCATGGCGATTGCAGCCTCACCGATCATGTTGCCGGCGTCGGGACCGAGAATATGCACGCCGAGGACGCGATCGGTCTTGGCGTCGGCAAGTATTTTGACGAAACCGTCGGTCGTCAAGTTGACCCTGGCGCGCGCATTGGCCGTGAACGGAAATTTTCCGACCTGATAGGCGATGCCGCCCTCCTTTAGCTCCTCTTCGGTCTTTCCGACTGAGGCAATCTCCGGATAGGTGTAAACGACGTTGGGGATCACATCATAGTTCACATGGCCGGCCTGGCCGGCGAGGATTTCGGCGACGGCGACGCCTTCCTCCTCGGCCTTGTGCGCCAACATCGGGCCGGCGATGACATCGCCGATGGCATAGATGCCGGGCACATTGGTGCGGAAATGCCCATCGACGACAACCCGGCCGCGATTGTCCCGTCTCACCCCGACCGCATTGAGGCCGAGACCGTCGGTGAACGGCACGCGGCCGATCGCCACCAGCACGATGTCCGCTTCGATGGTCTCTGGGGTGCCGCCGCCGGTGGGCTCGACCTTCACTTTGAGCATCCTGCCGGAGGAGTCGATGGCGGTGACTTTCGAGGATAGTTTGAAAACGAGGCCCTGCTTCTGCAGCATGCGCTGGAATTGTCGCGCGACCTCGCCGTCGATGCCGGGCAGGATGTGATCGAGAAACTCGACGATCGTCACCTCGGCGCCGAGCCGGCGCCACACCGAGCCGAGCTCTAGCCCGATGATGCCGGCGCCGACGATAAGCAGCTTGCGCGGCACAATGTCGAACTCCAGCGCGCCGGTCGACGACACGATGCGCTTCTCGTCGATGTCGATGCCGTTCAAGCGCGCCACGTCCGAGCCGGTGGCGATGACAATGTTTTTCGTCTCCAGCGTCTGCGCCTTGCCGTCATTGGCTTTGACCTCGACCTTGCCGGACGCGACGATGCGCGCGGCGCCGTGAAAAGCCTCGATCTTGTTCTTCTTGAGCAGAAACTCGACACCCTTGACGTTGCCATCGACGCCGGCCTGCTTGTATTTGAGCATCGCGGCGAGATCGACACTGGGCTTGCCGACGTTGATGCCCATGTCGCCGAACTTGTGCGCGGCCTCCTCGTAAAGCTCCGACGCATTGAGCATCGCCTTCGACGGGATGCAGCCGACATTGAGGCAGGTGCCGCCGTGGGTGGTGCGCTTCTCGACCACGGCGGTTTTCAGGCCGAGCTGTGCCGCGCGAATAGCGCAGACGTAGCCGCCGGGGCCGGTGCCGATGACGATGAGATCGTAAGGCATAACGCAATCACCTCTGCATCGTCATGCCGGTGCTCGTCGCGGGCATCCACGTCTTTCGATTTTCATAAAGTAAGACGTGGATGGCCCGGCCAAGCCCGGCCATGACGGATTGAGAATCACAAATCCAGCACCAATCGTGCCGGTTCCTCCAAGGATTCCTTCACGCGCACAAGAAATGTCACCGCCTCGCGGCCATCGACCAGGCGATGGTCGTAAGACAAAGCGAGATACATCATTGGCCGCACCTCGACCTTGCCGTTAACTGCCATCGGTCGCTCCTGGATCTTGTGCATGCCGAGGATGCCGGACTGCGGCGCGTTGAGGATGGGCGTCGACATCAACGAGCCATAGATGCCGCCATTGGTGATGGTGAAGGTGCCGCCCTGCAATTCCTCGATCTTGAGCGCCCCGTCGCGGGCGCGGCGGCCGAAATCGGCGATCGTCTTCTCGATCTCGGCGAGCGATTTTTGATCGCAGTCGCGCACCACCGGCACCACCAGCCCGCGCTCGGTGCCGACCGCAATGCCGATGTGATAATAATTCTTGTAGACGATGTCGGCGCCGTCGATCTCGGCGTTCACGGTCGGGATTTCCTTGAGCGCCTGAACGCAGGCGCGCACGAAGAAACCCATGAACCCCAGCTTCACGCCGTGCTTCTTCTCGAACAGATCGCGGTACTGCGTGCGCAAGCCCATGACATGGCCCATGTCGACCTCGTTGAAGGTCGTCAGCATGGCGGCGGTGTTTTGCGCATCCTTGAGCCGCTTGGCGATGGTCGCCCGCAGCCGCGTCATGCGCACGCGCTCCTCGCGCGCGGCATCATCCGGCGGCGATGGGCTGCGGAGCTGCACCGCGGCGGCCGGCGCCGAAACCGGCGTCGGCTCTGCCGCCGCACGTTCGATCGCCGCCAGCATGTCGCCCTTGGTGACGCGGCCGTCCTTGCCGGTGCCGGGCACTGTCGCGGCGTCCATGCCGGTTTCGGCGGCGAGCTTGCGCACCGACGGCGCCAATGACGCTGCGGCGGCCGGCGCGGCAGCGGCCGCGGCGGGCGCCAGTTTGGCCGGCGCAGCTCGCGGGGGCGGCGGCGATGGCTGCGGCGGCTTCGCCGGCGCTTCGGGCTTGGCGCGCGGCGCCGCATCGGCGCCTTCCTTGATCTGGCCGAGCAGCGCGCCGACTGCGACCGTGTCGCCGTCCTTGGCGGCGATGTCGCTCAACACGCCGGCCGCCGGCGCCGGCACCTCGATCGTCACCTTGTCGGTTTCAAGCTCGACCAGCGGTTCGTCGACCGCGACCGCTTCGCCTGCTTTCTTGAACCACTTGCCGATCGTCGCTTCGTTGACCGACTCGCCAAGCGTGGGCACGCGGATCTCAACCATGGATCTTATTCCTCGTTAGCGGGACCTTCGGCGTAGAGAGGACAGAGGACGGACGACGGAGAACGGAAAAGCAAATATTTCGTCTGTCCTCTCTTACCTCAACGCCTCGTCCAAAAACTGCTTGAGCTGCGCGACATGCTGCGACATCTGCCCGACGGCGGTCGACGCGGCCGCCGGCCGGCCGGTATAGCGCGCGCGGCGATGTTTGGCGCCGATCTGGTTGAGCACCCATTCGAGGAAGATGTCGACAAACACCCAGGCGCCCATGTTGCGCGGCTCTTCCTGGCACCACACGATCTCGGCTTGCTTGAAGCGCGACAATTCCATCATCAGCGCCTTGGTGGGGAACGGATAAAGCTGCTCGATGCGCAGAAGATAAATGTCGTCGAGGCCGCGCTTCTCACGTTCCTCGTAGAGATCGTAATAGACCTTGCCGGAGCACAGCACGACGCGCCGGATCTCGGCGTCGCCAACGAGCTTGATCTTCTCGTCCGGCAAAAGCTGCGCGTCGTCCCACAGCAGCCGATGGAACGAGGTGTTCGTGCCCATCTCGTCGAGCCGCGACACGGCCCGCTTGTGCCGCAACAGCGACTTCGGCGTCATCAGGATCAGCGGCTTGCGGAACTCGCGCTTGAGCTGGCGGCGCAAGATATGGAAATAATTCGCCGGCGTCGTGCAATTGGCGACTTGCATATTGTCCTCGGCGCACATCTGCAGAAAGCGCTCGAGGCGGGCGGAGGAATGTTCCGGCCCCTGCCCTTCGTAGCCGTGCGGCAACAGGCAAACGAGCCCCGACATGCGCAGCCATTTGCGCTCGCCGGACGAGATGAACTGGTCGAATATGACCTGCGCGCCGTTGGCAAAATCGCCGAACTGCGCTTCCCACAGCGCCAGTGCGTTGGGCTCGGCAAGCGAGTAGCCGTACTCGAACCCAAGCACGGCCTCTTCCGAGAGCATCGAGTTGATGACCTCGAAACGCGCTTGCCCATCGCCGAGATGATTGAACGGCACGTAGCGGTTTTCGGTCTCCTGATCGATCAGCACGGAATGGCGTTGCGAGAACGTGCCGCGCTCTGAGTCCTGGCCGGAAAGCCGCACGCGGTGGCCTTCGAGCAGCAGCGAGCAGAAGGCCAGCGCCTCGCCGGTTGCCCAATCGATGCCCGTTCCGGTCTCGATCGATTTGCGACGGTTCTCCAGAAACCGGTTCAACGTGCGATGCAGATGGAAATCAGGCGGCAGCGCGGTGATTTTCTCGCCGATCTCCTTGAGCGTGGCCAGCGCGACGCCGGTATGGCCGCGGCGCGGATCGTCGCCGGCGGCCGCGCTCTTGAAGCCGGCCCAGCGGCCGTCCAGCCAATCGGCCTTGTTGGCGCGATAGCTTTGCGCCGCTTCCAGCTCGGTATCGAGGCGGCTGCGCCAATCCGCCTTCATCTTCTCGATCTCGCCCGACGTGATGACGCCCTCGCCGACGAGCTTTCGGCCGTAGATTTCGAGCGTGGTCGGATGCGCCGCGATCGCCTTGTACATTAAGGGCTGCGTGAATGACGGCTCGTCGCCTTCATTGTGGCCATGGCGGCGATAGCAAAACATGTCGATGACGACCGGCTTCTGAAATTTCTGGCGGAATTCGGTCGCGACCTTGCAGGCGAACACGACGGCTTCCGGATCGTCACCGTTGACGTGGAAGATCGGCGCTTCGATCATCTTGGCGACGTCGGACGGATAAGGCGACGACCGCGAATAACGCGGATTGGTGGTGAACCCGATCTGATTGTTGACGATAAAGTGGACCGAGCCGCCGGTACGGTGCCCGCGCAACCCGGAGAGGCCGAAGCATTCCGCCGTCACGCCTTGCCCGGCGAACGAGGCATCGCCGTGAATGAGCAGCGGCATCACCATCGTGCGATCTTCCGGCGTCGCGCCAAGCTGGTCCTGCTTGGCGCGAACCTTGCCGAGCACGACGGGATCGACAATTTCCAGATGCGACGGATTGGCGGTCAACGACAGATGCACCCTGTTGTTGTCGAATTCGCGATCGGACGATGCGCCAAGGTGATACTTCACGTCGCCGGAGCCCTCGATCTCGTTGGGGGTCGATGAACCGCCTTTGAATTCGTGAAAGATGGCGCGGTGCGGCTTGGCCATGACCTGCGCCAACACGTTGAGCCGGCCGCGATGCGGCATGCCGATCACGATCTCGCGCACACCGAGCGCGCCACCCCGCTTGATGATCTGTTCAAGCGCCGGGATCATCGACTCGGCGCCGTCGAGGCCAAAACGTTTGGTGCCGGTGAATTTCAGATCGCAGAATTTCTCAAAGCCCTCGGCCTCCGCCAGCTTGTTGAGGATGGCGCGCTTGCCCTCGCGAGTGAAAATGATTTCTTTGTCGGGGCCTTCGATGCGCTCCTGAATCCAACCCTTCTGCGCGCCGTTGGAGATATGCAGAAATTCGACGCCGAGTGTCTGACAATAGGTGCGGCGCAGGATGCCGACGATCTGTCGGACGGTGCCGAACTCCAGACCGAGGACCTTGTCGAGAAAGATCGGGCGGTCGAGATCGGCGTCGCCGAAGCCATAGCTTCGCGGGTCGAGCTCTTCCTGGTTCTTCGGCGCTTCGAGGCCGAGAGGATCGAGGTTGGCGTAAAAATGGCCGCGCGCGCGAAAGGCGCGGATCAGCATCAAAGCCCGAACTGAATCGCGGGTCGCCCGCTCGACATCGGGATCGGTAATATCGACACCGCGCATTTGCGCCTGCGCCTTGACCTTGGCGCCGAGCGTCGACCCGACCGCCGCCCAGTCGCCGTCGAGCGCCGCGGTCAGTTCGTTGCGCTGCGGCACCGGCCAATCCGGCCGGCTCCATGACGCCCCGCGCGCGTTCTTGGCGACGTCGTTGGACTCATCCTTTAGGCTCTCGAAGAACGTCTGCCATTCGACGTCGACCGACTTCGGATCGGTTTCATAGCGGGCGTACAGGTCCTCGACGTAGTCGGCATTGGCGCCGTAGAGGAACGACGTACGGGCAAAGGCGGCGTTCGCATCCTGGCGAGACATGCGGCGATTCCTTGGGTGGGCCCTGGGAGCGTGTCCTAGGCAAGAGCCGGGCGACGAGATGAGAAACAAAGCGCAACGCCCCGCAACCGAACGCGTTCGAATCGACGCGAATCAGCCCGTCCCCCGGCGCTGAGATTTCTCTTTACCTTATTTAATGGCTCGATGCGGCAGGCAAAAGACGATAGGAATGAATCTCTATTTCAATATTTCGGCGAGCGTCTTACCGAGCCGCGCCGGGGACGGCGAAACCTTGATTCCGGCGGCCTCCATGGCAGCGATCTTCGATTCTGCTCCACCCTTGCCGCCGGCAATGATGGCGCCGGCATGACCCATGCGCCGTCCTGGCGGCGCCGTCCGCCCGGCGATGAAGCCGACCATTGGCTTCTTGCGCACGCGTTTGGCCTCGTCCTTGAGGAACTGCGCAGCGTCCTCCTCCGATGCGCCGCCGATCTCGCCGATCATGACGATCGCCTCGGTCGCCTTGTCGGCCAAAAACATGTCGAGCATTTCGATGAAGTCGGTCCCCTTGACCGGATCGCCGCCGATGCCGACCGCGGTGGTCTGGCCGAGGCCTTCCTGCGTGGTCTGGAACACTGCTTCGTAGGTCAACGTTCCTGAGCGCGAGACGATGCCGACTTTGCCGCGTTTGAAGATGTTGCCGGGCATGATGCCTATCTTGCACTCGCCTGCCGTCATGACGCCTGGGCAGTTCGGGCCGATCAGACGCGATTTCGAGCCACACAGCGCCCGCTTGACCTTGACCATGTCGACCACCGGAATGCCTTCGGTGATGCACACGATGAGCGGAATCTCGGCGTCGATCGCCTCGCAGATCGCATCGGCGGCGCCGGCCGGCGGCACATAGATCACGCTGGCGTCGCAGCCGGTCTTTTCCCGCGCTTCCGCCACGGTGTCGAACACCGGCAGATTGAGATGCGTCGAGCCTCCTTTGCCCGGCGAGGTGCCGCCGACCATCTTGGTGCCGTAGGCGATCGCCTGCTCGGAGTGGAAGGTGCCGTTCTTGCCGGTGAAGCCCTGGCAGATCACCTTGGTGTTTTTGCCGATCAAAATGGACATCAGGCCCCCCTCACCGCTTTGACGATCTTCTGCGCGGCGTCGTCGAGGTCGTCGGCGGAAGTGACATTGAGGTTCGATTTGGCGATGATCTCCTTCCCGAGCGCGACATTGGTGCCTTCCAGCCGCACCACGAGCGGCACGCGCAAGCCCACGTCCTTGACCGCGGCGACCACGCCCTCGGCAATGATGTCGCAGCGCATGATGCCGCCGAAAATATTAACCAGAATGCCTTTGACGTGATGGTCGGAGGTGATGATCTTGAAGGCGGCCGTAACCTTTTCCTTCGTCGCACCGCCGCCGACATCCAAAAAGTTCGCCGGCGTCTCGCCGTAGAGCTTGATGATGTCCATGGTCGCCATGGCAAGGCCGGCGCCGTTGACCATGCAACCGATAGTGCCATCGAGCGCCACGTAGTTGAGCTCATACTTCGACGCCTCGATCTCCTTTTCGTCTTCCTCGGTGATGTCGCGCAGCGCGACGATGTCGGGATGGCGGTAGAGCGCGTTGTCGTCGAAGCCGATCTTGGCGTCGAGGCAGACCAGCTCGCCCGCTTTGGTGACCACCAGCGGATTGATCTCGAGCAGGCTCATGTCCTTGGCGAGGAACGCGCCATAGAGCTTCGGCAAAACGCGTTCGGCTTGCTTGGTGACCTCGCGGCCAAATCCCAGGACGCGTGCGACGTGGCGCGCGTAATGCGGCATGAAGCCGGTCGCCGGATCGACCGAGAAACTGAGAATCTTGTCGGGCGTCGTACGCGCAACTTCTTCGATATCCATGCCGCCCTCGGTTGAGGCGACGAAGGCGACGCGCGAGGTGGCGCGGTCGATGAGCGCGGAGAGGTAATATTCGCGGTCGATCGCCGAACCGTCCTCGATGTAGAGCCGGCGCACCTCCTTGCCGTGCGGACCAGTCTGATGCGTCACCAGAACCGAACCGAGAAGCCGTTCGGCCTCGCGTTTGACGTCGGCAATCGACCTCACCACTTTCACGCCGCCTGCCTTGCCGCGGCCGCCGGCGTGAATTTGCGCCTTCACCACCCAGACCGGCCCGCCGAGCTCGTTGGCCGCCTTCGCCGCCTCGTCGACGCTGAAGGCCGGAATGCCGCGCGGCACCGGCACACCGAACTCCCGCAACACGGCTTTAGCCTGATATTCGTGGATGTTCATGAGGAGCTGTCCGTCATCCTGAGGTGCGAACGAAGCGAGCCTCGAAGGATGCCGGCCGAGGCGCCAACCGAAATCGGCGATAACCGATTTCGGAATGCTTGTTTAGAGTCCAAATCGGCAATGCCGATTTGGATGCCGTCGCCCTTCAAAGGCCGCTGCGCGGCCGCCTCAGGGTGACGAATCAATCTACTTCCCGAGATCGGGCGCGATTTTCTTGCAGGCGTCGACCAAGGTCTGCACCGCCTGTGCCGATTTCTCGAACATGGCGCGCTCGGCGCCGTTGAGCTCGATCTCGACGACGCGCTCGACCCCTTTGCTGCCGATCACAACAGGCACGCCGACATAGAGGTCCTTCACGCCGTATTCGCCGTTGAGCCACGCCGCGGCCGGCAGCACCCGCTTCTTGTCGCGCAGATAGCTTTCGGCCATGGCGATGGCGGAGGCGGCAGGCGCGTAATAGGCCGAACCCGTGCGCAACAGGCTGACGATCTCGCCGCCGCCATTGCGCGTGCGCTCGACGATCTCGTCGATGCGCGCCGGGGTGGTCCAGCCCATCTTGACCAGATCTGGCAACGGAATGCCGGCAACGGCCGAATAGCGCACCAGCGGCACCATGCTGTCGCCGTGACCGCCGAGCACGAAGGCCGTCACGTCTTCGACCGAGACGTTGAATTCGTCGGCCAGGAAGTAGCGAAAGCGCGACGAGTCGAGCACGCCCGCCATGCCGACGACCATCTGCTTGGGCAATCCGCAGCACTTTTGCAGCGCCCAGACCATGGCATCGAGCGGATTGGTGATGCAGATGATGAAGGCGTTCGGCGCATATTTCTTGATGCCGGCGCCGACCTGCTCCATCACCTTGAGGTTGATGCCGAGCAGATCGTCGCGGCTCATGCCGGGCTTGCGCGGCACGCCGGCGGTGACGACGCACAACGCCGCGCCCTCGATCGCCTCGTAGGAATTGGTGCCGGAAAACCGGGCGTCGAAACCGTCGACCGGCGACGACTGCACCAGATCGAGCGCCTTACCCTGCGGCACGCCCTCGGCGATGTCGAACATGACGACGTCGCCGAGCTGCTTGAGGCCGATCAGATGCGCCAGCGTGCCGCCGATCTGCCCTGAGCCGATCAATGCAATTTTGCTTCGCGCCATCGGACGAATTTCCTTGTGTGGCAATGCCGGCCCAACCGTCGCGGTCATTAGCCCTTTCGACGGTCCCGTTCAAGTCGGCCGCGCCGAAGCGGCGCGGCACGGAACGAAACCGGGTTCGCCGCCATTAATGGGCGGGTCATTGCGGTCTGCATATTGCAATCGAAAATGTCTATGGCGGACAAGCGTCGATCGGTGAAGAACTGGCTCGCGACGCTCGGGTCGGGGCCGCTCACCGGCGCCGCCGATGACGATCCGAGCGGCATCGCCACCTATTCGCAAGGCGGCGCCCAGTTCGGCTACGCCATTTGCTGGACGATGTTTCTGACCACGCCGTTGGTCGGCGGCGTGATCGCATCGATGCGACCCGACTGGGCGCTAGGTCTCGACAATGCCGGTCGACGCGCCGGACGCTTGCGAGTGCGCCGCACCATGCGGGCGCGCCAGATAGGCTTGCGAGCGCATCTCGATCAGCCGCGAGGCGGTGCGCTTGAACTCCTGCACCTCAAAACCCTCATCGGCCGCATAGAGCGCATCGGGCTGGGCGGCGGCAGAAGCCACGAGCTTCACGTTCATGTCATAGAGCGTGTCGATCAGGATGATAAAGCGCTTGGCGGCATTGCGTGTTTCGAACTGCATCACCGGGATGCGATCGAGAATGACGGTGTGATATTCGCGCGCGATCCGCAGATAGTCGGCGGCGGCGAGCGGTCGCTCGCACAGATCGTGGAATGAGAAGCGCGCCACGCCCATCGCAGCGCGCGGCACATGAACCGAGCGGCCCTTGAGAGCAAGGTCCTGCGCAGTTCCGTCGTGGCCGCCGGCGAGCCGTCGCCACGCGTCGTCGAGCGCCGCATCGGCCGCCGCGTCGGCCGGCACGTACCATACCGGCAGGCCGACGAGCTTCTCCAGGCGGAAATCAGTGCGCGCGTTGAGCTCGACGATATCCATTTGCACTTCGAGCATATGGATGAACGGCACGAACAGCGCGCGATTCAGCCCATCCTTGTAGAGCTCATCGGGCGGCACGTTCGACGTTGCGACCACCACGACGCCGCGTTCGAACAATTGCGCGAACAGCCGGCCGAGAATCATGGCGTCGGCGATATCGGTGACATGGAATTCATCGAAGCAGAGAAGCCAGGCTTCTTGCGCCAGCTCATCCGCCACAAGCCGGATCGGATCCTCGCCGGCATGCTCGCCGAGCTTCATTTTTTGCCGGATCGCATAAATGCGCTCGTGCACATCGAGCATGAATTCGTGGAAGTGCGTGCGGCGCTTGCGCACCACCGGGCTCGCCGCGAAGAATAAATCCATCAGCATGGTCTTGCCGCGGCCGACGGCGCCATAGATGTAAAGGCCCTTGATCTGCGGTTGCTTGTTTTGGCGACCGCCGAACAGCCACCCCAGCGACGATGATTTGCGCGCCAAACGATGCTCGACAATTCGCGCCTCAAGCCGAGCCAGCATGGCGACGACGGCAAGTTGCGCTGCGTCGCGCTCGACCCGGCTTGCGGCGACGCCGGCGGCGTATTGCGCTGTGACGGAATTCGTCATGATCCGGATTGACTACTGTGGACGAAGCGTGGCGGGGAGGCGGCGAATGCTTAGCGGCGTTACTGGCTGACTCGCAAGATCACGAATGTCATCGCACGGTCACGATGCATTGCGAGGAATGCATATACGGAATGCAGGCATGCCGCTCAATGCTTCAAGTTGCCAAACTTTGCCGCCACATAACATGATGCTTCGATTCGGCGTGCGCGCGAAAGACGTCTGGCACGTCTGTAAGCGGTGAGGGAAGAAAGCGGCCAAGAGGACCTCGGTGATGAACTTAAGGAGACTCTTGGAATGCAGGACGTTCTTCCCGAAGGCGGCGTCATCCGCAAACTATGGATCGGCGAAGCGGCCAAATATCGCGACCACGCGCTGCGTCTCGATCCCGAAAGCCGCCGCGACCGTTTCGGCGGCGGCGTATCCGACGACTTCGTCGGCAACTACGTCGATCGCTTGATCACGCTCGACGCCGTCGTGCACGGTTTTTTC
Source organism: Xanthobacteraceae bacterium (assembly GCA_030037645.1). Classification (GTDB taxonomy): domain Bacteria; phylum Pseudomonadota; class Alphaproteobacteria; order Rhizobiales; family Xanthobacteraceae; genus BOG-931. The sequence goes on from JASHQI010000077.1 coordinate 15,582, forward strand.
ATCGGCGGACTGATGCGCGGCGCGGCCGAATTGCGGCCGCTTGGTCTGCGATTTCCGCGCCAAGCGGAAGCGGCGATCAGCGTCGAGAAGCCGTGGCAGAGCCACGGCGTCGGTTCGGCGCTGCTGCGCCACACCTTGCTCACCGCGCGCAACCGCGGCTTCCGGCATTTGCGCATGGCATGCCTTGCGGAGAATCGACGCATGCAACAGCTCGCGCGCAAGTTCGACGCCGAGCTGTCGTTCGATTTCGGCAACGTGGTCGGCGAACTCGCATCCTCGCGCCCCACGCCGTTGTCGCTGATGCGCGAGTTCATGGCGGATGGCCACGGCTTCGCAACGGCCATGCTCGATCTGCAGTCGCGGATGCTCAGGGCGTAAATTGCGGGCTTTGGCCCCAGCGGAGCTCCGGCGCCTCGAGCGGATAGGCCGCCTCGACCACATAGGGGCCGCCGCCGACCGACGCCCGTGACGAAAACAGCACAAACCGCGAGACCGCGAACGATGAGGAGCGATAATGGCCACGTGCACTCAGATAGTCGGCGACCTGGCGGCTTGACGAATCTCTCAGGCGCGCGAGCGTGACATGAGGCGTATATTTGCGTCCTTCCGCCTCAAGGCCAAGCCGCTGCAACAGCCGCTCATGCTCCGCCTGCAACTCCATCAGCCGAGCGGCCGGCGTCACGGCAGCGACCACCGCCCGCGGCTTGCGACCGCCGAAAGACGACAGCCCCTCGAGCCGCAATTCGAACGATTCGCGACGCACGCGCCCGAGCATTCCGGCGATATCGCGCGCCATCGCGTCATCGATGTCGCCGATGAAGCGCAGCGTCAGGTGATAATTCTCCGGATCAATCCAGCGAGCGCCCGGCAAACCGCCACGCATCATGGCGAGCGATTGGGCGACATGCGGTGGAATTTCCAGGCCGGTAAACAGGCGGGGCATGGCAACCTATGGCTCATTGGCGAGCGAAACGCAGCATGCGGCGGTCGCCCGACCCATGCAATACTCAGGACGGGTGCGGCGTCTGCGCGCGGGCGACAAGTTCCTCCACGTCCGGCAAGATGCGCGTCACGATGACGTCGACTCCGGCGGCATTGGGATGCATGCCGTCATGCTGTGTGAGCTTAAGGTCGGCGGCAACACCATCGAGAAAGAACGGATACAGCAGCACGCCGTATTTGGCGGCAAGCGCGGGGTAGATTCGTTCGAACACCTGACCGTACTCGGCGCCTAGATTCGGAGCCGCGCGCATGCCGCAAAGTAGAATTGCAATGTGACGTTGCATCAGCCGTTTCAGGATCGCGTCGAGCGCAGCCCGCGTGACCTCCGGCCTTATTCCTCGCAGCATGTCGTTGGCGCCGAACTCGACGATGACCGCGTCGGTTCCCTGCGGCACCGACCAATCGAGCCGGGCCAGTCCATCCGAAGCGGTATCGCCGCTGACGCCGGCATTCTCGATCTCGGCTGCTATGCCTTTGCCAGCCAGTGCCGCTTGCAGCCTAGGCACGAAGCCGTCCTTGTCGGGCAGCCCATAGCCGGCTGTAAGCGAGTCGCCAAGCGCGACGATTTTGACAGGCGTTGCGGCTTGCGCGTGCGGCCCGGCTGTTCCGGCGATGAGCATCACGCTAAAAACCACGACGCCCAGGATTTGGACCAGGACAGACCGCAACCCATATGATCGGGCACCCATCGAGAGCGAGGACCGCGGGGCGGTCGAAAGCATGAACGACATTTCGAGGCTTCCTTCCGCTGGCGATGCCATTACGCTGCGCGGCGTCGACCTTTCGCTCGGCCGCGGCGCCGCGCGTGTCCATATCCTGAAAAACATCGCGCTGAATATAGGAAACGGCGAGGCTGTGGCACTGCTTGGGCCGTCAGGCTCCGGCAAGTCGACGCTGCTCATGGTGATGACCGGGCTGGAGCGTCCGGACTCCGGCTCTGTGATCGTTGCCGGACGGGAACTGAGCCAGCTCGACGAGGACGGCCTGGCGCGCTTTCGCGGCAAGACTATAGGCATCGTGTTCCAGGCTTTCCATCTGATCCCGACCATGACGGCGCTGGAAAATGTCGCAGTGCCGCTCGATCTCGCCGGCGAACGCGACGCGCTGATCCGCGCCGAGCACGAACTTGCCGCGGTCGGGCTGGCCGACCGTCTCGCTCATTATCCGGCCGAACTGTCCGGCGGCGAGCAGCAGCGCGTGGCGTTGGCCCGCGCGCTCGCGCCCAACCCCGCCATCATCGTCGCCGACGAGCCGACCGGCAATCTCGACGAGGCAACCGGCCGCGAGATCATCGAGCTCTTGTTCCGCGGCCATAGCGAGCGCGGCACGACGCTCGTGCTTGTCACCCACGATACGTCGCTTGCGGCGCGGTGCGACCGCGTCCTGCACATGCGTTCGGGCCAGATTACTGCGTCCCCGTCCACCGCCGCTCATGCGGGAGCAACGATCTGACAAACTCGTCGATGCTTGCTCCGGCCACAGCGCCGATCCGACTGCTGCCGCTGCGTTTTGCCTGGCGCGAGCTGCGCGGCGGATTGCGCGGTTTCGGCGTTTTCATTGCCTGCATTGCGCTCGGCGTCCTGGCGATCGCCGGGGTCGGTTCAGTAGCCACAAGCCTCGACGACGGTATCGGCAACGCCGGCCGCGTGATTCTCGGCGGCGACCTCGCCTTTTCGCTCATTCAGCGCGAGGCGAGCGCCGGCGAGCGCACATTTCTCGACGCGCGTGGCACCGTTTCGGTGGCCGCGACGACTCGAGCCATGGCGCGGACCGGCGATGGTCAGGCGACGCTGGTTGAGGTCAAGGCAGTCGATGCCGCCTATCCGTTATACGGCGCGGTCAAGACCGACCCCGCCATGCCGCTGGCGGCGGTGTTCGGGCGTCATGGCGCTGCGTTCGGCGCCGCGGTCGATCCGACGCTGCTCACGCGCCTCAATCTGAAAACCGGCGACCGCGTCACCATCGGCAATGTGCCGATCGAATTGCGCGCGGCGCTCGTCAACGAGCCGGACAAACTGGCCGGTGGCATCGGTTTCGGCCCGCGCGTGCTCATGAGCGAGGCGGCGCTGCGGGCGAGCGGTCTCATTCAGCCTGGCAGTCTGGTGCGCTGGCAATATCGGCTGCGCCTGCCCGCGTCTCACTCCAGCACTCGCGACGTGACGACGCTCGAGCAACAGGCCGAGGCGGCGTTCCCGGATGCCGGCTGGGAAGTGCGCACGCGCAACAAAGCGTCGCCGCAAATCGAGCGCAACGTCGAGCGCTTCAGTCAATTCCTGACACTGGTCGCCTTGACCACCTTGATGGTCGGCGGCGTCGGCGTTGCCAACGCCGTCGCCGCCCATCTCGCGCGCAAGCGCGATGCGATCGCGACCATGAAAGCGCTCGGCGCGACCGGCGGCGAAGTCTTTGCGGTTTACTGCACGCAGATGGCGCTGGTCGCGCTGTTCGCCAGCGTCCTTGGCGCGGCGTTTGGTGCGGCGCTGCCCTACGTGGTTGCCTGGGCTTTCAGTGCGATCATTCCGCTTCCCGTGGCGCCGTCGCTGCATCCTACGGTCCTGGCCTTGTCGATCGGCTATGGGCTCCTGACGGCGCTTGTGTTCGCACTATGGCCGCTCGGACGCGCACACGATATTTCAGTGTCGATGTTGTTTCGCGATCAGATTGCCGCCGAACGAAGCTGGCCGCGACGGCGCTACCTCCTCGCCATCGCGGCGATGGCCGCTATTCTCACCGCACTGGCTATCGAGACCACCTACGAGCACCGTATTGCGGCGATCTTCATCGCCGCCGCAGCGGCGGTGTTCATGGTGCTGCGCTTCGTCGCCTGGCTTGGCATGTGGATCGCTCGCCGCCTGCCGCGGCAACGCTCGACCGTGCTGCGGCTTGCAATCGCCAATATTCACCGCCCGGGCGCCTTGACGCCGACCGTCGTGCTCTCGCTCGGGCTTGGCCTCGCCTTGCTCGTGACTGTGATCGAGATCGACGACAATCTCCACCGCCAATTCACCGCCTCACTGCCGGCAAAGGCGCCGTCTTTCTTTTTTCTCGATATCCCATCTGCGGGCGCCGACCGCTTCGACGCCTTCGTGCGCGATCACGCGCCACCCTCCACGCTGAAGCGCGTGCCGATGCTGCGCGGCCGCATCGTCTCGGCGAACGGCATCAAAGCCGAGGACCTCAAGCCCGCGGCCGGCTCCGGATGGGTGCTGCGCGGCGATCGCGGCATCACCTACGCTGCCGTGGTCCCGGCGGGTTCGCGGATCGTCGCCGGCAATTGGTGGGGCGCCGATTATCACGGCGAGCCGCTGGTCTCGCTCGAGAACCGCACCGCGCAGGATTTGCACCTCAAGATCGGCGAACCCATCACCGTCAACGTGCTTGGCCGCAACGTGACGGCCCAAATCGCCAATCGCCGCGCCGTCGATTGGGAGAATCTCGGCATCAATTTCGTGCTGGTGTTCTCGCCCGGCACCTTCGACGGCGCCCCGCACTCCGATATCGCCACACTGACCTATGCGAATGGCGGCACAACACAGCAGGAAACGGCGCTGATCAGGGCGCTCGCCGACGCCTATCCGACCGTCAGCGTCGTGCGCGTCAAGGACGCGCTCGACGCGCTCTATGCGATCATCGCCAAGCTGGTCCTGGCGCTGCGCGCGGCGAGTTCGATTACACTGGTTGCCGCCGCCTTCGTGCTCGGCGGCGCCTTGGCCGCGAGCCAGCGCTTTCGAATCTACGACGCCGTGGTGCTCAAGACGTACGGGGCGACACGGCCGCGACTGCTCGCCGCCTACGCACTCGAATATCTCCTCATCGGCGTCGCGACCATTGTGGTCGGCGTTGCGATGGGGTCGCTCGCGGCCGATCTGATCGTGACACGGGTCATGGAATTTCCGTTCGTGTTCGCGACGGCGCCGGCAATCGAAGCGACAATTGCCGTGCTGGCGATGACGCTCTCGCTCGGCCTCATTGGTACCCTCGCTGCGCTCGGCCGCAAGCCCGCGGAGGTATTAAGGAATCTTTAGCCCCCGGCGACGCCGCGGAAAGCATGAACAGATTGTAACGCACGTAACTATGGCGTCGCACCCATCTGGCGGACAGCGCGCTTTCGCACTAGATTCGCGGCACATGTATTCGGCCTTCGCCGAATGCCAGGGCCCGGCGAGTGCCGGGACAACCCCAGGGGTATTCTCCATGTCCGACTTCGATCGGAATCTCGCGACTGCCAGGACCGGCTATCGCACCGACCAGGTGACGATTGATGCGGGTCTGCGCGCGCACATGATCCGCGTCTACAATTATATGACCGTCGGCGTGGCGCTGACCGGGCTGGTCGCCTGGTTGGCGTATCAGGCGGCCGGCGGCGCGGCCATAACGCTCACCGGCAACGGCATCGGCGGATTGACACCGTTCGGGCAGGCGATCTTCGGCAGCCCGCTGATGTGGGTTCTGATCTTCGCGCCGCTCGTGCTGGTGTTCGTACTGAGCTTCGGCATCAATCGCCTCGCGGCTGGAACGGCGCTGATGCTGTTCTTCGTCTATGCCGGCTTGCTCGGGCTGTCGCTGGCCTCGATTTTCCTCGCCTACACCGGTCAGTCGATCGCCCAGGTATTCGCGATTACGGCGGCGACATTCGGGGCGATGAGTCTTTGGGGCTACACCACCAAGCGCGATCTCACGGCCTTCGGCTCGTTTCTGTTCATGGGTCTGATCGGCATCATCATCGCCAGCCTCGTCAATATCTTCCTCGCATCGAATGCGATGGCCTTCGTGATCTCGGTGCTCGGCGTGCTCATCTTCACCGGGCTGACCGCCTACGACACCCAGTCGATCAAGGAAATGTATAGCCCGATGGACGACGGCACCGTCGCCGGCCGCAAGGCGGTGATGGGAGCGCTGCGGCTCTATCTCGACTTCATCAACCTGTTCCTGATGCTGCTGCGCATCTTCGGCGAGCGTCGCTGAATAGACGCAAATTGCAATCGCAACGCCCCGGCCAGCCCGGGGCGTATTTTTATGCGAGCGAGCCGGTCGCGGTAGGGGACGCCCGCAACAGCATCAGCGCCGCAAAGGCCGCAACGCAAAGCGCGGTCGACACCAGAATGACCCAGGTGCCCATCGCCTGGAGCAACAGCCCGAACAGCAACGGTGCGAATGCCTGCGCCGCGCGCGCCGGCGCGCCGAGCAGGCCGTTGCGCTCGCCATAGGCATAGGGGCCGAACACGGCGAGCGGCACCGTGCCGCGCGCGATGGTGAGAAGGCCGTTGCCGGCGCCGTAGAAGATCGCAAACGCCGCCGCCGCGGGCGCCCCGATCATGGCGAAGATGGCGGCGCCGAGCGGATGCAGCAGCGCGGCGATCCGCGCCGACACCAGCGGATGAACCTTGCGCAGGATCAAAAACTCCACGGCCCGCGCCGCCACCTGCGCCGGGCCGACGAGTGCGGCCGCCGCCACCGCCTGCACCGGCGTCGCGCCGGCGCGTTCGAGCAGCGTCGGTAGCTGCGCCGCCATCGCGCCGGTCACGAACCAAGCGCTGGCAAAAACGAACGCCAGCAGAAACATCTCCTTATACGGCTTCCAGCCGACCGAGGCTCGCGGTGCAGGGGAAACATGGGCTGGCCGCGCCGGCTGCGGCAGCAACAAGCGATTGAGCGGAAGTCCGATCACCAGATTGAGCGCCGCCCACACCAGCACGGTCTCGCGCCAACCGAACGTGTCGTTGAGAAACGTCGACAATGGCCAACTGACCGTCGAGGCAAAGCCGGCGAACAGCGTGATGCCGGTGATGGGGCCGCGCGCGTTGTTGCCGTAAAGCGCGGTGAGCGTGGCAAATCCGGCGTCGTAAAGTCCGAGCGCCATGCCGATGCCCAGAACAGCCCAGGCCACAAACAACACGGCGACATCGTTGGCGGCGGCGAGTGCGATCAAACCGCCGGCCAGGACGAGGTTGGAAACCACCAAGACTCCTCGTCCGCCGTAGCGGTCGATGATCCGTCCCACCGCCGGACCGGCGAAGGCGGCAATCAACAACGCCATGGAAAAGGCCGCAAACACCCACGAACGCGGCACGCCAAGGCTGGCGCCGATCGGATCGGCGAGAATCGCCGGCAGATAATAGCTCGATGCCCAAGCAAGCGTCTGTGCCAGCCCGAGCGCCGTCACGACGACGCGGCGCGATCGGCCTGATGACAGGTGGTTGGGCTCTTCACTCAAGGCCGATCGCCTGCGCCGCGCTTGACCGCAGCCGTGCCTGCGACTCGGTCATGCGCGCAGTTTTGCAGAATTATCGGCGCCGGGGTAGCATAAGCATGGCTCGCGCTTGTTATCATTCTCATAAGGAAAACTTTGAGTGCGCCAGCTCGGCCTCGACCGCCTTCGCGCCTTCACCTATGTCGTGGAGCTCGGCAGCTTTTCCGCCGCCGCGGAACGTCTGGATCTGACCCAGCCGGCAATCAGTTTGCAGGTGCGCGAACTCGAGAAACAGGTCGGCGTTCGATTGATCGAAAGGGTCGGCCGCCGAGCGGCGCCAACCGCCGCCGGCGAGGAGCTTCTCGGCCACGCGCGGCGCATCGATGCCAATGTGAGCGCGGCGCTCGAGGCCATGCAGCGCCACGCCAAGGGCACGATCGGACGAATTCGGCTCGGCACCGGCGATACCGCCTGCATCTATTTTTTGCCGCCGGTGCTGCGTTCCCTGCGCAACAAATTCCCGTCGCTCGACATCGTCGTGAGCACCGGCAATTCGCCGGATTTTCTCAAGGCCATCGAGGACAACACGATCGATGTCGGACTTGTCACCTTGCCCGCTCCGGGGCGGATGTTCGACGTCCAGCCTCTGCTGGACGACGAGTTTGTGGCGATCACTTCACGCGGCGCCGTAACGCTGCCGGAAAAGGTCACTCCGTCCGATCTCGCCAAGCTTCCGGTCGTGCTCTACGAGCCGGGAGCCAATTCACGTCAAGTGATCGACCAATGGGCCATCCGCGCCGGCATTGCGCTCAAGCCGGTGATGGAGCTCGGCAGCGTCGAAGCGATCAAGGAACTGGTCGGCGCGGGACTTGGCTGCGGCGTGGTGCCGCTGATGGCGCTGCCGACAGCCGGAATACGCCGCCGAACCGTCATCCGCCCGTTACAGCCGAGGCTCTGCCGCAAGCTCGCGATCGTGATGCGCCGCGACAAACCCGTTCAACGCGGCCTGCGAGAGGTTATTCAGGCAATCAAGATGTTTGCCGACGAGTTTCGCGCTCCGCCCATCAAAGGCTAAAGCCGGACCCGCCTCATGAATGAGACGCCAGCGATCCACAGCATCACCATACGCCCGGCCAGTCCCGCCGACATCGCCGCCATCACCGAGATTTACGCCGACGCCGTGCAACACGGCACGGCCTCGTTCGAGATCGAGCCGCCTGATACCAGGGAAATGATGCGGCGCCTGCAGATGCTCATGACCGGCGGCTATCCTTATCTCGTCGCCGAGCACGCCGGCACGGTCGCCGGCTACGCCTATGCCGGACCTTACCGCGTGCGACCGGGATATTCCTGGAGCGTCGAGGACTCGATTTACGTTGCGGCCGAATTCCACCGCGAGGGAATGGGACGACGCCTGCTCGCACAGCTCATCGCCGACGCCGAATCACGCGGCTATCGCCAGATGATCGCGGTGATCGGGGATTCGGCGCAAATTCCGTCGATCGCGCTGCATGAGAGGGCCGGATTTGCGCTGATCGGCACGTTGCGCTCGGTCGGCTTCAAGCACGGCAGATGGCTCGACACTGTGCTGATGCAGCGCGCGCTTGGAAACGGCGACGCCTCGCCGCCTTAGCCCGCAACCACGCGGATCGAACGATCGAGCGCGCCCAGCACGCGATCGAGTTCCTGGCCGCGACGAACAATGTGGCCGGTCGCCGAGATCACGCTGTAGGCGCCCTGCCGCCGCTCGAGCCGCGGATTCTTCTCGATACGATAGATGGGGACTTCGGAAGCGCGCCGAAAAACCGAAAACACCGCGCGGTCTTTGAGATAATCGATTGCGTAATCGCGCCACTCACCGGCCGCGACCATGCGGCCATATAGGCTAAGGATGTGGTCAAGCTCGCGCCGGCTGAATGTAACCTTGACCGCGGGGGCGACAGCACGAAGCTCGCCCCCGCGCCACGGGCTCGGTTCGATTTCGCCGAAGTCCATGCGGCGCCTCCTTTTCCATGCAAGCTTTATGATCGCGCCGCGCGGCTATTCCGGCAAGGGCATCCTGTGCGGCAAATCCGTAAACCGGTCCCGACCAGGAAGCGGCGGGCGGTCGGATGCCCGCGTCGTGTTTACGGGTATGGGTGCGGCAATTTCGACGGCGGGATTCACGGATTCGTTAATGTGATCATAATGCGGCCCCATTTCGGCCCAGCACACGCCAAGCTGACCTGCGAGACGATTAATCGTTGCCTCAGGGCCCGGTCTGCATCGCACTCCGGATTCCTCAGCCCCCCAGCCCCCCGGGGCGCGGACGGACCGGGCCAGAGTTCCGTGTACGGTTCAATCCCCAATCCTTTAAGGCCGGCACTGCCGGCCTTTTCTTTTCAGACGAGGGAAAACGCGCGACGGATGCAAGGGAAACGCCTCATCCATCATCTGGCGTCTGTCGTCCGTCCACCGTTCGCTGTGGTCTGCTGTCCGCCGTCCGTCGGCTGAAACGGTGCGAATGCCGCGCCGAGGACGATGCCCGGCTGGTCGCGCGTGCCTTCTTGCACCACCACGGCGGCGGCGTCGATCCGGTCGGTCCTGATCTCCGACATCGGGACTGTCCAGGTCGAGTCCGTCCCGGTCCAATCGCCGAGCTTCAGCCAGCTTCGGACGACATTGTGATAGGTGACGGTGCGGCCGCGATTCTCGCCACGGCCGATGGCGACGGCGACGGCGCGCTCGAGCGGGCACAGCCAAACTTCGCCGCCAAGATGCGCTTTCGGCGTCGCCCCGACCCTGACGGACAAATCGCTGCTGCCCACCGAAAGTTGCACCGGTACCGACATGACGTCGGGTTTCTGATCCGTCAGCGCAATGACGCGCTCGATGGCGGCGCGGTCACTGCCGAGCACATGCATGCTGCCGTTGACGACGATTTGCGGCGTATAGACCTGTCGATCGCCGCGCATGCGCGCGTAAGCGCGCTGCCGCGCCGAATGCACCGGACTGGCGAGCGTATCCTTCCAGCCGAGATAATCCCAAATATCGATCGGAAGACTCAAGGCGACGAGCGACGGATCCTTGGCCAACTCGCCAAGCAGCTTGTCGGCCGGCGGGCAGGACGAGCAGCCCTGACTGGTGAATAGCTCAAGCAATGCACGCGGTGCGGCGCGCGCAACCGCGTAGCTTGCGAGCAAAAGTCCGACGATAAGGGGCGCCGACGCGAGGCGGCGACAAAGCATTCCGACCTCCACCCCCACAGACCCCTGGATGACGGTTTCGTGACGACGCCTTCCTAACGCGCGCGACAGTCAACCGCCACTCAATTTGAGGTGAGGCACCGGTCGAAGCCGCACGACTTAAGCCGCGAGCCGGCGCAGGACATATTGCAGGATGCCGCCGTTCTTGTAGTAGTCGAGCTCATCGACGGTATCGATGCGGCAGATCAGCGGGACGCGCTTGAGACCGCCGTCGGCCGCGACGACCTCGGCGAGCATGCGCTGGTGTGGTTTAAGGTCGCCATGCAGGCCGCGGATGGTGACCTGTTCATCCCCCCTCAACCCGAGCGTCTGCCACGACGTGCCCTCTTCAAACACCAGCGGCACCACGCCCATCCCCACCAGATTCGAGCGGTGGATGCGTTCGAACGATTGCGCGATCACGGCACGCACGCCGAGCAGGATCACGCCCTTGGCCGCCCAATCGCGCGACGAGCCGGTGCCGTATTCCTTGCCGGCGAACACGACAAGCGGCACGTTCTCGGCCTTGTAGCGCATCGCCGCGTCGTAAATCGTCATGCGCTGCCGCGACGGATAGTGAATCGTATAGCCGCCCTCGACGCCCGGCACCATTTGGTTCTTGATGCGGATATTGGCGAAGGTACCGCGCATCATCACCTGGTGATTGCCTCGCCGCGTGCCGTACTGGTTGAAGTCGCGCGGGCGGACCTGATGATCGCGCAGATACTCGCCAGCCGGGCTTTCCTCCTTGATCGAGCCGGCCGGCGAGATGTGATCGGTCGTGATCGAGTCGAGGAACAGTCCGAGGACGCGCGCGTCAACGACATCTTCGATCGGCTGACTGCGCTTCTGCATGCCGTCGAAATAAGGCGGGTTCTGCACGTAGGTTGACCGATCGTCCCATTTGTAGGTGAGGCCTCCCTTGACCGCGATCTTGCGCCAGTTGACGTCGCCCTTGAAAACGTCGGCATATTTGCGCGTGAACATCTGCTTGTTGATGCTCTTGCGCACGAAGGTCTCGATCTCGCGGCTCGACGGCCAGATGTCGCGCAAATAGACCTTGCGGCCCTTTTGGTCGGTGCCGAGCGGCGCCCTGGCGATATCGATCTGCATCGAGCCCGCGATCGCAAAGGCCACCACCAGCGGCGGCGACGCCAGATAGTTGGCGCGGACGTCGGCGTTGACGCGGCCTTCGAAGTTGCGATTGCCGGAGAGCACGGCGGCGGCAACGAGGTCGTTCTTGTTGATGGCTTCGGAAATTTCCTCCGGCAGCGGGCCGGAATTGCCGATGCAAGTGGTGCAGCCGAACCCGACAAGATTGAAGCCGAGCGTATCGAGATATTTCTGCAGCCCCGACTTCTCATAATACTCCGCCACCACCTGCGAGCCCGGCGCCAGCGAAGTCTTGACCCATGGTTTGACAGTGAGGCCCTTTTCCACGGCCTTCTTGGCGAGCAAGCCGGCCCCGATCATCACGCTCGGGTTCGACGTGTTGGTGCAGGACGTGATCGCCGCGATCACCACGTCACCATGGCCGAGCGTATGGCTGCGGCCCTCGACCGGCACGCGCTTGTCCATTTCCGACGCCTTGCCGAACTCCCTGTCCATGGCCTGGGCAAATCCGCCCTTGACCTCTTTGAGCGGCAAGCGGTCCTGCGGGCGCTTCGGCCCGGCGAGCGACGGCTCGATCGACGACAGTTCGAGCTTGAGCACATCGGTGAAGACCGGGTCGGGCGTGTTCTTGGTGCGATACATGCCCTGCGCCTTGGCATAGGCCATGACGAGCGCGATTTGTTCCGCCGACCGGCCGGTATCGCGCAGATAACGAATGGTGTCGTCGTCGATCGGAAAGAATCCACAGGTCGCGCCGTATTCCGGCGACATGTTACCGAGCGTCGCGCGGTCCGCGATCGTCAGGTTCGCCAGACCGGGACCGAAATATTCGACGAATTTGCCGACGACGCCGCGTTTGCGCAGCATTTGCGTGACGGTGAGAACAAGGTCGGTCGCAGTGATGCCTTCCTTGAGCTTGCCGTTGAAGCGCACGCCGATCACCTCCGGCAGCAGCATCGAATAGGGCTGGCCAAGCATGGCGGCCTCGGCTTCGATGCCGCCGACGCCCCAACCGAGGACCGACAGGCCGTTCACCATGGTGGTGTGCGAGTCGGTCCCAACCAGCGTGTCCGGATAGGCGATCTCGGTGGCGACGGTCTTGTCGGGGAAGCTGCTCTTCGCTTTGGCGCTCCACACCGTCTTGGAAAGATATTCGAGATTGACCTGATGGCAGATGCCGGTGCCGGGCGGCACCACGCGGAAATCCTCGAACGAACGCTGCGCCCATTTCAGAAAGCGATACCGTTCCTGGTTCTGCTTGTATTCGTCCTCGACGTTCTGCCGAATGGCGTTATTGCTGCCGAAATGATTGACCGCAACCGAATGGTCAATCACGAGATCCACCGGCACCAGCGGGTTGATCTTGTTCGGGTCGCCGCCGAGATGTTCCATGGCGTCGCGCATGGCAGCTAGATCGACAACCGCCGGCACCCCGGTGAAGTCCTGCATCAGCACCCGCGCCGGGCGGAACGCGATCTCGCGCTCGGAGGCCTTGTTCTTGAGCCAGTGCGCCACGGCCTGAATGTCTTGCTTAGTGGTCGAACGGCCGTCTTCGTTGCGCAGCAAATTTTCAAGCAGGACCTTGAGCGAAAATGGTAACCGGGAAATGCCTTTGAGCCCGTTCTTTTCCGCGACCGGCAGGCTGAAATAGGCATAGGTTTTTGAGCCTACTTTGAGCGGTCGTAGGCACTTAAAGCTATCAAGCGAATCCATGACTTTTCTTCCATCCTCCCCGGTCGGGCACCGGTAAATTGGAGGTAATTTAATGCCACAACAGGGCAAACGGAACCTTGCAGGGTCGGACGTGGCAGCGTAACCGGCGCGCCGCAATCCGCCGTTCGGCTTATAGGGTCTTTTCAGGACTTGTGCCAGATCGGCAAGAAATGGTCGATAAAATGCCGGGTATCCCGCAACGAGCGTCGCTTGCCACGCGGGCTGTAGACCCTTTCCAGGACGGCACTGATGCGGCTTTGCGCTATTGATCTGGCATGCCACCGCGGCGGGCGCGATGTTTTCGCGGGCCTGAACTTCTCGATTGCGTCCGGTCAAGCCCTGACCGTCACCGGCCGCAACGGTGCGGGAAAGTCCTCGCTGCTGCGCAGCATTATCGGCCTGGTCCGGATCGCCGGCGGCAGGCTCGTCCTGGAAGGGGGCGACCCCGAACTGACGATCGCCGAGCAGGCGCATTATCTCGGCCACCAGGATGCCCTGAAACCCGCCTTGTCGGTCGCGGAGAACCTGCGATTCTGGGCGGCTTTTCTGGGCGCCAAGACCGTCGATACGCACGCCTGCCTCGACGCAGTCGGTCTCGCCGATTTGGCCGACCTGCCGGCTGCTTACCTATCGGCTGGGCAGCGACGGCGGTTGTCGATCGCGCGTCTTGGTGCCGTCAAACGTCCGATCTGGCTGCTCGATGAGCCTGCCAGCACGCTCGATGTCTCGGCGCAGCAGCAGCTTGCCGAATTGATGCGGACGCACCTCGATGCCAGCGGCCTCATATTGGCCGCAACGCATGGCCCGATCGGACTTGCCGACGCGCAGGAGTTGCGCCTGGACGATATCGCACCCGTTGGCGTTGTAGACGAGGAGCGGGACGGGAGGTCTGAAAGCAGCATTCCGGTCTCGGCGGCAGCGATCGGCCGCGCAACCCACACCTCAGCGGCGCCCTCACAACCGGACGGGGACCAAGTACGGTCATGAACCCCCTCGGCGCCCTCCTCGTCCGTGACATGCGGCTTTCCATACGCGTCGGTGGCGGCGCGCTGATGGGGGTGCTGTTTTTCCTGGTCGTGGTCACCCTGGTTCCCTTTGCGGTCGGACCGGACCTCGCTCTGCTCAAGAAGATTGGCCCGGCGATTCTCTGGCTTGCGGCGCTGCTCGCGAGCCTGCTGGCGCTCGACCGGCTGTTTGCGACCGATCACGAGGACGGCTCACTCGATCTCCTCCTCATGAGCCGAACGCCGCTCGAATTGGTGGTTGCGGTCAAGGGCGTTGCCCATTGGCTGACGACCGGCCTGCCGCTCATCGTTGCCGCGCCACTCATCGGCCTCCTTCTCAATCTCGACCCGCTGGCCGAGGGAACTTTGGCGCTGACGCTGCTGGTTGGCACGCCGGCCTTGACGTTCATTGGGCTGATCGGGGCCGCCATTGCGGTGGCGCTGCGGCGCGGCGGCTTGCTGCTTGCCATAATCGTGCTGCCGCTGACCGTCCCGGTGCTGATCTTTGGCGTCGCCGCGGCCAACGCGGCCATCGTGGGACCGGTGCCGTTCGGCACCCCGTTCACCATCCTCTGCGCGTTGACGCTTGCGAGCCTGGTCATCGGGCCATTCGCCGCAGCGGCGGCATTGCGGCAGGAAATGGAATAGTCATCACGCTCATGCAAATTTGAAATGGATCGCCGCCGGATCATTGGACTGGGCCCGCCATGTGGACTAGGAAGCATTTCGATGACGCTGACTGAGCTGGCCAATCCGTCGCGTTTCCTCGCCTTCGCCAATCGTGCCCTACCGTGGCTCGGCGGCATGACGGTGATCGCGTTTGCGTTCGGGCTCGATATGGCGATGAACGCGCCGAACGATTATCAGCAGGGCGCCACCGTCAAGATTATGTATCTTCACGTGCCCTCTGCCTGGCTCGGCATGCTCGGCTGGGCGCTGATGTCGGTCGCAGCGCTCGGCACGCTGGTGTGGCGGCACCCGCTCGCCGACGTCGCCGCGAAGGCGGCGGCCCCGATCGGGGCGGCTTTCACGCTGCTGTGCCTCGTCACCGGTTCGCTGTGGGGACGGCCCGAGTGGGGTACTTATTGGGTCTGGGATGCCCGGCTGACCTCGGAGCTGGTGCTGTTCCTGCTCTACCTCGGCGTCATCGCGTTGTGGCGCACGGTCGAGGATCCCTCGCGCGCAGCACGCGCGGCGGCGATCCTGACGCTGGTCGGCGCCATCGATTTGCCGATTATCAAGTTTTCCGTGGATTGGTGGAACACGCTGCACCAGGGATCGTCGGTGTTTCGGCTCGGCGGCTCGACGATCTATCCGACCATCCTCATTCCGCTATTGGTCATGGCGCTGGCGTTCACGCTTCTGTTCGCGACGCTGCATCTTGCAGCGATGCGTAACGAGATCCTGCGACGCCGTGTGCGGACGTTTCGACTCATGCAGGCGAGTGCGGCAAGCTGACGATGGAACACATCGACCATCTGCCTTTCATCGTCGCCTCCTATGCCGCGGCGTTCGCAGTCGTCGGCGCCCTGATTGTTTGGGTGACGCTCGATTACCGTGTGCAGAGGCGCACGCTGGCTCGTCTTGAATCGAGGGGCGTCACGCGGCGCTCCGCCGCGATGCGCTCTGAGCCAACGATGCAACAGGCGAAGGAAGAAGTGTGACCTCCACGACGAACGAAGCCGCGAACGTTCGACGGCGCCGGCTCGCCGTGCTGGTTCCGCTCGTCATTTTTCTCGGGCTGGCGCTGCTGTTCCTGATTCGCCTCAACGCCGGCGATCCTTCGATCCTGCCCTCGGCACTAATCGGCCATCCGGCGCCGCACACCGACCTGCCGCCCATTGCCGGCCTCGAGCGCGACGGCAAGCCGGTTCCCGGCCTTGACGCGTCAAGCTTCAACGGCGCCGTGACGGTCGTGAATGTATGGGCGTCGTGGTGCGTACCGTGCCACGACGAAGCGCCGCTGCTCATGCAATTGGCGCAGGACAACCGGTATCGCCTGGTCGGCATCAACTACAAGGACCAGCCCGGCAACGCCCGGCGTTTCCTCGGTCTCTATGGCGATCCGTTCGTTGCCGCGGGCGCAGACGAAAACGGCCGCGCGGCGATCGATTGGGGGGTTTACGGCGTACCGGAAACCTTCGTGGTCGGCCGCGATGCCCGCATCGACTTCAAATTGGTGGGACCGATCACAGCCGACAATTACGACTCCGTGCTCAAACCGCAGATCGAGAAGGTACTCGCCGCGGGTTCGTAACTGTCATTCTACTCCGCCGGCGTAATCGCGTATTTCTGCATCAGCGGATATTGCAATGCGCCGAACAGGATGGTCAGCGGCGTCACGCCGAACACTTTGAAGTCAACCCAGACATTGGTGGACGTGTTGCGCCAGACGATTTCGTTGAGGATCGCGAGCACGAGAAAGAACAGCGCCCAACGCAGTGTCAATTTGCGCCAGCCTTCTTCGGTCAGATGAAACATCGAATCGAACACCACGCCCAGCAACGGCTTGTTGAAGAACAGCCCACCGAGCAGCACGGCGCCGAACAGCGCGTAGATAATCGTCGGCTTGACCTTGATGAAGGTGGCGTCGTGCAGAATCAGCGTCAGTCCGCCGAACACCAGGACTATGATCGCCGTGACCACCGGCATGATCGGTAGGCGCCGCGTCAGCACATAGGAGATCAGCAGCGCCGTAAGCACCGCGACCATGAACGTCGCGGTGGCGACAAAAATTCCGTAACGGGAATTGGCGAAGAAGAACAGCACAAGCGGTCCGAGATCGAGCGCGAGCTTGAGGAGCGGATTGAGCTGTGATTTTGCGGTCGTGCTCATGGCTGGCCGGTGTGTAGCGTGGCCTTACCGGTGCAATCAAGAACCGAGCCCGGCGATGGCTTGCGCAAAGTCGCGCGCCGAAAATGGCGAAAGGTCGTCGATGCTCTCGCCGACGCCGATGAAGTGCACCGGAATCTTGAACTTCGCCGCAATGGCGACCAGGATTCCGCCGCGCGCGGTGCCGTCGAGCTTGGTCATGGCGAGGCCGGTGACGCCCGCGGTCTTTTGGAAAATCTCGACTTGCGAGAGTGCGTTCTGCCCGACGGTGGCGTCGAGCACCAGCAGTACCGCGTGCGGCGCCGACTCATCGACCTTTTTCATCACGCGTACGATCTTTTGCAGTTCGGTCATCAGCTCGGTCCGGTTCTGCAGTCGGCCCGCCGTGTCGACGAGCAGAACGTCGATGCCGCGCTGTTTCGCTGTGGCCAGCGCGTCGAACGCGAGGCCGGCGGCATCGGCCCCGGCCTCGCGCGCGACAAAGGCGGCGTCGGCGCGCTCCGCCCAGATTTTGAGTTGATCGATCGCCGCGGCGCGGAACGTATCGCCCGCCGCCAGCATGACGGCATACCCCTCGACGCGGAACCGCGCCGCAAGCTTGCCGATGGTCGTGGTCTTGCCGGAGCCGTTGACGCCGACGACGAGGATGACGAATGGCTTTTTTGTCGCGTCGATGACAAGAGGCTGCGCCACATCTGCCAACACTTTCTCGACTTCAGCCGCCACGACCGCCTTGACTTCATCCGGCGTTGCCCCCGAGCTGAAACGCGCGAAACGGAGCTCATTGACGACACTGCCGGCAGTCTCGAGGCCGAGATCGGCGCGGATCAGTACATCCTCGATGTCGGCAAGCGCCGCTGCATCGAGCTGGCGTTTCGCAACCACTTCCGCGATAGCGGCCCCGAGCGCCGAGGAACTGCGCTTAAGCCCGCCAGTGAGGCGCTGCCACCAGTTTCCCGTTGCGCTGTCGTTCATGAGTTGCCCGTGATAGCGGTTTCACCGCGGTAGGCAAATATGACCCCGGAAGAGATGGTGTCGCGGCTGTTATATCGCGATGGGTTGATGCTGGTGATCGACAAGCCGGCGGGCCTTGCCGTGCACCGCGGACCCAATGGCGGCGAAAGCCTGGAAGATCACTTCGGCGCCTTGCGCTTCGGACTGCCGCGTGCGCCCGCTCTCGCACACCGGCTCGACCGCGATACCTCCGGCTGCCTCGTCCTCGGACGCCACCGCAAGGCGCTGGCGCAACTCGGCCGCCTGTTCAAGAACGGCGCCATCGACAAGACCTATTGGGTCGTAGTCGAGGGCTCTCCGGATTGCGACGGCGGCATCATCGAACTCCCGCTCGGCCGGCTCGACGTGACGCGCGGTTGGTGGATGAAGCACGATCCCAAGGGCCAAGCGGCGGTGACCAGGTGGCGGGTGATGGGGCGCTGTTCATTCACCTCCCCCTGGAGGGGGGAGGCCGACCTGCCGCAGGCAGGTCGGGTGGGGGTGAACGGCGCCGACGCATCACCCCACCCCGCCGGCTTCGCCGGCGACCCTCCCCCTCCAGGGGAGGGTAAGGTGCTCACCTGGCTCGAGCTCGAACCGCTCACCGGCCGCACGCACCAACTTCGCGTGCATTGCGCGGAAATGGGCTGGCCGGTTCTGGGCGATGCGATCTATGGCACGGCGCCACGAAGCGGCGGGCCCGGCCTGCATCTGCATGCCCGCGAAATCGTGGTGCCGCTCTACAAGAACCGCGCGCCGGTCCGTGTCACGGCCCCGGTGCCGGGACATATGCGCGAACGGCTGATGCGGTGCGGATGGGATGGCGAAGAGACTTCATCGCCGTCATTCCGGGGCGCGAACGACGTGAGCGAACCCGAAATTCATAATCTCGAACGGTGAAAAATTCTGTACGACTTGTGATTGTGGATTCCGGAGAGCCGCTGCGCGGCTTCCGGAATGACAGATCAATATATCGTCTCTTTGATGCGTGCCGGCGCGAGGCGATCATGCTCCGGCCCGCCCATCTTGCCCTCGGTCAATTCGGCGAGAATCGAGCCCGGCGTCGGCAAGGCCTTGCGATCGACTCTGCTCGCCGGATCCCACAGTTTCGAGCGGATGATCGCTTTGGTGCATTGGAAATAGGCCCGCTCGACCGCCACCACCAGCACGCATTTCGGCACCTTGCCGTTGATCACGAAGCTCTCAGTCAGCTTTGGATCGGTGGATATTGTGGCGCGGCCGATGACGCGCATCGTCTCGCCAACGCCGGGAATGAGAAACAGCAGCGCGATGCGCGGGTCGCGCACGAGATTGCGCAGCGTATCGATGCGATTGTTGCCGCGGCGGTCGGGGATGAGCAGGGTATGCTCGTCGACGACGCGCACGAACCCGGGTGGGTCGCCGCGCGGCGAGCAATCGAGACCTTCGGGGCCGCTGGTCGCCACCACGACGAAGGGCGCGGCCTCGATCAGCTTGCGATATTGCGGCGTGACGCGGTCGGTTTCCTTGAAAACCGCAGGGCCATAGGGCGCATCGGTGTAGAGGCTCTCGAGCTCCTTGGTCGTCATTATGGTGTGATTTTGCGCGTCGCCGTCCATCGCATGGTCTCCGATGTAGTGGTCCGATTCCAACATTCGCATCCCGATTCGGCAAGCTCTCATGCGAATGTTGGAATCAAAGGACCACCAGCAAATATAAGTTCTAGCGGAGCTTTGGATTTGACATTCGCTTCACCGGTTCGCGGCTCGGCAGGTAACGAATGTCAAATCCGCTCCGCTGCCGCGAGCTTAGCTAAGCCGCCAGCAATTGTCTGCCGTCGTGCGCCACTATTTTCAGGTCGAGAATTTGTCCCGGCTCGGTCCGCGTCGCCAGTACGACCCGTGTGAATTGCTCGGTGCGGCCGGCTTCGCGCGATTCGGTCAAGACCCGCCGTCTGCCGCCCACTTCGGCGTCGAGGTGGCGGCACAGCGCCAGTGCACCGCGCTCGCGCAGGCGCCGCGCCCGCTCCTTGACGATATCGCGCGGAAGCTGCGGCATGCGCGCCGCCGGCGTCCCCGGCCGCGGCGAGAACGGAAACACATGCAGGTGCGTCAAGCCGCATTCGCCGACGAGGTCGAGGGAATTTTCGAACATTTCCTCGCTCTCGGTCGGGAAGCCGGCGATCATATCGGCGCCGAACACGACATCCGGCCGCAACCGGCGGACCTTGTTGCAGAACGCGATCGCGTCGGCCCGGGAGTGCCGGCGCTTCATGCGCTTGAGGATGAGATCATCGCCGGACTGCAGCGACAAATGCAGATGCGGCATCACTCTCTCGTCTTGCGCGAATGCGTCCAGCAGCTCGTCGTCGGCCTCGACCGAATCGATCGATGACAGACGCAGCCGCTTGAGCTGCGGAACGCGCTTGAGAATCTCTTTGACCAGCGTGCCGAGCCGCGGCCAGCCCGGCAAATCCGCGCCGTAGCTCGTGATGTCGACGCCAGTCAGCACGACCTCGCAATATCCGTTGGCAACGAGCCGGCCCACGTCATCGATCGCGGAGTCGATCGGCACCGAGCGCGAATTGCCGCGGCCGAATGGAATGACGCAGAAGGTGCAGCGATGGTCGCAGCCGTTCTGCACCTGAACGAACGCACGCGAGCGGCCGGCGAAGGCGTCGACGAGATGAGCTGCAGTCTGCTTCACCGCCATGATGTCGCCGACGCTCGTTTTCGGCGCATCGTGCAGTTCGAACGCGGCGCGCGCTTGCGTCCACGCGGCGGCGGTGAGCTTTTCACTGTTGCCGAGGACCCGATCGACCTCGGGCATGGCGATAAACGCTTGCGGCTCGATTTGCGCCGCGCAGCCGGTAACGACGATCTGGGCCTGTGGGCGATTGCGGCGCAGCGCCCGGATGGTCTGGCGCGCCTGGCGCACCGCTTCCGCCGTAACTGCACAGGTGTTGATCACGATGGCGTCGACAATTCCGGCGCGTGTGGCCTCGCGGCGGATCACCTCCGATTCGACGGAGTTGAGCCGGCAACCGAAAGTGACGACATCGACAGCCATCGGCTTACCCCGCCCCCGCATCGACCACCAAGGACGCATCGAAGCGGCCCTTATGCTCATAGGCGATCGGGCCGGTCATCAGCACGTGGTCGTCGGCCTCGCGCCACTCAATGGCGAGATCGCCGCCGGGCAAGCTGATGGTCACCTTGCGATCGGTGCGGCCGAGCCGCGTTGCGGCGACCGCTGCGGCGCAGGCCGCCGAACCGCAAGCCTTGGTCAAGCCGGCGCCGCGCTCCCAGGTGCGGATCATCACCCGGTCGTGTGCGGTAACGGCGGCGAGCGTGATGTTGGCGCGTTCCGGAAACAGCGGATCGTGCTCGAGCCGGGGGCCGATGCCGCGCAGATCGTAGGCGCCGACATCCTCGACCCAGAAGATCGCGTGCGGATTGCCCATATTCACAGCCGACGGCGAATGCAGATCCGGCACGCCGGCAACCGCAAAATCTATGACGCGCGTATCGGCCACGGGCCGTGCCAGCGGAATCTCATCCCAGCGCCAACGCGGTCGGCCCATATCGACGGTGAACTGGCCGTCATCCTGGCGCCAGCAGGAGACCGTGCCGGCCGGCGTCTCGAATTGCAGGGCCGCGTGGCCGGTCTCGGCGCTGACCAGCGCCGCCACGCAGCGCATGCCGTTGCCGCAGGTGCCGGATTCAGATCCGTCATTATTGAAAATACGGATAGCCGCTTCGCTCGGCCCGCGCGCCGGATAAAGCGCCATGAGTTGGTCGTACGGCTCTTGTTGCGCGGCCGCGCGCGCTTCGGCCGCGCCGATCTCGGCCGGCGCCCTCCGCAAATCGACGATCACGATCTCGTTGCCGAGACCGTTCATCTTGACGAAATCGCGACCAGCCAGAGCGCTCATGATAAGTCCCGAATGTGCGCCACTTATATGAGGACTCGGCTGCCGCGCGCCAGTATCCCGATTCCCGAGGTTGCAAATCCCTGTCGCACGCGATTTGCCTTTTGGATTTGAAGTTCTTCTGCGAGTTGGCAACTTGTCGGCAGCAATTTCAAATCCCCTATCAGGTGAATTGATCGCAAATTGGGCACTGAAGGCGCGCCAGGCCGTGCTAGAATTGAACCTCAGTGACGAGTTCAAGAGGCGCCGGCGCCGAACGGAAACGCCGAATCGCCGACCAAGGGAGAGCTTGATGGCGTTCCGCTTCGCGCGATGCATCGCGGCCGCGGCCTTTGCCACCGTGATGACCTGGGCATTTGCGTCACCGGAGCCGTCCCGAGGGCAGACTACGCCGCCGCCGGCGACTCCCGCCAAGCCCACGACGCCGACGCAGACCGCGCCCGCCGAGCAATCCGATGCATTTGGCCAGCAGACGACACTGACGGCGCAACCCATGTTGTACGTCAAAGGCTCCGGCGACTGGGACCATGCCTTCCAGATCATCAGCGGCGCTTTCAAAAAACTGAAAGCCTATACGGACAAAGCGGGTCTGAAGCCCAACGGCCTGCCGATGACGATCTTCACCGCGACCGACGACAATGGTTTCGACTATGAGGCCGCGGTGCCGCTGGCCGAGCCGCCCAAAGTCTCGCCACACGACGAAATTGCCGTCGGCCAATCGCCGGCGGGTCATGCGCTGAAATTCGTCCATCACGGCTCATACGACGATCTGGACAACACCTACGAGGCCATCACCAATTATCTCGACGACAAGCGGATCGACGCCCAGGACATGTTCATCGAGCAATACGTGACCGATCCAGTCTCCAGCGACGGCAAAAATCTCACCGTAAACGTCTACGTCCTGGTCGATTGATATTCTTATAGCGCACGATATTTGCGGAAGACCGGCCTCAGCTTTTCCAGATCGGGCGCTGGTTGACAGCTTAAGGCCGCATCACTACGTTCCGGCCGCTCTCGCAAGAGAACGAGATTATAAGCGCCGACCGGCCCC
>JASHQI010000078.1 GCA_030037645.1 Xanthobacteraceae bacterium
AATTCGCAGGTGGCGCTCTATCAGTCCGGCGAAGTGGACTACATGGTGGCGACCGACGCCATCGGCATGGGGCTCAATCTCGATGTCGACCACATCGCCTTTGCCGCCGACCGCAAGTTCGACGGCTATCAATTCCGCAAGCTTAATCCTTCGGAATTGGCTCAGATCGCCGGCCGCGCCGGACGCGCCACCCGCGATGGCACATTCGGCACGACCGGCCGCTGCCCGCCATTCGAGACCGAGGTCGCCCAGGCGCTGGAGTCCCACACCTTCGAGCCGGTCAAGCTCGTGCAATGGCGCAATACCGACCTCGACTTCTCCTCGGTGGGCGCCCTGCAGGCGACGCTTGCAACGCCGCCGACGGAAATCGCGCTGACGCGTGCTCCGGTCGCCGAGGATTTCCTCGTCCTCGAGCACGCCGCGCGCGACGACGACGTGCGCGGTATGACCCGAACGCGCGACGACGTCGAGCGGCTGTGGGACGTCTGCCAGGTTCCGGATTACCGCAAGATCGCCGCGGCCAACCACGCGGAGCTGGTTGTCACGCTGTACCGGCACCTTCAATTGGACGGAAAGATCCCGACCGACTGGTTTGCCGAGCAGGTCGCACAGGCCGATCGCACGGACGGCGACATCGACACGCTGTCGACGCGCATCGCCCATATCAGGACCTGGACCTTCGTGGCGAACCGTCCGGATTGGCTTGCCGATCCCGATCACTGGCAGGAGGTGACGCGTGGCGTCGAGGACAAGCTCTCCGACGCCCTGCATGAGCGGCTGACGGAGCGCTTCGTCGATCGCCGCACCAGCGTGCTGATGCGGCGGTTGCGCGAAAACGCAACGCTGGAGCCGCAGATCAACAAGTCCGGCGAGGTTGTCGTCGAAGGTCACATCATCGGCCGGCTCGACGGCTTTGTCTTTGTCGCCGACGCGTCGTCCGGCGGGTCGGAAGCCAAGGCGCTGCAGAACGCCGCGCAGAAGGCGCTGGCGGGCGAGATCGCCGCGCGCGCCACGCGGCTCGCCGAGGCGCCGGACGGGCAATTTGTTCTTGCCGAGGACGGCACGGTCCGCTGGACCGGCGCGGCAATCGGAAAGCTCGTGGCCGGCGAAGACGCCTTGCGCCCCCGCGTTCGCATCATCGCCGACGAGCAATTAACCGGTGCGCCGCGCGATGCGGTGGAAGCGCGGTTGGCGCTGTGGATCAAATCCCATCTCGAGAAGCTGCTCGGCCCGTTGTTCGTGCTGGCGGCGGCCGAGGATGTGACCGGCATTGCGCGCGGCGTTGCCTTCCAACTCGTCGAAGCGCTTGGCGTGCTGGAACGCCAGCGTGTGGCCGAAGAGGTGAAGGGATTGGAGCAGCCGGAGCGCGCCACCTTGCGCAAATACGGCGTGCGCTTCGGCGCCTACCACATCTACGTTCCGGCTTTGCTCAAGCCGGCGCCGCGCGCGCTGGCGGCGCAGCTTTGGGCATTGTGCCATGCCGGACCGCAGACCACAGGCCTTGACGAGCTGTTGCATCTCGCCGGCAGCGGCCGTACCTCGATTCCGGTCAACCGCGAGATCGACGCGGCGCATTATCGAGTGACCGGCTACCGGGTTTGCGGCGAGCGCGCCGTCCGCGTCGATATCCTGGAGCGCCTCGCCGACCTCATTCGTCCGGCTCTCGCTTGGCGCGATGGTGCGCCTGGGCCGAAGCCGCCGGGCGCGGTGGTTGGCGGCGGTTTCACCGTGATCAACGGCATGACTTCGCTCACCGGCGCCTCGGGCGAAGATTTCGCGTCGATCCTGCGCTCGCTCGGCTACCGCATGGAGCAGCGACCGAAGCCGGCCGAACCGGCGCCTGTCGGATTGATGGCGGAAACCGAAGCGAAGACTGCGGAAACCGCAGCGCCGGCAGACGAGAGCGGCCAAGCCGAGGTGGTGCAGGATCCGTCCGGGATCGACGCCGGCGATCCAGCGGCAGCCGCCGCACCGAGCGAAGTCGCGTTTCCTCAAATCGAATGTCAGACTAATCCTGAGACAGCCCTGCAACCGACCGCAGAATTGGTGACCCTCGATTCCGCCGGCGACGCGCAATCGTCGCTGCTGTCGAGCGTCGCGGCCGAAGTCTCAAGCGAGGCGGCGCAAGGCCCTGCCGTTGAAGAGCCGGTCTTGATCGAGGTCTGGCGTCCTGCGAGGGCGGGTCGGCCCGATGCTCGGCGCCGTCCGCGCTTCAGGCGGCGTGAGGGCGGCAAGGATTTTCGCGGCCGGACAGCGGCGAGTCCGCAACAGCGGGAGAGTGCGGGCGCAGCGCCTTCTGCCGCCACCGCTGTCGCGGCCGATGCGGCAGCGTCTTCCTCGACCGAGGACGGTGCGGCGACCCCGGACGGTCACCATCCGCGGCACCGTCGCCGCAACGCAGGGACATCTCACGGCGAGCGTCCTTCGCGCGAACGCGAGCGAATGCCGGGTAAACCGTCACGGTTCGAGCGTCGCGAGAAGGCGCCCGATCCGAATTCGCCGTTTGCCAAGCTAGCGGCATTGAAGGCGCAGCTCGAGGCTGACGCCAAGGAGCGCCATTAGGTGGTGGAGGAGTCCGACCGGCAACGCATCGACCGCTGGCTGTGGCATGCCCGCCTCGTGCGCACGCGTGGGGCAGCGGCGGCACTCGCGGGCGCAGGCTATGTGCGCGTAAACGGCGCGCGCATTGATGCGCCGAGCCGCGTGGTGCGCACCGGCGACGTGGTGACCGTGGCCCTCGAACGCACGGTGCGGGTGCTCAAGGTGACGGGATTCGCGCCGCGCAGGGGTCCCGCCGGCAGCACTGAGGGACTATATGAGGACCTCGGGTGACGCCCTGATGCCGAGCCGAAATGCTGGCCTCGCGAGTTGCAACACGGTCAGTGTGACAACTTGCGTGTCCGGAACCCATGCGATAGGAGCAAGGCCCGCAAAAAGTCCGCCTAGAGTGTGCAGATGACCTATATCGTCAACGACAATTGTATCAAATGCAAATACATGGACTGTGTAGAGGTTTGCCCCGTGGACTGCTTCTACGAGGGCGAAAACATGCTCGTCATTCATCCCGACGAATGCATTGATTGCGGCGTTTGCGAGCCGGAATGCCCAGTCGAGGCGATCAAGCCCGACACCGAGCCGGGGGTGGAGAAATGGCTGAGCGTTAACGCCGAATTCGCCAAGCAATGGCCGAACATCACGGCCAAGAAGGAGCCCCCCGCCGACGCCAAGCAGTGGGAGGGCGTCGCCAATAAATACGAGGAGCATTTCTCGTCCAATCCGGGCACCGGCGACTAAAACGCTCCCAAACTGTGTTGTTAACCATCGGTAACAAATCGTAGATGCGGCGCTTTCGCATCGCCATAACGCTTTGATTTTGGCCGAAAATGTGATATAAAGCAGTTTGATAATGAAAAACACCCCCGATATGCCGCTTTCGGATAACCGGCGGCCTGTTTTCCGGGGCGTTTCCGAGGAACCGTCAGAAGAGGCGTGAGACCCACGCGAGAGCAGTGGCAGGAAAAACTCGTCACCGTACGAAGAGAAGTGCGGCCGGCATGAGCCGGAAGGCTAGAAAAACTCCCTCCCGCGCGAGCCGGAGGACATCACAGGCAACGCGGCGGGTTCCCCGGAACGCGCTTCGTGTGGCCAAGCCCCCTCACCGGCGCAAGCCGGAGGCGGAAGGAGCAACTTTGGGAATGAATGCGAAGAAGGCAACCCAACGACAAGGCTTCAAGACCAACGAGTTCATCGTCTATCCGGCCCACGGCGTCGGCCAGATCGTCGCGATCGAAGAGCAAGAAGTGGCCGGCGCGCGGCTTGAGCTTTTCGTCATCAACTTCGTCAAGGACAAGATGACGCTTCGGGTGCCGACGTCGAAGGTGACGTCGGTCGGTATGCGCAAGCTTGCCGAAACGCCGATGGTCAGACGTGCGCTCGAAACGCTCAAGGGTCGTGCGCGGATTAAGCGAACCATGTGGTCGCGGCGTGCGCAGGAATACGAAGCCAAGATCAATTCAGGCGACATCGTCGCCATTGCCGAAGTCGTTCGCGACCTATACCGATCGGAGACGCAGCCGGAACAGTCGTACTCGGAGCGGCAGCTTTACGAAGCCGCGCTCGATCGGCTTTCGCGCGAGGTGGCGGCCGTTCAGCGCATCACCGAGACCGAGGCGATCAAGGAAATCGAGGCGGCGCTCGCCAAGGGGCCGCGACGCGGTCCCAAGCCCGAATCCGAAGACGAGTCCGTGGTCGAGGAAGAAGCGGCGTAACGTCAATTCGAGCGTCCTAGACCTTGATCCAATTCAACTGAATCGGATCAAGGTCTAAATTAGTCGTTCGAGCATGATCTTATCCGAAAACCGGCTTCCACTTTTCGGGATCATGCTCTAAGGTTCTGCGAGGCCCGGTGGAAACGCCGGGCCTTTTTGCTGTTCGATGTTCGATGCTTTGCCGAACCGCCGCCAAAACTCCCATGGTTAGTCATAAATTAAGCTTCATTTGAAAGGAACAGAGGCGCGGCGTGAGGGATAGGGGCGCCCGACCATGGGGCAAAAGAGGGCATTCAAGCGCTTCAAGTTGGTCCCGATCCTGATCGCGGGCGGCGTCGGATATCTGTTGGGCGCGTGGAACGTGACGGGGCTGCGCAGCGCCGGCTCATCGGCTGCCGACACGATTGCGCTGCGGTTTCCCGCCGATTGGGGTGCTGCACAGGCCCTGGCGGCTACGCCCGCCATCGCCGACGATTCGCAGTTCGAGCACGCTACGTCCGCTATGGCGGCGAGCGCCAACCCGGCCACAGGCCAAACGCCCGCAGCGGCGAGCAGCGGCACGGTGATGGGCGATGCGCAGTTCGCATTGTTCAGTCCCGAGCCGATGACGCCTTCCGCTCCGCAACCGTCGTTGCAGATAGCGCGTGCGGAAGACGCAGCGGTGGCGCCAACGCCGCTGCCGGATGCCGTGCTGCCGGAGTTGCCACCGGCTGCCGCACAAGATCGTCGCGAGATTAAGCCGGCGCAGCGCGCGAGCGGCATCAGGCCTGCCGTCGCGTCCATGCGCCGACACCTGGATCGGCCCCGCTATGCTCTCGACGATGCTCAAATCGCCGACATCAAGCGACGCCTGCACCTGACGCCCGACCAGGAGCGTATGTGGCCGGCGGTCGAAGCCGCGCTGCGCAATCTTGCCTATAAAACCGAGCAGGAGGCGCGACGGCACGGCACGGTCGCCGATGCGGCGCAACTTGCCGACGCCGATCCAAACAGCGCCGAGGTGCAAAACCTCAAATCCGCAGCCATTCCGCTCATCATGAGCTTCAACGACGAACAAAAGGATCAAGTGCGCAACTTGGTACACTCTATGGGACTGGATCAGCTCGCCTCACAGTTCTGACTGCGGCACGGCCGAGAGCTTGAGGTGAAAACAGCCGACCCGACCGGGGGCCCGGTTGGAACCGGTTGCCGGTTCAATCCGAAGCGTTTGCGCGCCAGGGCTTGCCGTAGCGGGATTGTGTTGCCGCAATTCTGCCGGGCCGTGACAGCTCGACGGTGCACTTGATCCCGATCAACGCCAACACGGCGAAACAGATGATGTCGCCCCATTCCAATGGATTGGCGACCCGGAAGCTGTAGATCGGATCATAAAGAAAGAAGCTGGAACAGACGACTGCGCCCACGGCGCACAGCATGGCCGGCGCGCTGCCATAAGCGATCGCCAACAAGGCTATAGGCAAAAGGTAGAAAAAGATCGGATGACGCAAATCGACCCCGGCAAACTTCGCGTACCACAGGATTGTGGTGACGACCGAGAGCACGGCAAACGTCACCGCGACGGGTCGCGCCGCTTTCAGAACCGACATACGTCCCCCTGGGCGTTTTCGCCTTTACGCGCACCATAACCCAGGCGAGGCCTGTGGAACAGGCGAAAAATCCGGTTTTGGAAAACGTGACGGCTCCGCTATCCGACGGCTACTCGACCACGATTTTGACCTCGCTGCCGGGCCGCAACTTTGCGCCGGGATCCAGGCCGTTGAGCACGCGAAAGCGCTCCACGGCGTGATCGGAGACGGCCATCCGGCTCGCTAGCTTTTCCACCGTATCTCCAGCCGCGACGGTTACTACCTTGAGGTGTAATGGCTTTGTTTTTTCAATTTCCGCTAGGCTTAGCCGGCGGAATGTGTCGACCGACTCGCGGAATTGGCGGTCGGCGTCCGCCGAGCGATGCTTGGCTGCGAAGATAAAGCGATAGACGTCGCTGCCGAAGCGAATAGCGTAGATTCGAAACTCCCACTGGTCGCCTTTGGCGACTGCCGTTGCGCCAGGAAAGCCGTTGATGGTGACGTCATGGACCGTGGCGGGATCGACGTTTTCGATCCACCCAGAGGTGAGATAGGCGGCGAGTGTCTGCTCGGCGGGGACGTGTACGACGTCGAGCCGCAGCGCCTGGCCGCCGCCATGTTTGACACCGAGCACGGCCTTCGCCGTGTTGTCGAGGCTGAAACCCTCCGGCGCGGTGAAGGTGAACCCCAATTTTGGATGCAGGAAGCGCCGGCCGCGCACAAATCCCTCGCTGGGATCGTCGCCGAACACGATGCCGTTGATATCAGCGAGGTAGGCGTCCGTGGCCTGCGCGCGCTGATGCGCGGTATCGGTGGCGGGCGCCTTGTACTGGCGGGCAATATCAATGGCTTTGGCAACGCGCGCCGGCGTCGATGGATGCGATGACAGGAAATCGGGCGCCGCCGGATTGATCGCACCGCTCTGCTGCGACTTCAGCTCGGAATTGCGCTCCATCGCGGTCAGAAATCGCGCCGCCCCATAGGGGTCGTAACCGGCCCGCGCCGCAATGCCGATGCCGATG
The DNA here is from genome assembly GCA_030037645.1 of Xanthobacteraceae bacterium. Lineage (GTDB taxonomy): Bacteria > Pseudomonadota > Alphaproteobacteria > Rhizobiales > Xanthobacteraceae > BOG-931. The sequence continues at coordinate 6,856 of JASHQI010000078.1, forward strand.
GCGTCGGCTTCGAACTCCTGCGCTTGCGAAAAGCTGGCAAGCGCAATCTTCGACTTCGCCAGCGCCAGGGCTCCGGCTTCCGGGTCGCTGACAACGTCGCTGACGACGCGGCTCACCAGCTCGGCCTTTTCCTCCTGTTGCTCGCGCAGCTCGGCGTGATGCGCGATCACGTGACCCATCTCATGCGCGATCACCGACGCCAGCTCGGATTCATCGTCGGCGAGCGCGATGAGGCCGCGCGTCACGTAAAGTTGGCCTGTCGGCAAGGCAAAGGCGTTGATCGATTCCGAATTGAGGATGGTGACCCTGTAGTGCAGGTCGGGCTTTTGGGACGCCGCCACCAGCCGCTCCACGGTCTCTTGAATCATGGCTTGGAGCCGTGGATCGTCGTACACGCCGCCATAGGCTGCGAGGATACGTTGATGCTCGCGCAGAACCGCCGGTGGCATTTCAGCTTCGGCCTGCTTGGCGGGCGGCGGCAATGCCGCCTGCGGCGCGACCTCCGGCAGTGACGCTGTGCAGGCCGCAAGCAGGAACGCCGCCAGCGCTACGCCGGCGCCGCCGCAGCGATGGCTTGCGGTCCGGAATTGTCTTGGTTTGCTCACCGCGTCACCGCGTTCATCTTGCGCCGGCAGCCTCAATCTGCTCCGGATGCATCGCTTCAATCCACGGACTAGTTCCGGTCCGGCCCCGCGCTTCGATCCAGCCGCGGACGCGCACACGGCGGCCGGCAAGCCCCATCAGATCGAGACCCGCCGCCGCAAATTTGCGCTCGTTTCTTTTCAGAACCGTAACGGTAAAGTCTTCGGACCAGCGCCGTCCGAAATTCAGATATATCGTGGCCCCGCTTTGATGCACGGAAACCACGGTGCCCTCGACCAGCGCAAAGCGGCCGCGCCGCGCCAGCACGTCGGCAGGGGTCTCGGCGTCGAGCACGTCATAATACGAATTGGCCCAAAGACCAAGCTTGGCCGCGCGCGCAGCCTTCTCCCGGCCAAGCAAGTCCGCGGCGCAGGTTGTGCTGCCGATCTGGTCGCCGACGCGGGCAAATCCCGACGAGATCAGCGCCCCTTGGGTGAAAAACGCCGTGCCATCGCGCACCGTGTAGGCATAGGCGAGGAGGCGCTGGTAGCGATCGGAGAGAAACTCGGCGCGCCGCAACACCACCTCGTCGCCGCCTGCGAGCGCGTCAAGCGCGTTGCGCGCCGCGGCACCGCCGGGCGGCGTCCGGGCATCCTGCGGCAACGGCGGAGTTTCGATTCCTGCCAAACGCACCTCGCGACCGTCATCGAGCACAAACGTTCGCCCATCGATGACGTGGCTGACAGTCGTGTCGACGATCGTCGCGCCGCCGCATGGTGCCGGCGTTGCGGATTGCTGCTGCGCCGCCGCACCCGGACACCCGCACAATGCTGCCAATCCCGCAGCGAGGATCACGTCCCACCAGCCCGTCATCGCTTTGCAAAGCCAATGGCCGGAATACGGCATCACTACGGCACTAGCCTGGACGCCGCCGCCGACACCTATGCTATACCGGGGGCATGTCCAGTGACTGGACATGGGTATCCCATCACGCGTAAGGCCAAAATCCCAAAGTGCCGTAGCTCACGCAAAGAGCAAAGCGTCCCCGACCCAAAGGTCAATGCTCATCGCCGTCGGGCTCATGACCGTCTCGACGACCTTTTCTGGTGTGCGGATTTTCACATGCAGAGAAACGCCCACGACTTGCTCGCGTGATGTATCGCTGGCGAGCGGTAAGTCGGTCAGATCGACATGAAGGGGTCCTCCTGACGGCCATGTCGCATGATCATTGGGTGCGGGTTGGGCTCGTCCTATGGATCGTCTTCGGCCTCGTGATCGGCGCACTGGCCTTGCTGTGGCCATTCACACGATCGCTGACGCCGGACTACGTCCACGCAGTCATTGACTTTTGGCTCTCTCGCGTGGAGCCGCCGGATGCCGCCGAAGGCTTTTACTATCTGCCAGCCTCTCGTGTGTTGTTCAGTCCTTTCGCATTCGCCGGGGTTGCGGTCGGTGGATTGTTATGGAGATTGTTCGCCTACGGCCTGCTCACGCTGGCGGCTTGGTGCTGGGCAAACCTGTTGGCACCGCAGTGCGTACCCCGTGCCTTCGTCATGATCCTTGTGTTGATGCTGCCCACGTCGGCAGGCGTACTGCGCAACGGCCAATTCGACGCTCACTGCTGGGCCTTGATGGCTCTGGGTGCCGCGGCGGTCGCGATCGGTGGCTGGTGGCGGGCAGCGTCCGCGCTAGGACTCGCGCTGGCGCTAAAGCCCACCGCAATCGTCGCGGTCCTGCTGATCGGAGTAACTTGGCCTCCAGTCGGCATACGCTTGCTGCCGATCATCATCGCCACGTTAGCCATCCCTTATGTCAATCCAAACTGGACCTATGTCGAACAGCTTTACGCAGATTGGCTGGGTCAACTCTTGGCTGCTTTACCGCATGCGGGGCGATGGAACGATCTCGCAAATGCGTTTTCATATCTCGGCTACGCGATTCCATATGAATTGATGACCGTTATTCGAATAATAGCGGCGATCGTCACTTTGGCTTTCGCGCTCGTTGCTGCCCGGCGGCTGCCGCGCATCGAGGCGGCCTTCGTCGTTCTTATGCTGACTGCCGTCTATCTTCTCCTTTTCAATCCGCGAACGGAAGGTTCCAGCTATGTCGGTCTTGCCATCGTTGCCGCACCGATCGCGGCTCGGCTTGCTTTGGTCGAACAGCGCAGAGGTTGGAGCGCGGCAGTAGCTGCGCTCGCGATCATGCCCGGTCTGATAGGACTGACGGCGCTCTCTCTGAGACTTTTCAATCTTTGGCTCGACCCGCTGCTCGCGAGCATCTTTCTTGTCGGAGTGCTCATACCGCGAGGACTCAGTTCGTCCGTATGGGGGATCGGGGCATCGCCTCCCAAACAGCCTGATCGGTGGCAGCTACGCGGCTAGTCTACTGCTGTCGGCAAGAAAATCCCCGATATGTCAAGCAGCAGCGTCTCCGAGCGCGACATGGACAATATCGGCGAGATGTTTCGGGAATGGATTATGGTCCGGTTTGCCCCGCGGTGCTGGAACAGTTGACGATGCCGGCGTTTCCTGGTCGCTGTCGCCGACACCTATGCTATACCGGGGCATGTCCAGTGACTGGACAACCGTACCCGTCAGGTGCCCCGAAGCAAAGTCCGCAAAGGTCCCGTAGCTCAGCCGGATAGAGCAGCGGTTTCCTAAACCGAAGGTCACAGGTTCGAGTCCTGTCGGGACCGCCACAAAACCAATAATTCAGCCGATATTTCGCCAACAAAGGCGACAATCATTGGTGACTGTGTGCCGGCTCAGTACGCACGAGCGCCAAGGCGTTGCCTGTTCGGTAAGCAGTCGGCTAGCCGAATGTCCGCTTCGCTCTCGGAAAACGACTGAATTGCTGAATCGCCGCGAAATGACGGAACGGGCCATAAGCGAATCACGAGCCGTCGAGGTCACCACCAGCAGTGCTGGCCTACACCTGCCGGTGGACGAGCGGTTCACGACATCCATAGCTGACCCTGTGCGCGGCCACAGAGTAATGATACAGCGTGGAGAAATGTTTATGTACTCGTCGGCGCTGGACGAGCAGCTCGCCTGCGGTCAAGGGATTGTTTTGGGATGGCTGATTTTCTGGTCGATCTCGTCCAGCCGAATCGGCTCACGTCCGTCGTCGACATCGGCGCTAACCCGATCGACGCAGTCCCGCCGTACAAAAATTTGCTGGAGAGACGGCTTTGCAGAGTGATTGGGTTCGAGCCCCAGTCTGATGGGCTTGCTGCGCTCAATGCAAGCAAAGGCGATCTGGAGACGTATCTTCCCTACGTGGTGGGAGACGGGAAAAGTGCCACGTTAAGGGTCTGCCACGCACCGGGCATGACCAGCCTGTTAGCGCCGGATCCCAATGTCCTGCGACATTTCCCCGGCTTTCTGGAGTGGGGTCAGGTGACTCAAGAAATCCCTGTCACGACACGACGGCTTGATGACATTACCGAGATCGAGACGATCGATTTCTTAAAGATGGACGTACAGGGTGCGGAACTTATGGTCGTTCAGAATGGCCGCGAGCGGCTCAAGGACGTGGTCGCCATCCAGACCGAGATATCCTTCATCGCTTTATACCAGAGCCAGCCAACCTTTGGCGCAATCGATTCCGAACTTCGCCGTTCAGGCTTCGTCCCGCATTCGCTCGCGGCTGTAAACAGGCGCATGATTGCACCGCTGGTCGGCTCCACGCCCTTTGTTGGATTTAATCAAATTCTAGAGGCGGACATCGTCTACGTCCGCGATTTCATGCATCCTGATCAAATGAGATCCGAACAGCTTAAGCATCTAGCCGTGATCGCCCATTACTGTTACGCATCGTTCGATCTCGCCACCAACTGCCTCTATCATCTTGCGCGCATCGGTGCCGTACATTCTGACGCAACGAAACAATATCTGGCGATGGTCCAGAAGCCCGCGTAAAGGCGCACCCGGGTCCGGCCAGCCGCGTCACTTTTTGGAATATCCGCGGCAAGTCGGTTCACGCCCCAACGGCTGACAGCATGTCGCAATGCGCTATGTGCAGCTGTGCAGCGAGGTGCCGGATTTCGCCAAGCGATGACTATCGGCCGATGGGACGGAACCTGCGGTCTCTCGCGTCTTTGATACGGTTCCCCCATCATTGTGTGGCCGGCTTGGATTGCGCGCGTAAGGCGCGCCGTATCCAATAGGCGAGCAGTGCCGCGGTTGTGAGCAAGTTTTTGTCCAAAAGACGCTTCGAGTCGCTTTGGGTCATATTGTCCGGGCGGTCGCCATGCCGTCGCGGATCACGCTGCGCCCTCGCTTCCTTCGATTTCTTGATTCGCTCCGCGGTGCCCTATACCGTTCCGGCTCCGGCCGCCGCAAAGCTTCTATTTCCCTGTCCCCGGGCCCGCCGGCCGCAACGAGCGACGCGTATGCAACAGACCAGCGAAAAACTCGAAGAGCTCGAAAAACTCGACGAAGCCGCCTCCCTGGCGAAGTTGTCGGCCAGCCCCGACTTCATGAACCTGCACGAGATCGTCCACAAGGCGCGGCAGAACCTCAACCAGAACGCCTGGGACTACATCGTCGGCGGCGTGGAAACCGAGACGACGCTGCGAAGAAATCGCATGGCGCTCGATTCGATCGCGTTCCGGCCGCGCGTGCTGCGCGACGTGAGCAAGGTCGATACTACGACCGAAATCTTTGGCCGCAAATTGCGGCTGCCCATCCTGCTTTGCCCGGTCGGTTCGCTCGAAAGCTTTCATCCCGGCGGCGCCGCCCCGGTGGTCAAAGCTGCCGGCGAATTCGGCGTCGCCCACATGCTGAGCTCGGTGTGCGATCCGGGACTGGAAGGTGTCGCCGAGGCAGTGCCCGAGGCGCTGCGCATCTTCCAGCTCTATGTGCGCGGTGACGAGGCCTGGGTCGACGACTATGTCGAGCGCGCCATTGCCAGCAAATACACGGCGTTCTGTCTCACCGTGGACACCGCGCACTACAGCCGGCGCGAGCGCGACATCGCCAAGCGCCACATCACCGGCGGGCGGCGTCGCGCCTCGGGACGCAAATACCAGGAGGCGCTCGATTGGCGCACCGTCGAGCGCATCAAGCACAAGTTCAAGATTCCGCTCGGCATCAAGGGCATCGCCACGGCGGAGGACGCCAAGATCGCGCTCGATCACGGCGTGGAGATGATTTACGTCTCCAATCACGGTGGGCGGCAGCTCGATCATGGCCGCGGCTCGGCGGACGTGCTGCCTGAAGTGGTCGAGGCGGTTGCCGGCCGCGCCTTGATCGTCGTCGACGGCGGCTTCTATCGCGGCAGCGACATCGTCAAGGCGATGGCGCTTGGCGCCAATCTGGTCGGTCTCGGCCGCATGCAATGTTACGGGCTTGCGGCCGCCGGACAGGCCGGCGTCGTGCGCATGCTCGAGCTCATGGAAGACGAGGTGATGCGCTCGATGGGGCTTCTGGGCGCGACGAGCTACGGCAAGCTCGATTCGTCGTGCCTGCACGCGGCCGTGCCGGCCAATCTACCGAGCGTGCTGAGCGCCTTCCCGCACCTCGATATTGCGCCATATCGATATTAGAGCGTGATTTCTCATCCGCTCGCCCCGCATAGAATCGTTGCGGAGCAGCGAGCCGTACAGGAAGCCACATCATGAATCTGCAATTGAGTATCGGCATCACCAACAATCCGCGCACCTGGCCGATCATCGACGGCACGGTGAAGCCGGACGGCATCGACCTCATCCCGACGATCGTGCACCCTTCCGAACTGTTCTGGCGGCAACTGCATTTCGCCGAATTCGCGGTCTCGGAGATGTCGTGCTCTTCGTTCATGATCATCACCGGTCAGGGCGACACGCGCTTTCTCGGCCTGCCGATCTTCACGACGCGGCGGTTTTTTCACACCTTCATCCTGGTGCGCAAGAAGGCCGGCATTGAGAAGCCTGAAGACCTGAAGGGCAAGCGCGTCGGCGTGCCGGAATATCAGCAGACCGCCGCGCTGTGGGCGCGCGGCGTGCTGCAGCACGAATTCGGCGTGCATCCGCAGGACGTCGAGTTTTGGATGGAGCGCACGCCGGAGAAAAGTCACGGTGGTGCCACCGGTTTCAAGGCGCCGCCCGGCGTCACCGTCAATCAGATCCCCGCCGACAAGAGCATCGGTTCGATGATGCTCGCCGGCGAGCTCGACGCCGCGTTGCATTATCTGTCGGGCCACAATCTGGTCGATCGCAGCCGTGCCGACCTGATACACCATCCCGACTTCAAATACGTATTCCCCGACATCGCCGCCGAAGGCATTCGCTACTACCGCAAGACCGGCATCTATCCGATCAATCACCAGGCGGTGATCCGGCGCGATGTGTATGAAAAGGAGCCGTGGGTGGCGATCAACCTGCTCAAGGCGTTCAACAAGGCGAACGACATCGCCAACGCGCAGCGCGTCGAGCACGTCGAGTATTATTTCGCCACGGGAAAGCTGTCCGGCGACGCCAAGACGCCGATCATCACCCACGGCGTCAAAGCCAATCGCAAGGTGATCGAGACCATCGCGCAATATTCGCTGGAGCAGGACCTCACCAAGCGGCTGATCAAGGTCGACGAACTGTACGCGCCGAGCGTGTTGGAATCCTGAAAGGTCTGTCACCTTTATTATCCGCAGACGCGGACGATCCGGTAATCGTTGGCGCAGACATGATGACTGGATGCCCCGCTTTCGCGGGGCACGACAATGTGAGCGCAGTCAAATGCTCATTGCGCCGCCTGCTTTGTGGCGCTCCCATCCACCGTCGCGCCGGAGTCGGCGAGCACCCTGATTTCGCTTTCGCTCAAGCCCGCATCGCGCAGCACTTCGACGCTGTGCTCGCCCAGCCGCGGCTGCAGCCGCGCGCCGGTCGCGGTGCCGGATTCGGAAAAACGCACCGGCAGATCGGTGAAGACAATTTCGCCCTCGCTCGGGTGCGTTGCGCGCTTGAAGAATCCACTGGTCGCGAGCTGCGGATCGCTCTTGAGATCGTCCAGGCTTGATACGCGGTCGGCGGGAATTTCGAGTTCGCGCAACAGCGCGAGCCACTCGTCCGTCGTCCTGGCGAGGAGGCACTCTCCGGCGAGCTCGTAGAGCGCGACGACGTTGTGGCTTCGTGCCGCAATACTGTTGAAGCGCGGGTCGTCGCAGACTTCCGGCTTGCCGACCATCGGCCAGAATTTCCGCCAATGCCGCTCGGTATAGGCCATCATGCAGAGATAGCCGTCCTTGGTCTTATAGGGCCGCCGCCACGCCCCGAGCACGCGGGTATAGCCGAGTTCGCCCATCGGCGGCTCGAAGCAATGGCCGAACAGGTGCTCGGCAAGAACGAAGGATACCATCGTTTCGAACATGGGCACTTCGACGAACTGGCCGCGGCCGGTTTTTTCGCGCGCGTACAATGCCGCCGATATTGCGCCGGCAAGCGACAGCGCGGTGGCCTTGTCGGCGAGGATGGTCGGCGCATAGCGCGGTTCGCCGGCGATCTCTGACATCAAAGCGGCGACGCCGGATTGGCCCTGAATCACGTCGTCATAGGCCGGCTGGCCGCTATACGGTCCGCCGTCGCGATAGCCGTGGATCGCCGCATAGACGATGCGCGGATTGCGCGCGCACACGGCGCGGTGCGCAAAGCCGAGCTTTGCGATTTTCTGCGGCCGCATCGAATGGACGAAAACGTCGGCAGTGGAGATCAGCCGCCACAGCGCGTCCTTGGCGCTATCCTGTTTGAGATCGAGCACCAGCGAGCGCTTGCTGCGATTGAGCCCCATGAACAGCGCCGCCATGCCGGGCGAGCGCGCCGGGCCGGTGTAGCGCGGCGCATCGCCGTCCGGGCTCTCGATCTTGATGACGTCGGCGCCCATGTCGCCGAGCATCTGCGTGGCGAGCGGGCCGGCCACCACCGCTGACAGATCGAGAATGCGGACGTCCGCCAAAACTCCGGCCATTTGACAATTACCTCCGGCCTGAAATGATTTTGCCTGCGGCAAAGGCAAGGAGCGGCAAGCGATGCAGCATATCGACGCGTTCTGTCATTTCTTCCCGCAAGGGATTTTTCACAAGCTGTCGCAGACGACGGGCGGCACCCGGGACATCGGCAAGCGCATCCAGGGCGTGCGCACGATCTACGACCTCGATGCGCGGTTTCGCATCATGGACGGCTTTGCGAATTATTCGCAAGTGCTATCGCTCGGCCTGCCGCCGATCGAGGCCATGGCGGGGCCGCGGGATGCCCCGGAATTCGCCCGCGTCGCCAATGACGGCCTCGCCGAGCTGGTGCAGAAATATCCTGACCGGTTTTGCGGCTATGTCGGCGGTCTGCCGATGAACGCGCCCGAGGAGGCCGCCAAGGAGGCCGAGCGCATTCTGCTCCACGGCAACGCCAACGGTTTGCAGCTCCACACCAATGTCGACGGCGCCTGTCTCGACGAGCCGCGCTTTCTGCCGATCTTCGAGATCGCCGCCAAGGCCGGCAAACCGATCCTGCTGCATCCGGCGCGCACCGCGAGCTTTGCCGATTTCGCCGCGGAGCAGCGCTCGCGCTACGAAATCTGGACCATCTTCGGTTGGCCTTACGAGACCAGCGCCACCATGGCGCGGCTGGTTTTCTCCGGCGTGATGACGCGTTTTCCCAGGTTGAAGGTGCTCGCGCATCACCTCGGCGCCATGATTCCGTTCTTCGACGCGCGGATCGACACCGGCTGGGCGACGCTCGGCAGCCGCACCTCGGACGAAGATTACAGCGGCGTGCTCAAACGCCTGGGGAAGCCGCTGCTGGATTGCTTCAAGGACTTTTACGGCGACACCGCGCTGTGCGGCGGCCGCGCCGGATTGCGCTGCGGGCTGGAATTCTACGGCGCCGATCACGTGCTGTTCGCTTCGGACGCGCCGTTCGGCCCCGAGGGCGGGCGCGCCTATATCCGCGACTGCATCGTCGCGATCGACTCGCTCGACGTGACGGCGGCCGACAAGGAGAAGATTTGTTATCGCAATGCGCAAAAGCTGTTTGGAATTTAGGCCGTCATTCCGGATTGCCGCGAAGCGGCAAATCCGGAATCCATAATCCCGGCACTGGGGGTATGGATTTCCGGGTTCCTCGCTTCGCTCGGCCCCGGAATGACGAATCAGCGAAACGCCGGCATCACCTCGCGGGCAAACAGCCGCATCGATCGTTGCGCCTCGGCGAAATCGAGCGTACCGAAATTGATCTGCAGTGAGGCGTGCTCGAACTTGCCGACGCTGTCCTGCATGCGGCGGATGATGGTCTTGATCTCGTCCGGCGTGCCGACCAGGGCGCCGCGCGCCTCGATCTGGTTCTCAAGCGTGAAATTCTTCATGCGGCCGATCGACTCGTCGTAGCCCTTGTAGTCCTTCGATTTGATTCCTTGGGTCCATTCGCCGGCGGCCTCGAACAGCGCGGTGAAGTAATCCTCGAACTGCTTGCGCGGAATTTCCCGCGCCAGCTTCGGATCCTCGTGACAGAACATGTGGAATGCAATCATCACCTCGCCGTCACCAGGATGACCGGCGTCGCGCCAGGCCTTGCGGTAGATCGGGATCAAATCCTTTAGCGGGCCGATCGGGATCGACATCAGCGCGTGGCCGGCGCGGCCGGCAAACTCGAACGAATCCGCCGTGCGCGTCGAGGCGATATAGAATTTCGGCCGCGGTTTTTGCGTCGGCCGCGGCAGCGAGGTGACGTTGTCGAACGAATGAAACTGGCCATGATGGCTGACGTTCTCCCGCGTCAGCAGCAATTCCACCTGCTCCAGGCCTTCGCGGAAGCGCGCCACCGATTCGTCGGGCGAGATGCGAAAGCGCCGAAACTCGTGCGGCAGAAAGGCGCGGGCGAACCCGACGTCGAAGCGACCGCCGGAAATCGCGTCGAGCATTGCGATCTCGCCGGCGAGCTTGAGCGGATTATTGAACGCCGGCACCACGGCGCCGGTGACGAGCCGCATCCTCTTGGTGCGCGCCGCCGCCGCCGTCAGAAACAGGATCGGATTGGGGCTGTAGCCGCCGTAGCGCTCGAAATAATGTTCGACCGAGCGCGCGTGGCCGTAGCCGAGCTGATCGGCCTCCTCGGCGATATCGAGGCTTTGCGCAAAATACTCGGCAGGACTTTTGTCCTTGGGATGGAAATTCGGGAAGAACTGAACGCCGAACTGCATTATCGTTTTCCTTGTAGGGCGGATTAGTCGCAAAGCGGCGTAATCCGCCGATTGGTGGGTTACGCTTCGCTAACCCACCCTACGTTTGCTCAGAATGACGTGTCGGCGCCTTGCGGCCAATATACCTCGAAAGCTCCGCCAGATTTTTCCGCAGCATCGCGGCATCGACCGCGTGTGGATCGAAATCCGGCGCGTCGAAATCAAGCATCTCGTCGTGGTTGACGCTTGCCGGGTCGGCAATGGTGCGCAGATAGATTTCGTAGCCGACCGGACCGCCGATGTCGGCCGGCGGGCAGCGGCCCTCGGCGCGAGTGAGATGCGGATAGCTCACCCCGGGCTCGGCTGCGCCACGCGCGTCAAGCCGCACCGTGTGTTGCCAATCCTCGCCGAGCACATAGTCATATTTGAACGTATCGCCGAGCGCCAAGATGTCCGCAAGCGTCGCCTGTTCGGGCGGCAATGGGTTGCGCTCGGCGTCGCAATCCTGCGAGCCCCAAACCGTATCGCCGGCCCGGAACTCGAACGGATGTCCGTTCTGCCAGCCGACGGCGATTTGCAGCACGAAATGCAGATCGTCGAGGCGGATGTCGACGGGCACATCGACCACGCGCGCAACGCGCGGCGTCACGTCGTCGATCTCGATGCAAAGCCGCGCGATCTCGCTCATTGTCGATGACGGCGCAATGTCATTCCGCGGCCTGCTGGAACGTCAGCATCTCGTTCGGCCGGTCGAGATCGACGATCTTGCCGTCCTTGATGACCCAGGCGAGGTTCTTCAAATCCTGGAGGATCGCGATGTCGGCAATCGGATCCTTGTCCCACACGGTGATGTCGGCGAACTGGCCCGCTTTGACTTCGCCGACTTGGCCGTCGAGCCCGACCGCCATGGCGTTGTCGCGCGTCGCCGCCACAATCGCTTCCATCGGCGAATAGCCGCCGTGCTTGACGAAGATTTCCAGCTCCTTGGCGTGCAACTCGCCGTGGCGCGTGAACGAATTATTGCCGGTGTCGGTGCCGACCAGAAGCCGGATACCGAGCTTGCGCGCCTTGTGCATCAACGCGCCAAGCAGCTCGTAGTGTCGTCCGAGCCGGTTGAAATCGAGCTGCACCTGCTCGGCGCCGACTTTCTGTTGTTTGCCGAGCTCGACCACGACGGCGAGGAACGTCGCGGTCGGCAGGATCGGCATGCCGGCCTTGGCGACTGCATCGAGATCACGATCGGTGGCGAGGTCGGCATGCACGATCCAGTCGACGCCGGCTTCGGCCGCGGCGCGCGTCGAGCCGGCGCCGCGCGAATGGATCGCGACTTTGAGGTTGCGGCGATGCGCCTCGCCGACCACGGCCGCGATTTCCTCCTTCGCCAGCATCTGCGATTCGCCGGAACGGCTGTCCGCCATCTTGATGAAGTTGACGCCGTGCTTGCCCTGGCGGCGCACCTCGGTGACCATCTCGTCGGCGGTGTTGCACAGTTTGCCGATCGAATGATCGGGCGTGCCCTCCCATGACGGCTCGTCGTCCTCGATGCAGCCATAGGTGACGATCATGCGGCCGGCGACGAACATGCGCGGGCCCTCCATCAGGCCGAGCCGGATGGCGTCGCGCACGCCGACATCGGTGAACCAGGTGCCGCCCGGCACCGAAATGCTGGTGACGCCGGCGCGCAGCACCTTCTGCGCGCTGCGCGCGGATTTGAGCGTGGAGAATTCCGGCCGCGTGGTGCCTTTGCCTTTGCCCTCGCCCTTGATCAGCGGATAGCCGTAGGACATGTGGCAATGCGCGTCGATCAGGCCGGGCATGACCCACTTGCCGGCGGTGTCGATCGCCTCGACGTTGTTGCGATCCTCGACGTGCAGGTCGGGCGGCAGCGCGCCGACGCTCTTGATGCGGTTGCCTTCGATGACGATGGCGTCGTTGCGGCTCGATGGCTTGCCCGAGCCGTCGATCAATATGCCGTTGCGAATGACGAGGGTTCTTTTGGCGGCGCTCATGGGCCTCTCCGGGGGAATTCTTTTGCTTTCAGGGCATTATACAACGCCGCGGTCAGTAAGCGAGAGCGTAGTCGCCTCATGCTCCCCCGCTATCGCGGGGGGAGGATGAAAAAGGAATCCCGTTCTCGCGACGCGGGCGCGCCCGAGGCACGTCCGTCACTGCCAGGCGAGGCACGAAACGGTCCAGAACGCGTCAGCGCTATGGACGGCTTCGCAGCGCTTGCAACGACGGATGGCAAGGACGAAAGAAAAGCGTAACGCCGAGAGACGCGTATTGCCACCGTCCGCGCCACGCCAGCGAATGTTGCCACTCGCTCGCGCTTCGGGCGCGGTGCGCGTCCTGCGGGACGCGCTCGCCTGTCGGCGTTCCACCACGGCGCTTGCTGCAGCGAACGAACGCCGCAGTTCAACTCCAGCGACGCACTTCCTGGAACGGACGACGCGGAAGCGGGCGTTATCCGCCCCCTGTCGCCCAGTGCAGCGAGTTTTTCCTCGCAGACCGACCCATCTGAGAAGCCGAGTGGCTCATTTTGCCGTGATGCACAATGCAACTGGCGCTGGTAAGCTGTGGCCGTCGGCTTGAAGGGGGCGAGCATGAGGCGACGCCAGTTCATCATGCTACTCGGCGGTGCGGCAGCAGGGCCGCTCGCAGCGCGTGGACAACAGCAAGGGCGAGTGCGTCGGATCGGCGTATTGATACAACTTGCCGAGAGTGATCCCGAAGGACAGGCTCGTCTTGCTGCGTTCCGCAACGAGTTGCAAATGCGGGGTTGGCGAGTAGGAGACGATCTTCAGATCGGCGTCCGTTGGGCCACGTCAAATGATGAGCGCGCAAGAGTCGCAGTGGCAGAATTGCTGAAATTGAACCCTGATTTGATTTTTGCCAATTCCAGTGTGTCGCTCCGCGCCGCACAGCAGGCAACGCGAACGCTGCCCATTGTGTTCACCACTGTTATCGACCCAGTCGGCCAAGGATTTGTTGCGAGTCTGGCGCATCCAGGTGGAAACACAACCGGCTTTTCTTATCTGGAGCCTTCTGTCGGCGGAAAATGGCTTGACCTGCTCAAGCAGACCGCGCCGCGTGTAACCCATGTAGCGTTCATGTTCAATCCGCAGCGCGGCCCTTATAGTGAAGGCATGTCAAAGTTTGCGGCGGAAGCTGCACAGCAACTCTCCGTGCAGTACACCGCTGCGCCAGTTTACGAGGCTGCAGATATTGCAAGTGTTATGACCACGTTGGTGCGCGAGCCGGGCGGGGGTTTGATCGTTTCCCCTGACGCGTTCACGGTCACCCATGGAACAGGCATCATCGATCTCGCCTTGCGGAACGCACTGCCATCGATTTTTGCCGAACGGAACTTCGCTGCGGCTGGTGGTCTGGTTTCTTACGGCGCTGACTATGTAGAGCACTACCGGCAGGCAGCGATCTATGTTGACCGTATCCTGCGCGGCGAAAAGCCCGCTGATCTTCCCGTGCAGCAGCCAGCCAAATTCGATCTGGTGATCAATCTCAAAACTGCTAAGGCGCTCGGTATCACCGTGCCGCAAGCGCTTCTTGTCGCCGCCGACGAGGTGATCGAATAATGATGCCATTTGCTGCACCGGCTCACGGCAGAAATTGGTACAAAGCGGACGTTTTGCAATCAGGCAGTAACGTCAGCTTTTGACCAGCAACGGTCATCGCTTGGCATTTTTTTTGTCACGCACAACACAGCCCTTGTCTCGTGATGTGGTCAAGGTGTAGTCCTCGGTCGGGGGAAAGGCGCGAAAGAATTGTTGCGCTGGCCCTCCGCCATGCCCGGACCCGGATCGTCGCAGGATGAGCTATGCACGTCCGGCCAAGGCCGCCTCCTCTCCAGCCGCATCCACAAATGCGTCCTTGCCGATGTCGAGGCGCACCCAAGAAATCTCGCCGGTGAAGCGTCCAAAGGGCGTCTCATAGTCCTCCGTGACTGGAGCGCCGTTATCGATGCCGATATCGGTGAAGTCGTCGGCCGAGAAGATAAAGGGGACGGTGCGCAGAACCCGTGCCTCTCCCACTTTCTGGCCGTCGACAGAAAGTGTGCCTACGCCGCCCTTGCCGACACCACCGCCGTCGTATTTGAACTCGTAGCGGATGGTGTGCTTGCCGGGCGCCAACGGCTGCGTTGCCCGCGCATAGACGTGGTCGAAGCCAAAAAAGTTATAGCAATGGGCAGGTACGCCGCTTTTCAGATACAGGCCCCACCCGCCGAACCGTCCTCCTTGAACGATGATGGCGCCGCTCGCCTTGTCATCGGGCACCGTAATTTCGGCAGTTACCACGTGGGATTTGTTTTTGATGTCGAGAACCGTGTTCTCGTTCATATGACTCATGCCGGGATACAATGTTTGCGATGTGCGTCCCGCCAGCAGATCGGGTCTTCCTGCGAGAGCGGGGATAGCCCGCTCGATTCTGCGATCATCCAGCGGAAACACGTTGTATTTGGCGCCTTCCAATAGGAAGAGTTGCTGCAGCTCCTTCAATTTCGCTGGATTTTGCGCGGCTATGTTGTTCGCCTGCGTCCAGTCGTCAGGGGCATAGAGCTCCCAAACGTCGTCCTCGATTTTGGGGAGTTTGGTGTTCAACAACCACGGTATGCTGTGCCTGGTGCAGGCTGTCCACCCCTCGTGGTAAATGCCGCGGTTGACGAACATTTCGAAATACTGCGTCGTGTGCCGTTCCGCCGCCTTCGCGTCATCGAACGAATAGGCAAAGCTCGTCCCTTCGATCGGCTGCTGCTGAATGCCGTCCACGAATTCCGGCGCCGGTAGTTTCGTTGCCTCCAGGATCGTCGGCACAACATCAATCACGTGGCAGAACTGTTGGCGCAATTCGCCCTTGGCCTTGATGCCGGCGGGCCAGTGAACGATCATACCGTTGCGCGTGCCGCCCCAATGCGAAGCCACCTGCTTGGTCCATTGGTAAGGCGTGTCCATCGCGTGCGCCCAACCAACGGGATAATGGGGATACGTCATCGGACCGCCGATCTCGTCGAGATGCGGCAGGATTTGGGACGCGCTTTGAACAATGCCGTTCAGGGCCGCCAGCTCATTAAAAGCGCCCTGTGGGCCGCCTTCGCCGCTGGCGCCATTATCGCCCAGAATGTAGAGGAACAGAGTGTTGTCAGCCTGGCCCATGGCTTGCAGCGCATCCACGATCCGGCCGACCTGGACATCGGTGTGATCGGCGAAGCCCGCATAGGCTTCCATCAGGCGCGCCGCCACCCGCTTTTCGTCGGCTGACAAAGAATCCCATGCCGGTATTTCTTGCGGCCGTTCGGTCAACCGGGCGTCCTGCGGAATGACGCCAAGCTGCTTTTGTCGCGCGAATATCTGCTCGCGCTGCTGATCCCAACCTGCATCGAATTTGCCGCGATACTTTTCCATGTATGATTTGGGCACATGAAACGGCGCGTGCACGGCCCCGTATGACACATACGCGAAAAAGGGCTTATCGGGAGTCATCGTCTTTTGCTCGCGCATGTAGGCGATCGCGCGCGTCGTCATGTCTTCGCTGAAATGATAGTTGGGCTCGTCCGGCGTCGGCACCGGTTCTGTCCCATTGAACAGCGTCGGCTGCCATTGATTGGTTTCGCCACCGACGAACCCATAGAACCGCTCGAAACCATCACCGGTCGGCCAGCGGTCAAACGGTCCTGACGCGCTCGTTTCCCACACCGGCGTCTGGTGCATCTTGCCGAACGCGGCTGTGTTGTAGCCGTTGAGCTTGAGTACCTGGGCGATCGTTGCTGCGCTGTCGGGCCGCACGGATGTGTATCCGGGGAATCCCGTGGCGAGCTCCGTAATCGACGCCATGTTGACCGAATGATGGTTGCGTCCAGTCAAGAGAGCTTGACGCGTGGGCGAGCAAAGCGCCGTGGTATGGAAACGAGTATAGGTCAATCCATCTTTTGCAAGCTGCTCCGCGACCGGCATGTTGCACGGCCCGCCGTAGGCGCTCGATGCGCCAAAGCCCATATCGTCGAGCAGCACAATAACAACGTTCGGCGCGCCCTGCGGGGCGCGCAGTGGCTGGATAGTCGGCGCACGCGCATCGCGCGCGTCGAGTGCCGTGACGCCTTTCGATTTCTGCTGTGGGATCGGGAGCGCAGTTCGACTGTCGATTGGCGTCTGCGCTTTCGCGCCAGTGATCGTTCCAAGCGCCGTAAGCAGCGCGCCTCTGGCGGTCGTCAACAGTAGCTTGCGTCGATTCATGGGAGTCATCCCTTCATCGTGTTCATGATCTATGTCGCTCTGCGCAGGACGCAGCGAAATCCGACATCGCTCGTCGATGTATCGACCGGCTGCGGGTGGCGCGCCGCCGGTCTCTCAGTCACCGACGCCCAAAGGTTCGTTGTCTTGTTTTCTGTCGGTGAGTGTTGACGATACGCTCTTGTTGTGACGGTAGCGAGTCGATTCCGACGGCAAATTAGGGCTAACGGTTCGAAATGAGGACAGCAGCGATGACCTAGCTTCCCTCTGGTTTCGGGCTGTCTACGAGGGGTCGGATTTTGGCACTCGATTGCTTCGCTTCGCTCGCAATGACGAATTAATTCGACCGGGATACGCGCTAGGATTTTCCACTTGACGAACATGTTGGCGCGTCGGCTCCATGTCCGCCTTCTGGGCAAGGCAGATATAGCGAGAGCATGCCCGCGCTCGTCACGGGCGCCACGTCTTGGAGGAGCTTCTCAAAAATGCGCGGCGAGACCATGGGCGTTAACGATGTCCCGGACCTGGTCGCTGCGCGTGCCGTGGGCGCGCAGCACGTCGTCGATGTCGCGATGCAGCTCCGAAGCGGCGCGCGCTTCGCGCGGCTTGAGCTGGGCGCTCAGATACGCGCCCTGGTCGCGCCCGAGCGCCACCATGGCGGCGCCGAACGGCTGCTGCACGCGTTGATAGCGCGCCAGCCCGGCGTCGAGATCGGCGCCGGCGTCGCGCAAGGAGTCGGCCAGGCTCGCCGCATCGAGCGCGGCCTTGGTGGTGCCGGCGCCGACATGCGGGCGCGCCACGAATGCTGCGTCGCCGACCAACGCGGCGCGGCCGAATACGAGCTGCGGCGATTCGAGATCGAAGATCGGCTGGAAGAACGGCTCGGTACGGACAAAAATCTCGGCGATCTGCGGCGCCACCAGCGTCTGCGCCTCGGACTTGACGCGCGCAATCACGTCGCGTCGGATCAAAGGCGGCGGGATGCCGGCCGTGTGGTGACGACCTCCTTCGTCGGTCGATAGATCGGCGAGCGTTTCGGGAGCGGCCGGCCGATACCAGACGATGTTATAGGCACGGCGGCCGACCTGCGTGTCGTTATCGCGCCCCGGCACCGGATAGGCCAGCAACTGCTCGCCCTCCGGCAAGCAGAATGTGTACAGCTCGAAAATCTCGCGCCGGATGTGTTGCGGAATCTCTGCTTCGTCGAGCACCGCGCGCCAGGCAACATAGCCGGCATAAACGGGCTGCGCCTGCGGCAAATATTGCTCGCGCACCGTGGAGCGCACGCCGTCGGCCCCGACCAACAAGTCGCCGGCCTCGCGTGAGCCATCCTCGAATATCGCGGTGACAACGTCGCCATGCTGCGCAATACGGGTGAGCTCTTCGCCGAGGCGATAGCTTTGCTCTGGCAGCGCGTCGCGCAGCGCACGGTAGAGCCGCGCCCAGCCGCTCATGGTGCGCACCGTCGGCTGCTCGACGATGATCTTGCCGTCGCGGTCGAGGCACACGACCTTGGGCACCTTAATGCCCATCGAATCGTCGAACACCACACCGGCGCGCTTGAGGATGGCGATGAGCTGCGGATGCGTGCCGAGTCCGACGCCGCGACTCGCCAACTCTTCGGCGTTGCGCTCGAACACCACCGCGTCCCAGCCGGTCGCGCGCAGAAGGTGCGCCGCGATGAGCCCGCCGAGCGAGCCGCCGATGACGAGAGCGCGGCGGGTCATTTGCGCATGCGTTGGCTGTCATCATCCGCGAAGGCGGATGATCCAGTAACCACTGACGTTGACGATCGAATTGCGACCACTGCGATTACTGGATGCCCCGCCTTCGCGGGGCATGACAATGAACGGGACGGCAGCACATAGTCACGACATCGCCCAGGACATGCTGTCGTGGCCGGGCTTGTAGTCCATATTGGTCGCGGCCGGATTGCGGTTGATCAACGGGCGGCCGTACATCGGGTTGGTCTGGCTGCGCGTCTCGTGCTCGACGGTGAACAGCACTTCCCTGGTGTCAAGATCGATGATGTCCTTGAAGCGGTACTGGTACTCGTTGTCCTCTATCGTGATCAGGCCGAGATCGAGCAGCTTGCGGTACGGCGGTGAGAAATTCACCAAATAGATTTGCACGTGATGGCGGTCGTAGATCGCTTCCGGCGCGTCGGTCTCGCGGAAATAGAAATACTGCTTCTCGCCGACCTGGACTTTGGCCTCCGGCCCGGCGCCGTTCTTTTTCACCTCTGATGGTGCGTCCAGCACCTCACGATAGAAACGGGCGATGCGCTCTGCCGTGCCGGGGCGGACATCAAAGCGGATATAAGGCATGCCGAGCTGGACGCGGCCGAAGCGCTCGACGTCCGGCTCGTGCACGGTGATGCGGTTGCCCCACGGGCAAACCGTCTCGACACCGTCGTTGCTCTCGCGGAAATCGAACTTGGTGCCCTCGAGCGCTTTCTTGACGCGCTTGAGGCGCTCGAGCAGCGCTTTGCGGTCCGGCATAACGAGACCGGTGACGCCGCGCAGCACGTCGGGCCGGCCCATGGGCAGGTGAAACTGGCTCATGCCGACATTGATCCACATATTGGTGGCGCCGGTATTGAGAAACGGGTCACGCGTGTAGCCGAGGCCGGTGACGTAGAAGCTCGTCGCCTTGTGCTGGTCGTCGATGCAGACATTGACGTGGCCGATACCGACGATGTTGCCGATATCCTGGGCGGCGCGGTCATACATTTTATCCGGCATGGCGGTGTTCCTTGGCAATTCGTTTGCACCGGAATACTAGAGCATGATCCGGAAAAGTGGAAACCGGCTTCCGAACAGATCACGCTCCGACAACTGTTGCGGCGCCAAATCGGTTCGACCCGAAATGATCACGCCTTGGGCGCACCAGGACGCGCTCAACCGCTCGCAAGGGTGTAGGATCGGGTCACGGGGCGCGAAAGGGTTGCGGCCATGATCGTCACGATTGTCCGCTTGTATGATCACCACAGCGACGCCGCCAATGCCGTGCGTGAGGTGCGCCAGGCCGGCGTACCGGAGCGCGACATCAGCATTCTATCCCGCGACGAGCGCGTGCATGGCGCCGCGACCGGAGCCGAAATCGGCGCTGCGGTGGGCGGGCTTGCGGGCCTGCTCGCCGGATTGGGCTTGATCACGATTCCCGGAATTGGCCCGGTGGCCGCAGTCGGATGGCTGGCCGCAACCGCGGCCGGTGCGGCCGCCGGCGGCTGGGCCGGCGGCGCGCTCGGTGTCTTGGCCGAGGCCGGCATCAGCGGCGAAGAGGCGCATGCCATCGCCGAGGGGCTGCGCCGCGGCGCCACGCTGGTCAGCGTGCGGGTACCGGAGGCGGACAGCAACCGCTGCGCCGCTATTCTCGATGTCGGAGCGGTCGATGTGCATGTTCGCATCGCCGCCTATCGGCGGTCCGGCTGGACGTCCTATGACCCTGATGCCGCGCCCTATACGGCGCCCGAAATCCAGCGCGAACGTGAGCGCAATCGCACCGGTTGAGCGCCCTGAAAACGGGATCAGAATTCAGCCTTCGGTCTCGATTCCCGCAGTCGCCTTGCGCGATGCGGGCCAATGCTGCTGCTGGAGGATAAAATGGCGGTGAAGGTTCCCAGCGTCACACGCTTCGAACGGCACGGTCATCCGGTCGCATCGCGCCGCAAGTTCATTGGCCGGATGTTCGTTGCGATCGGATTGTGGTGCATTCTGACCACGGTCGGCCTGGCAATCGGAATCGCCGGTTATGCGGGTTTCGAGCACATGTCGTTCGTCGATGCGTTTGTGAATGCGGCAATGATCCTTTCCGGAATGGGCCCGTTGGGCGAACTGAAGACGACGGACGGTAAAATCTTCGCCGGATTGTACGCCATCTTTTCCGGTCTCATTATCGTCATCGCCACCGGAGTCGTGTTGGCGCCGATTTTCCATCGCGTGCTGCATCGCTTTCACGTCGAGAAGCTGGGGGATTGAGCGATATCGCGTCGGTCGCGTCACCTTGGACATGACGATGGCACGGGAAAGTCACTGCGGCTTTATGCCGGCGGCATGGATGACGTTGCCCCATTTGGCGCTTTCGGAGGCGATGAAGGTGCGGAATTGTTCGGGCGTGCTCCAGCGCGCTTCGACGCCGACAGCCTTGAAGCGCGCCGCCGTTTGCGGCCGTTGCAGATCGGCGACCAGGATCTTGTTGATCTTGTCGACGATGTTTTTCGGCGTGCCGGCTCTTGCCAACAGGCCCTGCCAACCGAACGCTTCATAACCCGGCAACGTCTCGGCGACGGTCGGCATATCGGGCATGTCCGGGTTGCGCTTGAGCGAGGTGACGGCAAGCATTTTCAGCTTGCCGGCGCGCACCAGCGACAGCGACGGGCCGATATCGGTGAACATCATCGACACATTGCCGCCCATGACGTCGACCAAGCCGGGCGCCGTGCCCTTATAGGGAATATGGCGGATGTCGACTTTCGCCATGCTCTTGAACAGTTCGGCGAACAGTTGCTGGGTGGTGCCGATGCCGGCGGAGGCATAGGTCAGCGCACCGGGCTTGGCCTTGGCGAGCGCGATCAGATCCGGCACCGAGTTCACCTTGAGCGACGGCGCCACGACCAGCGCGAATTCGGTGAGCCCGATGAGCACGATCGGATCGAAATCCGCCGGACTGTAGGACACCGACCTCATCAGATACGGCAGCAGCCCGAAGGCGGTCGGCGCGTGCAATAGCGTATAGCCGTCAGGCGCCGATTTCGCGACATAGTCGATGCCGATGAGGCCGCCGGCGCCGGCGCGGTTCTCGACGACGAAACTCTGATGCAGCTCGCGTTGCAGCACTTGGGCGGCGTAGCGGCCGAGAACGTCGGTCGATCCGCCTGGCGTGAACGGCACGACGATGGTCACCGGCCGGCTCGGATAATCGTCGTCGGCGTGCGCCTGCGAGAACACGAGGCCGAGCAGGGCGCAGAGCAGCGCCGATGCAAGCGCGAGGGCCTTGCCGGGCATTCCCATAAGCTTCCTCCCGACGCGGCAACATTAGACCTATGCGGGTCGGGCGTACAGTTTCACAGCACGCTCGTGATACATAGTGGTTCACACATCGGGCGATGGAGCGGGGCGGGGCGGTGTCGAATTTCTGGTCACGATCTTTCCTTGCCTCGGGCGGCGGGCTCAGGGCCCGCGTCAGCGCCAGCGATCTCGATTATCGCCTGCTCGTCCCCTTGTTGTTGACCTCGGTCGTCATCCAGACGGTCTATGCGATCGTTCGCGTCACGACGTCCTATCGGGCCATCGAGCTTGATCTGCCGGTGGTATGGCTCGGGATTATCTCGGCGACGTTCGCGATCTTCCCGATGGTGCTCGCGGTCTGGGTCGGCCGCATGCTTGACCGCGGCCACGATGCGGAGGCGGCGTGGATCGGCGCCGTGCTTCTGGTCGGCGCCTGCGCGGGCTTTTACTTCTGGGCAAATTCGCTGGTCGCGCTGCTTCTGCTCACGGTGGTGTTCGGCATCGGCCATCTGTTTCTGATGGCGAGCCAGCAGATGCTGTGCATCCGTTGCGCCGGACCACGCAGCCGCGACGCGGCGTTCGGTAACTACGTGGTATCCAGCGCCATCGGCCAGGGGCTCGGCCCCTACATCGTCGCCTGGGTGGGCGGATCGAGCACGTTGCCCTCGACCGGCCGACTGTTCGGCATAGCGCTTGTCATCGCGCTGGCGTCGCTGGCGACCTCCGCCGCGATTCGGCCTGCACCCAAGCGGACGACGCATGAAAAGAGCAACGATGTCGTCCCGGTGCGCACGCTGCTCCGCCAGAACGGGCTGATGGCCGTCCTCGTCGCCAGTGTCATCACCATCACGTCGCAGGATTTACTGACGATCTATCTGCCGCTGCTCGGCGCCCAGAACAACATCGACGTGCGCGACATCGGCGGATTGCTGACGGTGCGCTCGATCGCCTCGCTGGTGTCGCGGCTCGGCTATACGCGCGTGTTGCGCCTCATTGCCCGACAGCCGCTTACCCTCATCAGCATGAGTGGAGCGGCGATCGGCTTTGCCTGTTTCGCCTTGCCGATACCGTTGGTCGGAATGTACGCCGCGATCACTTTGCTCGGTTTTGCGCTCGGCATTGCCACGACGTTGAGTCTGACCAATGTGGTCGATCTGGCTTCCGCCGCTGTGATGGGCACGGTGATGTCGCTGCGCATCACCGGCAACCGGCTCGGGCAGGCGGCAGTGCCGTTCCTGGCGAGCCTCGTCGCCGCCGCCACCGGCGTCGGCGGCATTTTTGCTATTATCGCCTTGAGCCTTGCGGCGTCGGGCGCCGCGGTTCATCTCAGTCGTCAGGAGCCGTAACGGGTGATGCCATGCATAGCAACGCCAGGATTACAGCGATTGTCGCCGGGCTGGCGCTGACCGCGCTCGTGGCGCGGCCGGCCGCCGCGCAGGACGATGACTTCTACAAGGGCAAGATCATCACGATCGTTGTCGGTTATTCGCCCGGCGGAGGCTATGATTGGTATGCCCGCACGCTGGCGCGCCACCTCGGCCGCCATATTCCGGGTGATCCGACCGTGCTGGTGCAGAACATGCCGGGCGCCGCGACGCTGCTCGCGGTCCGCTATCTTAATGCCACCGCGCCCATGGATGGCACGGTCATCACGATGTTCGATCCCGGGCTCATGACCGAGTCCGTCGCCACGCCCGAAGCGATCGGACTCAAGTTTTCGGACTATCGCTGGATCGGCGCCATGCTGCGCGACGTGCGCGTCTGCTACGCGTGGGCCGCCACCGGCATAAAAAACTGGAACGACATGATGGCGCGCAAGGAATTTCTGATCGGCAACACCGCGAAGGGTTCCCAGGCCTACGTCAACGGCGCCATTTTGCAAAAAATATTTCACGCCCCGGTGCGCCAGATCGCCGGCTATCCCGGCAGCAACGAACAACGGCTGGCGCTGGAGCGCGGCGAGCTCGAGGGCAATTGCGCCTCGTGGAGCGCGCTGCCGCCGGATTGGATCGCCGGGCACAAGATTAATGCGCTGGTTCGCTTTTCGCCCAAGCGACCTGCCGACATGCCGGCGAATGTTCCTTATGTCGGCGACCTCGCCAAGACCAAGGATCAGAAGGACGTGCTGGCGATCCTTGGCGCTTCGGAGCAGTTGGGTCGGCCTTTCATCGTCGCCAAAGCGGTCCCGGACCACCGGGTGCGGCTGCTGCGCTCGGCCTTCGAGGCGACGCTGCGCGATAAGGCATTCCTCGCCGACATGCAGAAGCAATCCTTGCCGCTCGATCCCGTCACCGGCGAGGAGGCCGAGAAAATCGTCCAATCGATCGATGCCGCTCCGCCCGATCTGATCAAGCAGGTCAAAGACGTGTTCGAATAGACATCGCCGTGCCGAATCGAGCCAGCCGCTGTTGATGGAAGCGCGGAAAGGCCGCACCGGCCGCGGCGTGCACCTCAAGGGCGTGAAGGTGATCGCGCCGCTCGACGTGGATGAAGCCGCCGCAACCGCCTAAAAAACTTCGGAAAAGAGTGCCGGTTTGACTAGCGCCGGCCCCAGCCGCCGCGCCAGCCGCCACCCCAACCGCCGCGCCAGCCTCCATAGTAACAGCACGGGCCGTAATAACCGTAATAGTAGGGGGGCGGCGCGACATAGACGGGCGGGTCGTAGTAGCCCGGTGGCGGTCCGGCGTAGCCCGGCGGCGGCGCGCCGGGCGGTGGCCCGGCAGGCCCGAGGCTGGTGGCGATGATGTAGCCGTTCTGGCCGTGATAGGCGACTTGGCACCAGCCGGCCTTGCAGCCGCTGACTTCGACCGGCGAACCGGCTGGAATCTTGCTGATGATGGTATACGTCGTTCCCGGGCCCTGCCGCAGATTGACCGTCGTGCCGACGACAGCCGGCGGCGGCGCGCCCGCCGCACCGGGAGGTGGCGGCGCACCCGGCGGGCCGGGTGGCGGTGCGCCGGTATTCGGCGGCGGTGCGTCTGGCGGCGGTGCAGCGCCTTGCGCCATCGCGCTGTGCACCGACAGTGCCACAAGCGCGCCGGACAGGAGCGCCGAACAAGTCCCGATTTTCCCGATAGCCATTGCCGACCTCTTGGGTTTCACAACACTTTCCCCTGCTCATTAAACGCGAAGACATGCGCGACTTTCAACTTAATTTCCAGCAAGAATTTGCTCGCCGGCGCAAAGCCAGTGTCCCCATTCCGGAGTTCGCATGATTATGCGGCACGCTCGCTTGCGAACTTCGGAATCGGAAGGACACTATAGACCTTGATCCAATTCAACTGAATCGGATCGACGTCTAAATTACGCGTTTGAGCTGATCATATCCGAAATCCGCTTCCCACTCTTGACGATCATGCTCATGCGACTGCTGCCAGTGCCGGGTTGACTGCGGCGGACGGTGCGGCCAATTCCACGCGATTGCGGCCATTGAGTTTGGCACGGTAGAGCGCATCGTCGGCGCGGGCGATCAGCGCTGCCGCAGTGTCACCGTCGCGGTACTGCGCGACGCCAAAGCTGCAGGTTAGCTTGCCGACCGTGTGGAAGCCAACCTGCTCGATCGCCGCCCGCAATTTCTCCGCCGCTTGATAGGCCATGGCCGCGACGCAGCCGGGCAACGTGATGGCGAATTCCTCCCCGCCCCACCGCGCCAGCGTATCAAGGCCGCGAATGTTGGTCGCCACAAACGCGGACAGCTTGGTCAGCACCTCGTCGCCGGTCTGGTGGCCATGGGTATCGTTCACGACCTTGAAATGATCGATGTCGTACAGCACCAGCGAAAACGGCGTCTTGTAACGCATCGATCGCGATATCTCGCTGGCGAGAGCCTCGTCGAATCGCAGCCGATTGAAAAGGCCGGTGAGCGGATCGGTGGTCGCCTGGAAGCGAAGGTCCTGCGCCAACTCCTGCAATTTGAGGCGCTTTCTCATTTGCACGTTATCGTGGAACCAGCGTTCCCTGCCGAACAGGTAGATCAACGTCATGAGAGCGGTCAGCAGCGTAATGACGATTCCCAGAACACGACTGGCATATATTTCCCGGATCGGCGTCAAAATCGCCAAGGACCATTGGCTGTGATTGGCATTGCGTCGTAGCACGTAAACCCGCTCGCCGCCGAAATTGGTCCACGTCGAATCTAAAACCTCGCGCTCGAGCATAGGGTGATTGGTCGGCGTCCCGGATTGCCGGACCGACACCGAGCGCTGCTCGGTCGAGAGTGGCCACAATGAGTGGAGCATCAGGCGCGGGCGATTGGTCAGAACGACAATGCCCTCTGGATTGATCAAGAAATAGGAGCGACCGAACTGACGAAGATCGGCTTCGAGATTTCCAAGCGCTTTCTCGAGGACCACGACGCCGACGATCGCACCCTGGTCCGAGCGAATGGGGTAGCTTGCGAAATAATCGCGCTCCCCGTTCTGCCCGTCGAACGCGAAGTAATAGCCGGCTGCTCCGGCCATGGATTGCCGAAAGTAGGGAGCTGACTGGTAATTAGCCGAATCCGGAGCGGCGGCTTCCCGCTGATCGGAAGACGCAACGACCGTGCCGGTGCCGTTCAAGATAAAGCCGGCATTGGCGACTGAGGCATCGACAACCAAGTTCAGAACGGCTTTGGCGCGCTGATCGTCGGGTTCGCTGCCACGGACCAGCAGCGCGCGCACGGAGCGCGCACGGGCCAGAATTTTCACCGTGCCCTCGATGGTGGCGGTCTCGCCGGCAATGCGGCTCGCCAGCAGATTGATGTCGCCGCGCGCTTCCCGCTGTAAGTTCTGCTTGTAAATTCCACCGAGATACTCGGTCAGCATCCAGCCGACGACGAGAATCGTCGTCACCGCCGCCAAAGTCCAGATGAACTGCTGGCGCAGAAACCGCGCATACCGCGTCGAGGAAACCTCGGAAATGAGCTGCTGTCCCCAGATCGCCCATATTGCGAAAGAAATTCCGCAGGCGAGCAATCCGCGCACAAGCTGAATCGGGATTCCGCTGACTTCACTGAACCAATTCTGATTGACGACGTTCGCCGGCCAGAATGGGGCCGGCAGGACAATCAGGCCAGCGGCGAGCGCATAAAGCGCGAAGCCGACTGCGGCGCAAATCGCCAGGTACCTCGTCGTGCCCGAGAATGTTTTGGCAAACCGGCAAAATATGGCGCTGGTGGCCACTGCGCCGAGGAATCCAAGGACGTAGCGCGCAACCGAGCCGGCTGCATTCACTCCGTCCATCGCGCCGCCAAGGACGACCAACGATAGCAAAGGAACGTACAGCCAAGGACCCGGCGCTTTCATAGCGAACCGATTTGCTTCCTGCCGGGCGAACTCCATCAGCAATACAAACGATCCGGTCATGACCGCGGTGCGAAACAGTGCGAATACCGGCGAGTCGCTGATGACCAGCGCCGTCAAATCCAGCCACTCGCTGCCGCCATGCGCAAATGCAAACAGCGCAAGCACAATCCACGATTCATTGCGTCCCCTGACCCGCGCGATGGCAATGCAGGTGGCGCCGAGCAGGATGAACGCCAGCCCATAAAAGAACAGGATGAAATCTATTTGCGAACTGAAAAAATTATCCATGATTTTCCACGCGTCCGTTGCGCAGCCGAGCTGAACTCGGTTACTACACAGCCGACAGCTTGCGGGCGGCCGATTATGATCGGCTCCGCTTGTAGCCCCCGATCGTCAACAAAGTTTTGCGCAGGCTATAAGGAAATTCCCGTATGTCGTGTTTGAATTTGGTATAGTCTTGGTGCGCGCAGATTGAGCGCTTGCAAAAACCTTGAATAGTGAAATTCATCATATCCACACCTCGACGCTCGACGTGGCGTACGAGGAAAGCGGCGACCCGGCGGACGTTCCGGCGATTCTTCTGCACGGCTGGCCCTACGATCCACGTTGCTATGACGACGTGGCGCCAGCGCTCGCCGCCGCCGGCTGCCGCATCATTGTGCCTTACCTGCGCGGCTTCGGTGCGACGCGTTTTCTGTCCGCCGACACGCTGCGGTCCGGCCAACAAGCGGCGCTCGGCAGCGATCTGCGCGAATTGATGGATGCGCTCGGCATCGAGCGCGCCCTGCTCGCGGGCTACGACTGGGGCGGGCGCGCCGCCTGCATCGTGGCGGCGCTGTGGCCGGAGCGCGTGCGCGGCCTCGTCAGCGGCAACGGCTACAACATCCAGAACATCGCCGCCGCGGTGAAGCCGATCGCGCCGCCGCAGGAGCACCGCTTCTGGTACCAATATTATTTTCACACCGAACGCGGCCGAGCCGGCCTGCAGAAAAACCGTCGCGCGCTTTGCCGTTACATCTGGTCGATATGGTCGCCGAACTGGAATTTCGACGAGGCCACGTTCGAGCGCAGCGCAGCCTCGTTCGACAATGCCGACTTCGTCGCGGTGACGATCCAGTCGTATCGCCATCGCTTCGGCTATGCGGCCGGCGATCCGGCGCTGGAAGCGATCGAACGTCGTCTCGCCGCCCAGCCCAGGATCAACGCGCCGACCATCGCGTTGCAAGGCGAGGCAGACGGTGTCGGGCCGCCGGCAGTATCGGAGAGTCACGCCCGGTTCTTTACCGGGCCCTATGAGCGCCGTGTTCTTCCCAAAATCGGGCATAACCCGCCGCAAGAGGCGCCGAAAGCGTTCGCCGATGCGGCCCTCCAGTTGCTTCGCAACACTTGTTAACCTTTCATTAACCATTGGGGCGAATGCGCATATCTGCGTAATCGGATTGAAAATGCCTTTACCTCGCATTGCCTAGACTGAGGACGGCTGTGAGCGTCAAACTTGTTCTTGTTGCCGCCTGCGCCTTGATCGATGCCGACGGCCGCGTGCTCCTCGCACAACGGCCGCCGGGCAAGTCGATGGCGGGGCTGTGGGAGTTTCCCGGCGGCAAGGTCGAGCTGGGCGAGCGGCCGGAGCAGAGCTTGATCCGCGAGCTGAAGGAGGAACTGGGCATCGTCGTCAAGGAGGAATGCCTCGCACCGCTGACATTCGCGAGCCATCTCTATCCGGACTTCCACCTGCTCATGCCGCTCTATGTCTGCCGACGCTGGGAAGGTCTTGTTGGACCACGGGAGGGGCAGCGGCTGAAATGGGTTCGGCCGCATGATTTGAGGACATATCCGATGCCACCCGCCGACGAACCACTGATCTCTCACCTCACGACGCTGTTATGATCCGAAAGCCAGAAGGCCCAAAGACCATGTTCAAGTTTTCACGACTCGCGATCGTCACACCCGTCCGAAACTTTATCGCCGACGATGGCGGCGCAACCGCCATCGAATATGCGATGATTGCGTCGGGCATCGCCGTCGCTATCGCCGCGACGGTCATGACGCTCGGCTCGAACGTCAACGGCCTTTATGCGAGCGTCGCCACGGCGATGAAGTAACGTTCTCATCGTTGCGGCCGCCGCTTGAATCGCGAACAGCGGACTGTCCTGATCCTTCGCTTGCTGTTCGACATTCGCTTGTCAACGCCCAGCCTTCTCGCCCGCTGAAATCTCGTGCGTGCCGAGCGCGTCGGCGAGCCGTGTCTTGGCCGAGCCCGGCCGCAGCGGCTGCTGCTGATCCGGATGCGGCGCCCAGCCGGACAGCCACATGATCTCGAACGTCGCGCGCAGGCGGCCATCGGCGTCGGCGAACCGTCGCGCATAAATCTCGGCCATGCGCAGCAGCGTGGCGCGCCGAAGCGGCGTGCGCCGACGAGCGCGGAGCGCATTGGTTGCGCCCATGCGGCGCAAATCGCGCATCAGGCCGAACACCGTGTCGTAGCGCACGGTGAGACGCTCGACGTCGGTGACCGGAAGCGCAAAGCCCGCGCGCTGCAGCAAGGCTCCGAGCTGGCGGAGGTCGGCGAACGGCGCCACGCGCGGCGAGGCGCCGCCCTCGATCTCGCTTTCGGCGGCGGCAAAGCTCTGCCGCAGCTCGGTCAGGGTCTCGCCGCCAAGGAGCGCAGCGAGAAACAGTCCGTCGGGCTTGAGCGCACGGCGAATCTGCACCAGCACGCCAGGCAGATCGTTGACGAATTGCAACGCCAGCGCCGAAACGACGAGATCGAGCGTTTGGTCGCCGAACGGCAGCGCTTCCTCGTCCGCGGCGATGAACCTTTCCGCACGTCGCCCCGCGCGATCCGACAATGCAGCGGCCGCGACGACGGTACCGACGGAATCCAAGCGGGCGAGCGCCGCCCGCACGGCGTCTCCGGGTGTGCCGAGATCGAGCGCAAGGTCGAAGCGGCGCAGCACCGCGCCAAGTCGCTCGGTGAGATCGTCGGCTATACGGTCGAGCAAAAATGTCGCCGGACGCAACGCTCCGGCACGCTCACGACGGCGGCGAATCAGCGCGCGGTCGAAAATCATCGGGCCTTCGATCATGAGCCAATACTGTCACGTCTCAACAGACGTGTCCTGGGCGCAGCACAACACGCGGCGGCGCATCGAAGTCTGGGAATCGCATGCATCTGTGAATGACAATCGCATCGCGGAGCGGTAGCGTTGCGGCATGCCGCTGTCGCCAAGCATCGCATTGCCGCCCCGCCTCAAACGCGCCGCCGACAGCGTGCACGCCATATTGCGAACGGCGCTCGATCTCGCCCTGCCGCCGCTGTGCCCGGCCTGCCGCGCGCCGGTCGACGGCAAGGGCCTTTGTCCGGCCTGCTGGTCGAAACTGTCCTTCATCACCCGTCCTTACTGCGAGCGGCTCGGCATTCCATTCGTCTACGACCCGGGTCCGGGGATCCTGTCCATGGAAGCGATCGCCAACCCGCCAGCCTATCACCGCGCCCGCGCCGCGGTGCGCTTCGACGAGGTTTCGCGCGCGCTCGTTCATGCCCTTAAATATGGTGATCGACTCGATCTGGCGCCGATGATGGGGCGGTGGATGAGCCAAGCCGGCCGCGAGCTGCTCGCCGAGGCCGACGCGCTCGTTGCCGTTCCGTTGCATTGGCGGCGGCTTTGGGCGCGGCGTTTCAATCAGTCCGCCATGCTGGCCGGCACGATCTCGGCGGACAGCGCCGTGCCGGTTGCCGCCACGGCGCTCAAGCGCGTCAAGGCGACCGTGCAGCAGGTGGGGCTGACGCGAACCGAGCGCGCCGCCAATGTCCAAGGCGCGTTCCGTGTCCCGGACGAAGGTAAGGCCGCGGTCGTCGGCCGCAGATTGGTCCTGGTCGACGACGTGCTGACCTCCGGTGCTACGGTCGAGGGCTGCGCGCGCGCGCTGCTCCGCGCCGGAGCCGCAAACGTCGACGTGCTGATCTTTGCCAGGGTTGCCGACCCGGTGCGAACGTCCATATAAGCAATTTGATAAAATTTGCGCATCATCATGGCTGCGGTCGAAATCTATACCATTCGATATTGCCCCTATTGTCAGGAGGCGAAAGAGCTACTCTCGCGCAAGGGCGTGAGCTTCCGTGAGATCGACGCCAGCGGAAATCGGGACATGCGCAAGCAAATGATCGAGCGCGCCAACGGCCGCAACACTTTCCCGCAGATTTTCATCGGCACCACCCATGTCGGCGGCTGCGACGATCTTTATGCGCTCGATCAGGCGGGCAAGCTGGATGCGCTCCTGGCCGAGGCCAAAGGATCAGCCGCATGAGCACGGCCAAAACGTGGCGCTACAAGGTCGGCCTCATCCAGATGCGATCGGGAGTCGACCCGCAGGCCAATCTCGCCGCGATGTTGGCGCCGATCGATGAAGCCAAGCGCGCCGGCGCCGATTACGTGCTCACGCCGGAAATGACAAATATTCTGGCGCTCAAGCGCGACGATCTATTCGCCAAAATCGTGCCCGAGGAGCACGATCCGACGCTGGCGACGTTGCGCGAAATTGCGCGCAAAGCCGGCATCTACATCCATATCGGCTCGCTCGCCATCAAGGCGTCGCCGGAAAAAGCCGTTAATCGCTCGTTCCTGATCGACCGCAGGGGCGACGTTGCCGCGCGCTACGACAAGATTCACATGTTCGACGTCGATCTCGCGGGAGGCGAAAGCTATCGGGAATCCAACAATTACCGCGCAGGCGAGCTAGCCATCGTCGCCGACCTGCCGTGGGGCCGATTGGGCATGACGGTGTGCTACGATTTGCGCTTCCCGGCGCTCTACCGCGCGCTAGCCGAGGCCGGCGCCTCGTTCGTTGCCATCCCGTCGGCGTTCACGAAACAGACCGGCGAGGCGCACTGGCACGTGCTGATCCGCGCCCGTGCCATCGAGAACGGCTGTTTTGTGTTCGCCGCGGCACAAGGCGGCCGGCACGAGAATGGCCGCGAGACGTTCGGTCATTCGCTGATTGTCGATCCGTGGGGTAAAGTTCTTGCCGAGGGCGGCACCGAGCCCTGCGTACTCATCGCCGAGATCGATCCGGCCGAGGTTGCGGCGGTACGGTCGCGGATTCCGTCGCTGCACCACGGCCGCCGCTTCGAGCTGGTCGAGCCGATGGCCGAGCCGACCCACCTGCACGCCGTGCGAGAGCCGCTGTGATCCGTTACGCGCTCAACTGCGACCAAGGCCACGCGTTCGAGAGCTGGTTCTCGAACTCGGCCGCCTACGACAAACAGGCCAAGCGCGGGCTGGTGAACTGCCCGGTGTGCGGTTCCGCCAGGGTGGAAAAGGCGATCATGGCGCCGCGGCTGTCGCGCGCCGATGCGGCCGATCCGCGGCCGCCAGCGCCAAACCCGACGCCGACGCCGAAGCCTCCGCTGCAGCCGGCGCCGATGCCGCCGATCCCGCCTGGCAAGTCCGCCGTCGCCATCATGTCGCCGCAGGAGCGCGAACTGCGGCAGAAGCTCAAAGAACTGCGCGACCATGTGACCAAAAACGCCAATTACGTCGGCGCAAAATTCCCCGAGGAGGCGCGCAAGATCCATTATGGCGAGGCCGAGCACCGTTCGATCTACGGCGAAGCATCGCCGGAAGAAGCCAAGCAATTGCACGACGAGGGCATCGAGTTTCATCCGCTGCCGATTCTGCCGGACGAGTACAATTGACGCGCATGGCAGCCGGCCGGAGCTAATGTTGTTCCGCCCATTCCCGCGCAAGCGGGAATCCGGATGAAAAGCAAAAGAGCGGGGTCCCGCTGGAATCTAGCCGGTCGCCACAATCAGCAGAACAACGCCTGCCACCACAAACGCCATGCCGATGCCTTCGCGGGCGGTGGTTTTCTGTTTGAACGCCAAGCGCGCGACAAGTTGCGCAAACAGCACCTCGACCAGGGCCAGCGTTCGCACGCTGGCGGCTGTCGCCAGCGCAAAGGCGAGAAACCAGAATTGTGAGGCGAGCGCACCCATCAAGCCGGCGAACAGCGACGGCTTCCAGGCGCGCACAATCGCAATCAGCACCGTAGGCTGCCGCAGCCACAGATAAAGCGAGAGCACGACGGCCTGCATGACCAGGCCGATCACCAGCGTGAAGGTCGCGGCCATGATGAAATTCGGCAGGTGCAGATCGAGGATTGCGCCGCGAAAACCGATAGCCGACAGGGCGAACATGCCGCCCGAAGCAAGCCCTATCAGCGTCGGTCTGACGCCGCCGATCATCCCGCCCGGCTTGGTGGACATCACGATCACGCCGGCGGTCGCCACCAGGATCGCGATCATCATCGGCCAAGACACGGCGTCACCGAGGAAGATCAATCCGAATATCGCGACCTGAATGGGTTCGGTCTTCAGATAAGCGATGGTGACGACAAAAGAGCGCTCGTTCATGGCAACGAGCATGAGTGCGGTGGCGGCGACTTGAGCGAACGCGCCGTCAACGACCCAGGGCCAGAACTTCACTCCCGGATGCGGCAGCGGCACGCCGGTCAGCCACATCACGGCGCCGAGGAAGATCAGCGCGAATGGAAAGCCGAACAGAAACCGGACATGGGTCGCCCCGACCGTGCCGAGACTGCCGGCCAGTTCGCGCTGCATCGCATTGCGCAGGGTTTGAAAGAACGCGGCGATGACGGTGAAGATGGCCCAAAGCCAGGGCGTGAGCATCACGCCGCCTTTTCCGCGACGATCATGTAGTTCACATCCATATCGGTGGAAAGCTGCCAGCGGTCCGCCAACAGGTTATAGATCACGCCGGTCTCGTGAATGATTTGCATTTTGCCGCGCGCGATCGCGATCTCGAGCTCGTTGGGCGTTACGAACTTGTCCCATTGATGGGTGCCGCGCGGCAGCCAGCGCAAAATATATTCGGCGCCGACGATCGCCAGCGCAAAGCTTTTCATGGTGCGGTTGAGCGTCGCGACGAACATCAGGCCGCCGGGCTTGACCATTTCGGCCGCAAGCCCGACGAACAGGCCGACATCGGCGACGTGCTCGACCACCTCCATGGCGAGCAACACGTCGAAGGTTTCGCCGGCCTCCACCAAGGCCTCCGCGGTCGCGCAGCGGTAATCGATCGTGAGGGCCGATTGCGTCGCGTGACGCTGTGCGACGGCAATGTTGTCCGGCGATGGGTCGGCGCCGACAACCGCTGCGCCGAGCCGCGCCAAAGGCTCCGACAAGATGCCGCCGCCGCAACCGATGTCGAGGATGCGCAAGCCGGAGAGGCTGCCAAGCTTCTTCGCGTCGCGGCCGAAATGCTCGGCGGCGCGGTCGCGGATATACGCAAGCCGCAGCGGATTGAACTTGTGCAGCGCCGCCATCGGTCCGCGCTCGTTCCACCATTGCCCCGACACGCGCGAGAACCGCGCGACCTCGTCGTCGTCGATGGTGGATGCGGATGCTCGCTGCCGATCCATGCGTCGCTTAACCTTCAGCCTTCGCCGCAAGCGAACGGCCAATTTGCCGAAGACGATCTCGGTCGCAGTCCCTGTAAGGCTGGCGCAAACTCATCGCCATCGCTGTCCTTCGCTTGCCGACCTGCCGCGTCGCGGCAGGTCGGCGTACCGGCGCCTAGGCGCTGGCGCGCTTACGCTTGAAGTGGCCGTAGCCCGGACGGTAGCTCTTCTCGTCGAGGAACTGCTTCATGCCTTCCTCGCGGCTGTTTTCCTTGTCGTTGTAGCGCAAGGCGTCGCTCTTGGCGTTGAGATAATCGGCGGCTTGCGGCTCGTTCATAAAGCGTACCGCGCGGATGCCTTCCTTGGTATAGCGCAGCGCCGCCGGGCTCTTCTCCATCAGCTTTTTGGCAAGCTTGATGGTTTCCTCGCGCAGCCGCTCCTTGGGATAGGAGAAATTGACGAAGCCCATCTGCTTGGCCTGCTTGCCGTCGAACGAATCGCCGGTCATGGCATAGTAGAGCGCATCGCGATAATTCAGCGTTTGGGCCACATTCCAGGAGACGATGCCGCCGGGCAGGATGCCCCAATTGATCTCCGACAGACCGAACATGGCGTCATCGGCCGCGAGCGCAAAATCGCAGGCGCAGACCTGCGTGAACGCGCCGCCGAAGCAATAGCCGTTGACCATGGCGATGGTCGGCTTGGGGAATCCCGAGAGCTTTTGCCAGCGCCAATTGTTCGAGGCGCGGCGCAGCTTATGGCGTGCCGCGGCATTG
This sequence comes from Xanthobacteraceae bacterium, assembly GCA_030037645.1. Classification (GTDB taxonomy): domain Bacteria; phylum Pseudomonadota; class Alphaproteobacteria; order Rhizobiales; family Xanthobacteraceae; genus BOG-931. The sequence continues at coordinate 42,311 of JASHQI010000078.1, forward strand.
CCGGCATTGGCGCGAAAATAAAGCTTGATGTCCTGTCCGGCGGAAAACGCCTGGTTTCCTGCCCCGGTCAGTACCAGGATTTCGGTCTGCGGATCGACGGCGAGCTCGTCGAGCACCTCGTCCATCTCAAGATGGACTTGCGGGCTCATGGCGTTGCGCTTGTCCGGCCGGTTGATCATCAGCCAAGTGATGCCGTGATCGTTTTCGACCGAGATAGCTTCGTATTTCTTGGCAAGCATAGTTTTCTCCCATATGCGACTGCCGCCCATTCAACAGGTGATCTTCGCGCCAGACAAGATCGGCCTTCGGCGGGCGCCGTCCCAACCTCGATTTGGGCCGCTACGGCACGTTGCACTCGCGGCCGACCTGACCGAGGATAGGCCGGCACGAGACGTTAAGCATTACGAGAACTGGGAGGGTGCAATGCAGAAATTCTTGTGCTGCCTCGCCGGCGTGACGCTGGCTATGCTCGGCATCGGTTCAGCCGATGCGCAGAATACGGTCAAGGTCGGGCTGATTATTTCCTATTCCGGGCAGTTCGCCGACACCGGCGAACAGATGGATCACGGTCTTGAGCTTTACATGAAGCAGCACGGCGACACGGTCGCCGGCAAGAAGATCGAGCTCATCCGCAAGGATACCGGCGGCATTGCGCCGGATATCGCCAAGCGGCTGGCGCAGGAGCTGATCGTGCGCGATCATGCCGACATCATCGCCGGCTTCACGTTGACGCCCAATGCGATGGCGGCGGCCGACGTCTCCGCCGAGGCGAAGACGTTCATGGTCGACATGAATGCCGCCACCTCGGTCATCACCACGAAGTCGCCTTACCTTGCCCGCACCTCGTCGACGACCCCGCAGTTGAACTACACGTTCGGCAAATGGGTTGCCAGCCACGGCAGCAAGACGATCTACACGATGGTGTCCGACTATGGTCCCGGAATTGACGCCGAAAAGTGGTTTCAGGCCGGCGTCAAGGAATCCGGCGGCGAGATCGTGGGCTCGGTCCGCTTTCCCGTCGGAAACCCGGATTTCTCTGCCTTCATCCAGGCGGCAAAGGACAAGCATCCGGACGCCATCTACATCTGGATACCCGGCGGCGCGCAACCGATCGCGGTCGGCAAAGCCTTGGCCGAGCGCGGCATCGATCCATCCAAGACCAAGATTCTGGGGCAGGATGCGCTTGGCTTTGAGAGCGCGCTCAAGGGCATGGGCGACATCAGCCTCGGCATCATCACCGTCTCCAACTACGACTACAATCACAATTCGGCGATGAACCACGAATTCGTCCACGCCTATAACGACGCCTATCATCGCAATCCCGACATTTTCTCCGTCGGCGGCTACGACGGCATGCACCTGATCTATGCGGCGCTGCAAAAGACCGGCGGCAAAACCGACGGCAGTTCGCTGATCGACGCCGCCAAAGGCATGAGCTGGGAGAGCCCGCGCGGTCCGATCATGATCGATCCGCAAACCCGCGACATCGTGCAGACCGTCTACATCCGCCGCGTCGAGAAGGTCGGCGGCGAACTGCGCAATGTCGAAATCGACAAGGTGCCGAACGTCAAAGACCCGGAGCACAAGCCACAGTGATCCGGAGCCAATGAAGACGTGACACCGCAATAAAATTCCGTAGGCTGTCGACCATGCCCCCTGTCTTCGGCGTGCTGTTCGACGGCCTTGCCTACGGGATGCTGCTGTTCCTGATGTCGGTCGGGCTGTCGGTGACGCTCGGCATGATGAACTTCGTCAATCTGGCGCATTGCAGCTTCGCGATGCTCGGCGGCTATGTCACCGTCACGCTGATGAACGCATTCGGCTGGCCGTTCTTGGCGACTCTGCCCGTTGCGTTCATCGCCGCCGCCGCGGCGAGCGTCTTGCTGGAGCGCCTGTTCTTCCGGCGTTTCTATAACGCCACCGAGCTTAGTCAGTGCCTGCTCACGATCGGCATCGTGTTCGTCTCCGTCGCGGCCGCGGCCTATATCTACGGCACGGACGAGCAGCCGGTACATCTGCCGGCTTATCTGCTCGGTTCGATCACGTTCATGGGGCTCGATTTTGCGATCTACCGGATTTTTCTGATCGCCGCCGCGATGCTGATCACGATCGTGCTCGTCGTCGCGGTCGAGGCCACGCGCTTTGGCGCGCAGGTGCGCGCCGCCGTCAACAACCAGCGCATGGCGCGCGGCCTCGGCATCGATGTCGATAGCCTGTTCGCGATCACTTTCGCGCTCGGCGGCGGCCTTGCCGGCCTCGGTGGCGCGCTCGCCATCGCGATGGTCGGGCTCGATCCGTCCTTCGCGCTGACCTACCTCATCTACGTGCTGATCGTGGTCTCGGTCGGTGGTCTCGGCTCGATCGCCGGCTCTTTCGCCGCCGCCATCGTGCTCGGGGTGAGCGACATGGCCGGCAAGTATTACGTGCCCGCTCTCGGTTCGATTCTCATCTATCTGGTGATGATGGTGCTCTTGATGTGGCGGCCGACCGGGCTGTTCGGGAGGCGCTAGGGTGAGCAGCCAAGCGGTTGCCGGCCCGCACGATTTTCTGCGCGCGCAGATCCGCTGGCGGTGGAGCGAAATCGCGTTCTGGCTGGCGACGCTGTTGCCCTTCGTGCTGGCGCCGGACTATCTCGTGCTGGCAAGTCAGATCGCGATCACGGCGTTGTTCGCGCTGTCGCTCGATCTCATTCTCGGCTTCTCCGGCATCGTGTCGCTCGGTCACGCGGCTTATTTCGGCGTCGGCGCCTATACGGCGGGACTGATTTCGGCCTGGGGCTTTGGCGATCCGCTGCTTGGGCTCGTCGCCGCCGCGTTCGCCGCCGGAATTTTCGGCTATCTGACGAGCTTCATCATCGCGCGGTTTCGCCACCTCGCGCTGATCATGATCACGCTCGGCATCGCATTGCTGCTGCAGGAGGCCGCCAACAGCGCGAGTTGGCTCACCGGCGGCTTCGACGGGCTGCAGGGCATCCATACCTGGCCGATTTTCGGCAGGTTCGATTTCGATCTCTACGGCTATACCGCCTACAGCTATTCGCTGGTCGCGCTGTTTATCGTCTTTCTTGTGGCGCGGCGGCTCATTTATTCGCCGTTCGGCCTGGCGCTGCGCGGCATCCGCGAAAACGGCCAGCGCATGCCGACCATCGGCGCGCCGACGCACGTGCATATCCGCACCATCTATACGATCGCCGCCGTGATCGCCGGCATCGCCGGCGCGCTGCTGGCGCAAACCACCGAGACGGTGTCGCTCGAAGCCTTGGGCTTCCAGCGCTCGGCCGATGTGCTGGTCATGCTCATCCTTGGCGGCACCGGCCGGCTGTACGGCGGGCTGATCGGCGCCATCGTCTACATGGTCGCCCGCGATCAATTCTCGGGCCTCAATCCGCAATACTGGTATTTTTGGATCGGCCTGTTGCTGATCGCCGTCGTCATGCTGTTGCCGAACGGTCTGCTTGGCGGCCTGGAGCTGTTGGCGCGGCGCACGCAGGGCAAGCCGTGAGCGACAACGCCCTCGCCGCGCGCGGACTGAACAAGAGCTTCGGTTCGCTGGTCGTCGCCGCCGACGTCGAGATCAACCTGCCGCCCGGCGTGCGCTATGCGCTGATCGGCCCCAACGGCGCCGGCAAGACCACGCTGATCAACCTCATGACCGGCATGCTGCAGCCGGATTCCGGCCGCATCATTCTCGGCGACGACGACATCACGGCGCTGGCGCCGGAGCAGCGGGTGCGACGCGGCCTGGTGCGCACCTACCAGATCAATTCGCTGTTTCCGCATCTCACCGCGCTTGAATCGGTGACGCTCGCGGTGTGCGAGCGCCGCCGTGTTGCGCAGACCTGGTGGCGGCGGCT
>JASHQI010000079.1 GCA_030037645.1 Xanthobacteraceae bacterium
TTTGCCGAACTTGATGCCGGACGCCATGATCGTGCTGAACGTATGCCGGCGCAGATAATCGGCGATCTTGTCGTCGCTGAGGCTCTTTGAGCCCGTCACCCCGTCGGCCAGCACCTGCAGATAGGCGTAGCCCCAGCCGCCGAGATAATAGCCGAGCGGATCGACGCCTTGCGCGCGCGCCTGGTATTTCTTGAAGAAGCTCGCGGCCGGCGCCATCAGCTTCGCCGACGGCACCCAGGTTTCATAGTTGACGATGCCGTTGAGCGAGGCTTTGAGCTTGCTCTTGATCGCGGTGTATTGCAGTCCGACCATGCCGCCGCCCATCAATTTGGGCTTAAGGCCCAGTTCGACGGCGGACTGCAGCATACCGACCGAGCTGTTCGGGTACGAACAGATGATCACGATATCCGCATTGGTGGCCTGAATGGCGCGAACGATCGGCGAGAAGTCGGTCGTCGACGGCGGATAGTTCTTGTCGTAGACGATCTTCAGCCCATACTTTTTCGCGTTGTCGCGGGCGCCATCGGCGCAATTGCGCGAGAATTCGGCGTCCTCGGCGGCGATCGCCAGCGTTTGCGGCTTCGGATTCTGCGTCGCTGCGATCTGGAATACGCCCTCGGTGAATGACTGCTTCGGCGTCGGGCCGGACGGCAGCATCGAGAAGTATTTCGGATAGTGGAATTCGCCGTTGGCATCGAGCGCAAACAGCCCGATGAGGACCTTGCCCTTCTGCATGACGACCGGAATCGTCGGCGCCACCATGTTGGTGCCATAGGGTCCGACGACCAGGTCGACTTTGTCGACGTCCATCAGCTTGGTGTAGATGCCCGGAATGAGCGACGGATTGGTCTGGTCGTCGTAATAGACGAGCTTGACCGGCCGGCCGAGCAGCCCGCCCTTGGCGTTGACGTCCTCTTCCCAGATCTTGGCACCGAGCAGCGCCTGTTGGCCGGCGCCGGCGAGCGAGCCGGTCTGCGCCATGGAAAAACCGATCTTGATGGGTTCGCCGCTCAGCGCGAAAGCGGCAGCCGGGCCAAGTCCCGTCGCAACGACAGCGGCGCCCAGGCCGGTATTGACGCCGCGCCGCGTTACTTGATGACTCATGATTTCCTCCAGAAAGCGGATTTTCGTTCGTGGCACTCTGGCGGACTGCCCGGTGTGGGCATGACGCGACAGTGTCGGCTACAGAATGCCCTGCTTTAGCGCTCGTGAAAAGAGAGTGACAGGCAGCGTGGCAATCTGCCCATTGTGCTGACGGGCCAGATATTTGTGGGTGTGCCAAGTGGGGTTGCCGGCCGGCCGAACAAAAAATCGCCGGTTTGCGGGTTTCGGCATTGTCGGCGGCCGCGACCCAAAAGTCCGGATTGCATGAAAGCAATGACTGTCGGACACTGTCGTCAAGGAAGCCGGCAGGTCCGGACTTCCGCTTTTGGGAGGAAAGCCATGATCAGATACGCGACAACCGGCTCGCTGTTGGCCGGTACATTATGTGCACTCGCCGTGGCAGCGTCCGCGCAGCAGCCGCAAGCGCCGCCCGCTCCAGCCCCCACTGTAGCGCCCTCGCCGATGCCGATGGCCGCACCGGCAGCGCCGATGGTTGCACCGGCAGCGCCGATGGCCGTGGCGCCGGCTCCGGCGGCGCCCACTCCGGCTCCCACGACTGCGCCCGCTCCGGCATCGGCTGCCGCATCACCGCCGCCCGGCTCGCCGCTGTTCGGCCGGCCGGCCGACAATCCGGCAGCGGCGAAATTGGCGCCGGTCCCGGCGCCGCCGATTGCGACCGCGGCCGACAAACTGCCGCTCGACAAACTCAAGGCGCCGAGAGGCTTCAAGATCGAGGTCTATGCCAGCGGCATTCCCGACGCGCGGTCGCTGGCGCTGGCCGACGACGGCACGGTGTTCGTCGGCAATCGCATCCGCGACAAGGTCTATGCGATCGTCAACAGAGACGGCAAACGCGAGGTCAAGATCGTTGCCCAAGGGCTGTATCGGCCGAACGGCGTCGCCTTCAAAAACGGCACGCTCTATATCGCCGAGCTTTATCAGATCGACAAGATCGACAACGTCCTCGCCAACCTCGACAACGGGCCGCAAAAGCCCACCGTCATCTATAACGATCTGCCGAGGGACGAGGCGCACGGCTGGAAATATCTGGCCATCGGCCCCGACAACAAGCTCTACTTCGAGGTCGGCCAGCCGGGCAACAACGTGCTGCACGACAAAAATCACGGTCAGCTTCGCCGTATCAATCTCGACGGCAGCGGCGCCGAGGTGATCGAGTACGGCATCCGCAACACGGTCGGCTTCGATTGGAATCCGAGAAACAAGCAACTCTACTTCACCGATAACGGCCGCGACTGGCTGTCGGAAGACCTGCCCAACGACAAGCTCAATCGCGTCACCAAGATCGGCGAGGACTTCGGGGAGCCGTATTGCCATCAGGGCAATATTCCCGATCCCGTGTTCGGCTGGGGCAAGGATTGCAAGGACTACGTTCCGCCGATCGCGCTTATGGGCCCGCATGCGGCGGCGCTCGGGATGAAGTTCTACACCGGCACCATGTTCCCCGCGAAGTATCGCGACAACATTTTCGTTGCGCGCCACGGATCGTGGAATAGGACCAAAAAATTCGGCGGCGACATCGCGATGGTGCAGATCAAGCGTGACGGCAACGCCGGCGCCGTTGAGCCTTTCATCACCGGCTTCCTGCAGCCCGACAACAACTACGTCGCCCGTCCGGTGGATGTGCTGGTGCTCAAGGACGGCTCGCTGCTCATTTCCGACGACTGGAATGGCGCCGTGTGGCGCGTCAGCTACGGCAACGCGCGTACGGCGCGGCGCTGAGCCTTGCGCAACACCGAGGGCGGCACGGCCGCCCTCGTCCTTTTTTCGCCTGAACCGTTGATGGGATTAAACCGCGTGCGCCGTGTCCTCGTCGCGCTCGCGTTCGGCTGTGCTGCGGCGCTGCCGGCCGCGGCGCAAACGGTCAAGGAGCGTCTGCCGGCGTGTCTTGCCTGTCACGGCGAGAGCGGGCAATCGCAGAACGCCGGGGTGCCGTCGCTCGGCGCTCAACAGGCCTATTACGTCACGGTGCAGCTTTTGATGTTCCGCGACCGCATGCGCGTGGTTGCACCGATGAACGATATGGCGAAGGGGCTGACCGACGCCGACCTGCAGAGCTTTGCGGACGTCATTTCGAAACTACCGCCGCCGCAGCCGGTCGCCGGGCCGGTCGATGCCGCGCGCATCGCGCGCGGTCGCGCGCTGGTGGAGCAGAACCGCTGCGATTTCTGCCACACGCCGAGCTTGGCCGGGCAGCAGAACGTGCCGCGCATCGCCGACCAGCGCGAGGATTATCTCGTCAAGGCGTTGCGCGGCTATAAGGACAATTCGCGCCGCGGCTACGACGCCACCATGGCGGACGT
>JASHQI010000007.1 GCA_030037645.1 Xanthobacteraceae bacterium
GTCAATGTGGCGACGTGGTCGAGCGCCCGCAGCGGCCGTGCGAGCGCTCGTGGATCACGCTACGTGGATTATGCAAAGGGAAGGTTCAGTTGAGGATGGGCCTCACACATCCTCATCCACCGCCGCTAACGAAAGAACTATACCACGTTTCTTCACCACCGCGTTGCAAAACTAAAGCGTTGGTTAAAATCGCCGCACGTCGACTGTTTGTGTTTGTTGGTGTGACTCAAACGCGAAACACACGCGTACCGGACCCGCGCTTGCACACGCTTTCAATTCAACCGCGACTGCTCATCACAGGGCGGAGAGATAATGCGCAATGGCCTCCCGCTGGCTTTCCGTCAGCGACTTCATGAAACCCGGCATGTCGAGATTATTGGTCCTTTTGCCGTCGGCAAAATTGTTCATCGCTCCCAGCAAATATTCGTCGCTCAGCCCGGCGAGCCGCGGCGCCGGTGCGCCCCCCTCAAAATTCTGCTGATGGCAAGCCCGGCACATGACGCTTTCTTCGGGCGCCGATGGAGCAGGATTGGCAGCTTGCTGCGCCGGCCAGCTCTTGGCGGCAAAATAATCGGCAATCTGGCGAAGATCCTGCAGGCTGAAGCCCTTGGCGATCGGCGACATGATCGGGTTGTCGCGAGCGCCACTGTGGTAATCGTGCAATTCCTTAAAGAGAAAATTCCCCTGCTGCCCCCAGATGATCGGAGTCGTGGCTGGATTTTCGGGCACGCCGTTCTGGCCATGACACGAGCCGCAGACCTGCACCTTTGTCTCGATATCGTCAGCGGCATATGCCGGCACGGCAAGGACCGCAAAAGTGACCACAGCGCCGAAACTGGCGGAGAAGAGACTCTTGAACATGGTGACACTGCCCTCGTAATTGCTCGCGGCCCCGGGTTGACGACTGGAACGCGGTGCAGCGGTTACGCCCCGATCCAAGACATGCCGCGGACGTGCACCGCGCGCAAGCCCTCATTTCATTGCAAGGCGCGATTTTAAAGCGCAGACCAAGCCGTCCAATTCGTATTCGACAAGGCCAATAGTGGGCTGCACATCCGCGGCGATCGGCCCAACCACTGCTTAAACGATCGGGCCATTCGACCCCCCGGGGCGACACGCCTGCCATAGACGCCGCCGCAGCGCGATCCCCGTCGCACAACCATCGGTCGAGGTGCAATGAAGGATGCGTTGCGGCGATGCCGGTCCGTCAATCCAACCTGATACCCGTTTCATCCGCAACCGCTTTCCATAGCCGGACCTGGTCGACAAGGACCGCACTGAACTCTTGCGGACTGAGCACACGCATTTGGGCACCGAGTTTTGCGATTGCGGCCTGCGTCTCGGGCGACTTGAGCCGCGCATTCTCGGCCGAATTCAGCTTGGCGATCACATCGGCCGGCGTCCCCGCCGGCGCCAGCAACCCATCCCAAATCGCCGTTGGAAAGCCGTCGAGCCCACTCTCGCGAAGAGTCGGTACGTCGGGAAGCTCCGGCCAACGCTCGGCGCTCGTCACCACGAGCGCGCGCAGCCGGCCGGCCTTGATCAGCGGCAGCAACACCGATTTGCCGCTGGCGGCCACCTGAATCTGATTCGCCAAAACGTCGGCGATCGCGGGCGCGCCGCCCTTATACGGCACGAACAGCATATCGACGCCGGTGCGTATCCTTACAAACTCGAGCAGCAGGTGTGGAGCGATGCCGAGCGTCGATCCCGAGTTGAGCTTGCCGGGATGCTCCTTGCCGTAGCGCACCAAATCGGCAAGCGTTGCCGCGGGCACCGACGGGTTCACCACGACCGCGGTAGAATCGGTCGTTAGCGCAGCCACCGGTGCAAAATCCTTCATTGGATCGAAATCGAGTTTTTTGTAGATCGCCGCCGCCATCGCGTTGTCGTTGGTGCCGCCGGCCAGCAGCGTATAACCGTCGGGCGCAGCGCGTGCGACATCCCTGGTACCGATCCGGCCGCCGGCGCCCGGAATATTCTCGACTATCACGCTCTGACCGAGCGCAGCGCCAAGACCCTGCGTCGCCACCCGCGTCACCGTATCGTTCGGTCCACCGGGCGGATAGGCGACGATCAATTTGATCGGCCGATCGGGAAAACTTTGTGCATGCGCCGGCGCAAAGGCCGCGAGAGCGACGGCGGCGGCGACGATTATGAGATGCCTGGTCAACTCAGCCCTCCCCTTGCGTTTCCGCCACGATCCAAGCGTGATAATCCGGATCGACGCTCTCGATCGGCAGCACCAGTATTGCAGGGGTGGTATAGGAGTGCATCTGTTTGACGGCGGCACGCACCGGCTCGGCGAGACCGCTTCGGGTCTTTATAATCATCACCACTTCGTCCCCGCGCTCAATGGCGCCCTGCCACCAGTAGAACGAGACCATGCCGGGTAGGATATTGACGCAAGCGCACAGTCGCCGCTCGACCAAGGCGCGGCCCGCCCGTTCCGCCTCGACAATGGATGGATAGGTCGTATAGACGAACACCGCGCGTTCCATATTAACCTCCCGCGTCCATCGTGCGAGCACCGTGCCGCTACGTTGCGAGACCCCACGGCAAAACCCGATCCCGCTATGCCAAAGCGCCCTGCCTCACCCCGCTATAAGCGCATTGCCTTCGTCGCCAGCGACGTTGCCGCCGCGCAGCTGGCGCGGCGCCGGCTTGTTCGCCGCTACGGCGACGCGCGGCCGGAGACGGCCGACGTGATCGTCGCGCTCGGCGGTGACGGCCTGATGCTGGCGACCCTGCAACGGTTCATGAATTCCGGCAAGCCAATCTACGGCATGCACCGCGGCACGGTCGGTTTTCTCATGAACGAGTTTTCCGAACAGGGCCTCGCCGAACGGCTGGCCGCCGCGCACGTTACGGTGATCCACCCGCTGTTGATGCGGGCGCGTGATGCCGCCGGACGCGTCCACCGCCACCGTGCCATCAACGAGGTGTCATTGTTCCGGCAGACCTATCAGGCAGCGCGGTTGCGCGTGTTGGTCGACGACAAGGAACGGCTCGCCCAACTGGTCGCCGACGGCGTCCTCCTGGCGACGCCGGCCGGATCGACCGCCTATAATCTCTCCGTGCAAGGGCCGATTATTCCGATCGGCGCCCCGCTGCTGGCGCTCACGCCGATCAGTCCATTCCGACCGCGGCGCTGGCGCGGCGCGCTGCTGCCCGATCGCGCGCGCGTAACGATCGAGGTCCTTGAAGCCGCAAAGCGGCCGGTCGCCGCCGTTGCCGACCACGACGAGGTTCGTTCCGTGCGCGCCGTCGAGATCAGCATGGATCACTCGATTGCGATGCACATGCTGTTCGATCCCGGCCACAGTCTCGACGAGCGCATTCTCGGGGAACAATTCGGCTACGGTGGATGAACGAGGTCGGTTGTCGGGGCCCGATGCCGGATTCCTCCGTCGTCCGTCTATTATCCCGGCTCCAATCCTTAACCACGCGTTAACGACAAATCTTTACGCTTTTCCGGCGAGGATGGGGCGCTGACGCCCCGCCGCGCGGGGGCTGAATGGTCCGCATCGACTTCAATCGCCTGCGCTTTCTTGTCATCGATGACAACGCGCACATGCGGCGCATCCTGCGCACGCTGCTGCACGGCTTCGGCACCCGCGAAGTGTATGAGGCCGAAGACGGCGCAGCCGGCCTCGACGCGTTCACGCATTATGTGCCGGACATCGTGCTCGCCGACTGGGTGATGCCCATCTTCGACGGGCTCGAACTGACGCAGATGATTCGCCAACAGGGCGCCAACGCCAATCCTTACGTGCCGATCATCATGCTTACCGGCCATTCCGAGAAAAAGCGCGTGGTCAGCGCCCGCGACGCCGGGGTCACCGAATTCCTCGCCAAGCCCATTTCCGCGAAGGCGCTTTACGAGCGAATCTTCAACGTCGTCGCCAATCCGCGTCCCTTCATCAAGACCAAAACCTATTTCGGGCCCGATCGGCGCCGCAACGTTAACCCGAATTATGTCGGGCCGGAGCGGCGCAAGGGCGGCAAGGCGGAAGTGATCCGCCAGCAGCCGCTGCTCGAAAAGGCCAAAGTCTTGAGCTGATAGCAAGGAGTATGTCCCGCAATGTCGCGTCGCAAGGGTGACACGCCATCGGTCGCAACTTATGCGGATCACGAAGTGATCACGCCGTCCCACGCGCTGCGCAGGGCGGTTGGACCGGCCACGGACGTTGGCGACGATCCGATCGCGCGTGCCGAAGCGGCACTGGTCCAGCTTTCAAGTGAGTTCGCCTCGTGGATGCATTCCGAATGCGAGCGCCTGGATGAGGCGCGTCAGGAATTGACGCGAAATGGTTTTACGACGAAAACCCAAGATGCGTTGTTCCGCGCCGCGCACGACATCAAAGGCGAAGCCACCACATTCGGTTATCCCGCGGCCGCCATTGTTGCGGACAGCCTATGCCGGCTTATCGAGCATACCCCGACGGTGGCGAACATCCCGATGGTACTCATCGAGCAGCATGTCGATGCCGTTCGTGCCATTGTACGCGAATATTCTCGCGCCGATCACGCGGAGGTCGCAAAGGCCCTGGCACAGCGCCTGCGCGACGTTACCGACGAGTTTTTGGCACGGGAGAACAGTTTCCGGCCGGACTACCTTGCAAGCATCCTCGCGCCGCCGCTCGCTCCCGGCGGCGCCTGACGCCGAGCTGCGGCTGCAACTCGCCTAGACCATGATCCCGAAAAAGCCGGCTTTCGGCCTTGATTCGAGGGTGGAAGCCGGTTTTCGGATAAGATCATGCTGGCACAAGTCATTTCGATTTTGATCCGATTCAGTTGAATCGGATCAAGGTCTAAGCCGCCCGGGATCGTTCTCCGACCGCGGAGACTTGCGCGGCCAGCCCATCGCAGAACAGCCGTGCCTCTTCGCGTGCCGCCTCGGTCGCAAAACGGCGCAAGAGCATGAGCAGCGGCGCCAGCTCATCGAACTCTTCGTCCTCGCATCGCGTCAGGACGCGCTCGATCATGCGCCGCTTGAGCCGCGCCGCGTCGCCAAGCTCGCCGTCAAGGCCGCCCTCGCGCATTGCTTCGACCGCTTCCTTGAAGGCCGGATAAGTCGAGGGCGGCAGCCCGGCCTTATCGAACAGCGCCCGCAGTCCCGCGGTGCCGCGGTCGTGCACCAAGCTCGATACGCGTGCGATGGGCATCTGCGCCAACTCGGCGAGGGCCTCCTCGAACATCGCAATGTTGCCTGACAGCAGCGCGCGCAAAATCAAGCCGGCGTTAAGCTGCCCGGTGACACGCAAATGACTGATCAGGGGCCGAACTTCGGGATTCGGTGTTTCTGCGGCGATCGCAACCGTCGCCTTCTCGCAGGCCTCGCGAGCGATGCGGTGCGCCTGGTCGATATCCAACCACGCGCGCCCTGCGACAAAACCAGCCAGCATCTCCGAAAGCTTGGCAACGAGCGTCTGTCGCGTCGCAACTGGCAGGTCGTCACGCGCCAGCATTGCCTCGCGAATGGTGGCGAGCTCGCCGAATCGCTCGACGATGCGATCGGCGGAGAACGGCGCGATTTCCGCGTTGAGATTTTCCACCAGCGCCAAACAGGATTCCGCCGTACCGACCTCCGCTATGGCGGCCGCGACCGCGCGCGGCAGTGCGGCGCGACTTGCGATGGCGACTTGCACGGCGGGGCCACCCGTCGCCACCGCATCGACCAGTTCGGCGTCGATAAAGAGCGGCGACAGTGCCAGCACCGGCGCCGCGATCGCCGGCTGATCGGCGGCAAGCGCCGACACAATGGTCGGCGGCGCATCCGGACTTGCAGCAAGCGCATCGGCCAGCGCCCGCCGCACGAGCGGCGAGGGATCGTCGAGCAACATCAACATCGCGCCTTCGGCGGCGCCACGATCGTCCGGAGATAAATCGGAATAGAGGTAGGCACGCGCCAACGCGCTGGTGGCTTCGGCCCGCTCACCGGCCGGCGCGGTGCGCACCCACTGAAGAAAATGGCGAACGATCATCGTTTGGCCACGCAACAACTGATTGGACACGTCAATGCTAGCGGGCCGGGATTAATAAATCGTTCACTATAAATCTTGGTGGAGGTTGCCGGGGCGGATAAGGCGTCGCGGATCAGGAACGCTCCTCGGGGCTACCAGGATCCTTGAAGAGATCGAGCATGATACCGGATGGCGCTACCGTCGGCGCAGATACTCCTGCCGTGGTCGAGGAAACGTCCGGGACGCCCCATAGCTCGCTCACCATCGCCGCAAGCGGCGCCGGGCGGTCGGTGTCCTGGAACAGGCCATGGAAAACTTGCCGGTTCACCTGCCTGTTATTGACCGCAGCCGTCGGCAGGGAGGCGGCGGCAAATGCGTTGGTGATGCCGGCTGTGTCCGGCGCCGTCGTTGCGGGCGCGACTGGCGCAGCCGGCGCGTTCGTCGGCGTCAGAACGAGCGGGCCGGGAAGATCAGTAAGAGCTTGAGCCGTTTGGACCGCATCGTTTGGTCTCGACCGTGCCACGTCGTAGCGCGCCGTTAGAATATCGCGCACCTGTGCAAGACTACGCGGGCCTCCGGACCTGTGGTCATAGAAAATCGTGGGATTGGCACGCGCGGCATTGGAAAAGAAATTATCTGCCTTGGCATTGGGGTGATTATCTGCCAGCGAGATCAGCCTCGCCGCACCGCCGGCACCGAGAAAATGCGCAATGTACAGCTCGCCCTCGCTTGGGACGCGGCCGAGCTTATCGGTAAGAATTGCCGCATTGGCTTTCGTGAATGCACCGGCCATCACCGCATTCGCAGTCGGATCGTTGCGCAACTTGAGAATCTCGTGGCGTATTGCCGGATCCTTGACCTGGTAATGGCCGGACGCGGTCTTGGTGATGGCGGCGGCGTATTGGCCGTAGCCAAGCGCGGGACCGGCAACCTTCAAGGTGCCGAGCCAAGTCTGCTCGACGAACTGGAATAGGCCGCGCGCAGACGACGTGGAGGCACCGGCACGCGGATCGAGCCCCGACTCGACCTGCGCCGTCGCCAGCAAATAATTAAAGCTCGTGCCGGTGGCCTGCGACGCCTGGCGAATGGCGCCGGTCACCGTCGAGCCCGCGGCGGAATTGCTGGCGTCGACCAGCATGCCAAGCTCCCCTGCCGGCTCCCACCGGCTGCTTTCGGGCGTTAGGATTGTTTAACAGATATGGTAAACGACCACTTAACGAGAGAGGCTCAAATGACGCAACCGACAGCCATGCGCCATAAGCGCGGCGGGCTTTATTTCGAGGATTTCGTCCCCGGCGAGGTCGCCGAGCACCGCTATACGCGTACTGTGACCCAGATGGACAACATCTTGTTTTCCAACATGACGCTCAACCCGCAGCCGCTGCATATCGACCGGCATTTCTGCGAGCAGGAGACCGAATGGGGGCAGCCGCTGATGAACTCGCTGTTCACGCTTGGCCTGATGATCGGCATGTCGGTGAGCGACCTTACCGTCGGCACGACAATCGCCAATCTCGGCATGACCGAGGTGAAATTTCCGCATCCTTTGTTCGAGGGCGATACCGTACACGCCACCACAGAGGTCATCGGCAAGCGCGAATCAAAATCGCGGCCCGGCGCGGGCATCGTCGAGTTTCATCACCGCGCCTATAACCAGGACAACAAGCTGGTGGCCGAGTGCCGCCGCCAGGCGTTCATGCGGATGCGGCCAAAATAGCTTTCTCAAGGTCTCGATGAAATTCCCGTTCACCACTCTCGACGTATTCACGACTGCACGATTTGCCGGCAATCCGCTCGCCGTCGTGTTTGACGCAGATGGCGTCGACGTTTCGACGATGCAGGCCATCGCGCGCGAATTCGGTCACCCGGAAACGGTCTTCGTGCTGCGGCCCAAAACGCCCGGCGGCACGGCGCAGGTGCGCATCTTCACGCCCGCGGCCGAATTGCCGTTTGCCGGTCATCCGACCGTCGGCACGGCACTCGCGCTGGCGTTACAGCGCGATGGTGGCAACGAGATCGTGCTCGAGGAAAAGATCGGGCTGTTGAAGTGCCGCGTCAGTCCCAACGGCGCCGACCGCGGCCGCGCGACATTCATCTTGCCGATGCTACCGAGCCGGGCGGCCGCAGCGGCGAGCCGTGAAGCGATCGCAGCAGCGCTGGGCCTTGCCACCGACGAAATCGGTTTCGACCGTCATCAGCCGTCGAAGTGGTCCGTCGGCAATACGTTTACGTTCGTTCCGCTACGAAATATCGACGCCGTCCGGCGCTGCCACATCGTCGACGCGCAGTGGGGCGCGGCATTCGAGAGCGGCGGCCGCAGTCAGGCTTTCGTCTTCTCCAGCGAAACCGAGGACAAGTCGAACAGTTTTCATGCGCGCATGTTCGCGCCGCAGCTCGGCGTCCGTGAGGATGCCGCGACCGGATCGGCTGCGGCCGCTTTTGCCGGATTCTGCGCGGATTCGCTGGCCCTGGGCGACGGCGAGCATCGCTTCGCGATCGAGCAAGGCTATGAAATGGGCCGCCCCAGCCTGATCGAGCTAAGCGTAATCATGCGCGGTGGTGCGCTCGTTTCGGCAAGCGTCGGCGGACCGGCGATTATCGTCACCAAAGGCACGATAGAGGCTTGATGCGCTCGCTGCTCTTTGTCCCCGCCGACAGCGCCAAAATGCTCGACAAGGCGATGATGTGCGGCGCCGATGCGTTGATCGTCGACCTTGAGGATTCGATCGCGCCAGACGGCAAGACGCGGGCGCGACAGAGCGCAGCGGCATTTCTCAAAACTGCGCATAGGGTCGCGTCGCGGCCTTACATTCTGGTCCGCGTCAACGGTTTGCGGACCGGCCTGACCGATGCCGACCTCGATGCCGTGGTGTCGGCGAGCCCGGACGCCATCATGCTGCCGAAAGCCGAGGGCGGCGCATCGGTCGTGCACGCCGACGCAAAGCTCGCCGTGCGCGAGGCGCGAAGCGACCTGCCGGAAGGCCACGTCAAAATCCTGCCGATCGCCACCGAAACCGCAGGCGCCCTGTTCCTTGCCGGGACTTTCGCCGGCGCCAGCGCACGCCTGATCGGCCTGACTTGGGGCGCCGAGGATCTTTCCGCAGACCTTGGTGCGCAGGCCAATCGCGACGAGCACGGCCGTTTCCTCGATCCTTACCGCCTCGCCCGCACCCTCTGCCTCGCCGGCGCCGCCGCGGCGCAAGTGCCGGCGATCGATACCGTCTACGTCGATTTTCGCGATGCCGACGGCTTTCGCGCCGAATGCGAGGAAGGGCTTCGCGACGGGTTTTCCGGAAAGATGGCGATCCATCCGGCGCAGGTGCCGATCATCAACGAAGTGTTCACGCCGAACACCGAAGCGATCGCGCGCGCTCAGGCGATCGTCGATGCCTTTGCCAAAAATCCGGACGTCGGCGTCGTCGGCATCGGCGGAGTGATGTACGACCGCCCGCATCTGGCACGGGCCCAACAATTGCTGACACGCGCTGCATCGACGAGGAAATGATAATCCAGCGGTGATGAAGCTGGTTGCGAGCTCAAATCTTATCGATCTTGCCGACCTCGATCACCCGTTTCCACTTTGCGATTTCGTCCTTCACGTAAGCGGCGAAGTCGGCCGAGGAATCGCCGTCCGGTATCGTGGCGACCGCCAACAGGCGTGCCTTGACGTCGGGCATATGGACGATCGCCGAGATTTCCTTCTGCAACAGGTCCACGATCGGCTGTGGCGTTCCAGCCGGGACGAAAACGCCGACCATAGTTTCGGACTCCTGGTCCTTGATGCCGAGCTCGTCGAGAGTCGGCACGTCCGGCAAAGTTTCGAGATGCTGCTTGCTGGTCAGCGCCAGCGCGCGGACCTTGCCCGCCTTGATCAACGCAATCGTGGTGGTGATGGCGTTGCAGCTAATCGGCGTGAAGCCGCCGAGCAACGATTGCGCCATTGGGCCGCCGCCGGCGAAGGGCACCGTGATGAAATTAAGGCCGAAGGCCTGCTTGAGCATTTCGATTGCAAGCGACGGCGTCGTCCCGTTCCCCGGCGACGCGACGCTGAACTTGCCGGGATTGGCCTTCACGAGATCGATGAGCTGCTTCATCGTCTTGGCGGGAAACTCGGCGTTGACCGCCCAGGAGTTCGGCGAGGCGCCCACCTTGGTGACTGGAATGAAATCCTTCTCGACGTCGAACGGCAGCGATTTATAGAGATTGGGATTGACGACGATGCTCGACGACGAGAACAGGATCGTATAGCCGTCGTGGGGAGCACGCGCGGCCTCCGCCATGCCGATATTGCCGCCGGCGCCACCAATATCCTCGATGTAGAACTGCTTGCCGAGTCGCTCGGCAAGCTTCGGCGCGATCACGCGCGCCGCGATATCGGTCGAGCCGCCGGGCGGAAATGGCACGATGATCTTGGCAGGATGATTGGGATAGTCCGCCGCGTATAAGGTTGTCGCCGAGGCGATCGCCAGGGCAGCAAGCAGCACCGAGAGCCGAACGGCATTCCTCATCGCATCCTCCCAACGCTGCGACTTTTGCATGAACAGTCGCATTTGCGGCAAGCATACAGCCTCTCGGCTTCGGGTCCAAAGCATGAGTTTTGCGGAGCGCAAACACAGGGGCCGACCCACGGTAGAGACGGCTGTGCCGTGATCAATCTTTGGCGCGGTAAGCCAATTTCGGATCGAACACGCGTGCATCGCGGAATTCGAGTTTTACCGCACCGCCCTTTTGTCCGAGCGGCACCGCGCGATAAAAGCATGAGCGGCGGCCCGTATGGCAGGCGGCGATGTTTTGCTCGACCTTGATCCACACCGCGTCCTGGTCGCAGTCGACGCGCATTTCGACGACGCGCTGAGTATGGCCGGATTCTTCGCCCTTCTTCCACAGAGTCTGGCGCGAGCGGCTGAAGTACCACGCTTCGCCGGTGGCGATTGTCTTCTCCAGCGCCTCGGCGTTCATATGCGCGACCATCAACACGTCGCCGGAAGCTGCGTCGGTCGCAACGCAGGTGAGGAGCCCGTCGCCATCGAATTTGGGCGTCAGTTCCGAGCCTTCTTCGAGCTCGGCAACCGCACCCGGCGCTGCAAATTCTGATTTGTCCGCCATCTCTACAACCGTCATTCCGGAGCGCCGCGACCCGGCGAGCCCGCAATCCATAATCACAGAACCTGCAAAATGCTACAGGAGCATCGTTTCCAACGTCGGCTCTTTCCGAGCCTGCGTTTTGTCAGTTCTCGGCCGCCGCAGCGCGGCGCACCAGATTAACAAAGCGGACCTGATCCTCGGTACTGTCGTGGAATGTTCCCAAGAAGCTCGTCGTCACCGTCGAGATTCCCGGCTTGGCCACACCCCGGATCGACATGCAAGTGTGCTCGGCCTCGAGCAGCACCGCGACTCCACCCGGCTTGAGAATCTCGTCGATGGCTGTCGCGATTTGCGACGTAAGCATTTCTTGAGTTTGCAACCGGCGCGCATAGACATCGACAAGCCGGGCCAGCTTGGAGAGCCCGACCACACGCTCAACCGGCCGATAAGCCACGTGGGCCTTGCCGTAGAATGGCATCATGTGATGCTCGCAATGCGACGTAAATGAAATGTCGCGCAGCAGCACGAAATCCTCATAGGGCTCGATTTCCCCAAAAGTGCGTGCCAACGCCTCGGCCGGAATCTCCCGATAGCCGCGATAAAGCTCGTCCAAGGCGGCGATCACGCGCTTGGGGGTTGCTTGCAAGCCCTCGCGGGCGGGGTTGTCGCCGATGTAAGCGATCAACGCACGCACGGCCGCTTCAGCCTCTTCGCGCGTGGGACGGTTTTCGATCGGCGCCGGTCTGGTGCGCACGTGGTCGCTGACCAGTCCTCGTGATCGTTGCTTGACACCGGCTTCCATCGTCTCTCCATTCACGCGGCATAGATCCGGCACAAATATGGGACGCGGGCCAAGCGGCCAGCGCCCCCGCTGGAACTTCAAATCCATCGCGCTAGCGCCTATATAATCCATCGGCGGGCGGACACAACAAACTGCGTGAATCAGCTAGAAGACTTGCGGCCTTGCGATGCTCAACGAAGTCTATAATCGGCGGATCATCGAACTTGCGGGAACGATCCCGCGGATTGGTCGTCTTGCTGATCCGGACGCGAGCGCAACCGCACATTCGCGATTGTGCGGCTCAACCGTCACGATTGACCTGAAGATGGACGGCGACACGGTGACTGATTTTGCCCACGAGGTGAAGGCCTGCGCGCTTGGTCAGGCCTCCTCTTCGATCATGGCGCGCCACATTGTCGGGTCCAAGGCCGGCGAACTGCGCGAGCTTCGCGAATCCGTCCGCCGGATGCTGAAGGAAAACGGCGAGCCGCCGGCGGGCGACAAATGGGCCGATATCGCCGTGCTCGAGCCGGTGCGCGATTATAAAGCGCGGCACGCCTCGACACTGCTGACTTTCGATGCCGTGGTCGATGCCATCGGCCAGATTGAAGCCAAGCGCGGAAGCAAAACCGGGTAGTGTCTCGCGCGGAGCGACCGGTTCAGTTACAAACGCCGAACGGGACGCGGTACTGCAATGCTCCTGGATACTCTGTTCGACATTTCTCGACATTCCCCTCGCCTCGCCGGCCGGGGTCTGGTGAGAGTGTATCGCTATACGCTTTCTCCGCTCGTCGGCTTTCACTGCCGGCATTTGCCCACATGCTCGGACTATGCCGATCAAGCGATTGAGCGTTTCGGCTTGTGGGCCGGCGGATGGATGACGCTTGCGCGCCTGCTCCGTTGTCAGCCGTGGGGCACGTCCGGACTGGACTTCGTGCCGGACACGTTGCCGGTGCGGTCATGCTGGTATTTGCCCTGGCGCTTCGCTCGATGGCGTGGCGTCAATGACCGCCGCCCGTGACGCCATCGCGGGACGCGGCGACCGGCCGCGCCGCAATCAACGTTTGTGAAATTTCGCTGTCGCCTCTTGGCCAATCTCATTGGCCAATTTGCGCCAGCTTTGCCAACTGCTGAGACGCGGCTTGCGAGCCGAGCTGTAACGCGGCCTGATACCATTTTCGCGCTTGATCAAGATCGGGTTTTGCGCCGACAACTCCGAGGCGCTGAATGACAAGCGGATCGAACGTGGCGCCAAGCGCCAGTGCCCCTTCTGCACTACCGGCCTCGGCGGCACGGCGTAGCAGTAGTCGCGCCGAGGCAAGATCGCCGGTCATCAGATAATTTTTGCCGCGCTTGACCATCATGGCGATTTCATCGGCACTGACCGGCACAGCGTTGCCAGTCGACGGTACAGGAGCGGGCTCACTCGAAACCGGCAGCGCCTCGACAGATGCCACGCGCAGGTCGTTGCTTACCGACGCGTCGGTAGCCCAGGGTGCCGGAACTGCCGGCGGCTCGGCAGTCGGTATCCGTGCATCATCCTTCGCAAGCGCGTCTGGAACGAACGGCGGCGGCGTCGGTTCGGACTGGACCCGAACCAGCTTGACGCGGTTTGCGTCGACCGACGGTGGCGGTGCTGGAACGTCGGCCTGCGCCGTTTCGTGCTCAGTTCTCCTCGTACCGGGCAGCAATATGACACCCCATGCCACGAGCACGGAGACGCCGGTGACGGCGCATAGCCGCAGCGCCAGCGGCCATAGTGCGGCCGACGATTCCGGCGGCGCTTCCGGCATGATGTTCGGATTGAGCGCGAGCTTGCGCTGCAACTCGGACATCGCGCGATCGCCGCTGAAGCTGTCTCTCGCCGGGCGCAAATGCCGTGACGTGCTTTTGACGGACGGCGTAACCGGCTTTGTCGCCAACGCCCCTCTCCGATCGCGGGCCCATGGAGGCGCATAGATCAAAGCGACATCGACATCTTTGGTGTGGTGGATCGGAGAACTCATGACCGCCTCCCCTGCTTTCAAGCTCCGATTAGGTACAGATCAATGATTTCATCTCCTCGCTCGGTGGCGCTGGCGCGCCCGAAATCCCGGGAACTTCTTGAATTGAAGTTCGCGTTCGTCCCCGTGATTTTGTTGGCATTCAGACGTTCGCCGAGGCCGCCGCTATTGGTCTTACCCGCTAACGACCGCGCACCGGCGCGCTCGGCGACACCAAATTTCAGGGAAAACGCAACGACCGCCAGATTCACGGCCAATACGCAATGCACCTGATCGGGCCGAACCGACCGCCGCACTCCTCCCCACATGACTCCCCCGAGCGGCGGACCCACGCTCTACGCAACACACACAACTGCGTTGCAGATCCGCAACGTCTGACACCTAACCCGCACTTGAGAGCTGCACGCGTTTAATTTGCCGATACGCGGTCGCGCGCGGATTTGAGTTAACGGTCGGCAGACATTGCGGCAACGATATGATCTCGGCTGGATGATTCCGAGGCGCGCTTGCCGCAATCTAGCGCGGAGGTTCGAAATCTTGTTGCTGTTCTATCGAATTGTGGCGCATCCCCGCGCCACGCGCATTGGCATACGCCTGTCTTCGAACGGCAACATGACGGCTCAAGAATTTATTTGGTGGCCAATTGCGCCAAGAGGCGTTTTGCGTCCGCTGATCCGAGAGCCATTGCGCGCTGATACCACGCGCGGGCCGTCGCCGGATCGCCAACGACACCAATGACACTGTGCGCGGCGAGGTAGCTTGGATCAAACGTGGCACCGAGCGCGAGCGCGGCCTCCGAGTTGCCGGCGTCGGCCAAATGTTTGAACGCAAGCCGCGCCCCGGCAATGTCACCGGTATTCAAGAGATCTTCGCCTCTCTTCATCAGTAGGGCGGTTTCTTCCTGGTCGATCGGTTGAACGGGAACTACGCTCGGACTTCCCGAATCAACTCGTCTGACCGCCTCCGTTGGCCGCGGTTGCTTAGCAAGCCACTCGAACCGTATCGCTCGGCTATCCATCAGTTTTTTATCGGGCGACAGCAGATCGATCGCGGTATTCATCACGCCGATAAAGTCTTTGGGGGCATAAACGACCGCGTTGTTAAGATCGTGCAATGGTAATTGCCAACTGGATTGGCTGACAGGCAGGCCCATCGACACTCGCGTACCAACGGTCAGCCCGGCGAGCAGCAGAGAGTCGCGCTCCGTTGCTCCGTCCACTGAAACCCCGAGCGAAAGAGGCTCATTCGCGAAGGCTTTTTGGTCCTCGACGACCAATCGCGCCGGCGGTTGTACGATGGGTGGGGCAGTGGAAATGTCCGATAGCTCAGTCGGATTGCCGGATGGTTTGGTCGAATTGTCCGATGGCCCGCGCCTCATGGCGCCGACATCATTCTTCGCGATGGACTGGCCGGAGTGGGGTTCGGAGGCGAAAATCATCGTAAGGCCGTAAGCAGCGATTGCGGCAACGCCGGCCACCACCACATATTGGACCAGCAGCGGGACGCCGATGCGGCGTTGCATGCTGATCGGCGGTTCGGGCACGACTTCCGGATCGAGGCGCGAGCGCCGGGGCAGTTGTGTTTCGGCGGGTAGACGACCAAACCGCTCGGTTGCCGGCGAGGACCGGCTCGCCGCGTCCAGTCGCCGCAAGCTCAAATTCGCAACCGGCGGAAGTGATGTTGCGGATTCTTGAGGCGGTGCATCCCGAAACGGCCGTCCAATCTCGATGGCCACTTGAATTGCGTCATCAAGCCGCGCTTCGGCCGCCTGCATAGGTCCGACGCCGCCCGTAGGCTCAGCGTCTTCCTGCCCATTCGGTTGATCGTTTGCCGGCGCAGATGGCGGCGATTGGGACTCAGAAATTTCGACTTCCGACGCAGCGGACGTGCGCGACCGTCGCGGCGCATAGAGATCAAGGCCTTCTAACTTGCAGTCTTGGGGCGTTGGAGTACTCATAACTTGCCTCCACCTCTCGACCGTGCGGCCGAGTCTCACGCAACGCTCGCCGGTGCTAGAGCATGATCCGGAAAAGTGGATACCGATTTTCCGAAAAGATCATGCTCCACCAAAATGCCGGAGCGTCAAATCGATTCGACTTGAAGGAATGACGCTCTAGCCTCCCGTGTTCTGGCTGTGCGCGCGGTCCTGATTCCACTTCAGAAATTCACGAAACAACTGTTCGCGTTGATCCGACGTGAGAGCTGCCGTGGCCCCAGCGCGCTGCGCTAGGAACTGATCGAAGCTGTTCTCTCCCACTAACTGCGGTGATGGAGGACGATGGCTATCGAGCCATTCCTGGGCTGCCGGGAAGCGCCTCCAACCCGGCAGGTCCGCCGCCAGATTGACCTCGCGCCACGTCGGATGACGCGGCGGCTTCTGGAATTCGGCAAAATGCGAGAAGAAGCGATCGACGAATTCGGCAACGCGCCGATAACGGTCTGTCCCCTTCGGCCAGTTGTACGCGATCATCACTGCGCCATAAGCAATGGTATCGATGCTCTGACCCACGGGGATGATTCCCGGATAGTCTTTGTTGGTCAAAGTCGCCGGCAGGTAGTCCTGCTGCAGTCGTGCATCGTAGGGAACGGGCAACAGGCGGATGCCGTCGCTCTCGCGCAATTTCGCGATTGCCGGTGCAGGCTTTGCACCGAATTGGATCGTTGCTGCGACTTCGCCGCTTTTCATTTTCACGTAGGCGTCGGCCTGTCCCATGTTCACCTCGATGGGCTTGATGCCGAGCCGCTCAAAGACGTCGTTAGCGGACACCTCCGTCGCGCTACCCATATCGCTGAAATTGACTTTCTTGCCGTTTAGCTGCTGCAGCGAGGTGATGCCGGAATCGCTGCGCACGAGAACGTGCATTTCATCGCTGGACAGCTTGGTGATGTAATCGATCTTGTCGTAAATGTCCCCCAGCTCGCCTGATCGGCGGAACTTGCCGAGGACGCTCGTGACCGTAATCCCGAGATCGATGCCTTTCAAATAACGGACGTCGCGGACATTCTGCGCGCCGCCCTTACCAATGACAGGCAAGACGCGGAAATTGTTTCCATCGTCGAGGACCGCCGACAAGTCGTATGCAAGCGTGAGCCACGCCGCGTTGATGTTGCCCGAAACGATGGCGATGGTATTGGCGTTGATCTGTGCCCCTATCGAGCCGAGGTCCGCCTTGTCGGGGATCGGCGCATTTCCATCGACATGATGCTTTTGCGCGTAACTGGGCAAGACGGAAATGGCTACCGCCAACACCGCAATGACCAAGGCCCAGGTTACCTTTGTGGAGTTTACTAGCCGCCGAAAACACGCCGTCATCTGCACCCCCGTGCGGCAGGCTTACGCGACGCAACACGCTTGCGTTGCACGCCTGCAATGTATGAGACACCGACCCTCGCCGCGCTTGAGAGCTGCACGCCTTTGACTGCGGAACGCGGTCATGCCGCGGTCTTGCGCGGACCTGGGTTAACGGTCGGCAGGCAATGGGGCAGAGGTATGATCGTAGTTTGATGATTCCTGGGCGCGGCTGCCGCATTCGCCCGTCCTCATCGGGAAAAGTTCTGGTCGTGCCGTTGAATTGCGGCTTTCGTGTCAACGATCGCATGACGCTATGCGCGCGAGACATGAGCGGCGGGGCTGCATATCGTCCCCGGAGACCGCCCGGCAGGCGGGTCATTCCCATAAGGCTGGCGGGGGCAGCCCCCGTTGCGCCGCAGCGTTCACCTGCTATATCCCTTTTTTGCGCTTACCTGCATTCGTAGGCAGCGAGTGAGCAACAGGAGTGAGCAATGGTCGCGCTGACCTTTCCCGACGGCGCGCGTCGAGAGTATCCGCCCCACACCACCGGTTTCGACATCGCCAAAGGCATTTCGCCTTCGCTCGCCAAGCGAACTGTGGCCATGGCGCTCGACGGCATGCTTGCCGATTTGAACGATCCGATCGAGCGCGATGCGAAAATCGAGTTCCTCACCCGCGACGATCCCCGCGCGCTCGAGCTGATCCGCCATGACGCCGCGCATGTGCTGGCGGAAGCGGTCCAGACCTTGTGGCCCGGCACACAAGTGACCATCGGTCCGGTGATCGACAACGGTTTCTATTACGATTTTTTCCGCAATGAGCCGTTCACGACGGAGGATTTCGGGGCCATCGAGAAAAAAATGCGCGAGATCATCGCGCGCGATAGACCTTTCACCAAGGAAGTCTGGTCGCGCGATCAGGCGAAAAAAGTCTTTCGCGACAAGGGCGAAGCTTTCAAGGTCGAACTGGTCGACGCCATTCCGGAAGACCAGCAGATCAAGATCTACAAGCAGGGCGACTGGTTCGATCTCTGCCGCGGCCCGCACATGACCTCGACTGGCAAGGTCGGCAACGCCTTCAAGCTGATGAAGACGGCCGGCGCGTACTGGCGCGGCGATTCAAGCCGCGAGATGCTCTCCCGCATCTATGGCACCGCTTTCGCCAAGCAAGACGAGCTCGACGCCTACTTGAAACAGATCGAGGAGGCGGAGAAGCGCGACCACAGAAAGCTCGGTCGCGAGATGGACCTCTTCCACTTTCAGGAAGAGGCGCCCGGCTCGGTGTTCTGGCATCCCAAAGGCTGGACGCTGTTCCAGACGCTGGAGAACTACATCCGGCGCCGGCAGCAGGCGGCAGGTTATGCCGAGGTCAACGCGCCGCAGCTCATCGACTCGTCGCTATGGGTGGCGTCCGGCCACATGGCGACATTCCGCGATGTCATGTTTCTGATCGAGCCGAAGGAGGAGGACGAACGCACCTATGTGGTGAAGCCGATGAACTGCCCCGGCCACGTGCAGATTTTTAAGAACGGGCTGAAATCCTATCGCGACTTGCCGCTCAAGATCGCCGAGTTCGGCAAGGTGCATCGCAACGAGCCGTCGGGCTCGCTGCACGGTCTGTTGCGTGTGCGCGCCTTTACCCAGGACGATGCCCATATTTTCATCACCGAGCGGCAGATCGCCGAGGAAGTGCTCAAGGTCAACGATCTGATCCTGTCGATCTACGCGGATTTCGGGTTCGACGACGTGCACATCAAGTTTTCCGACCGGCCGGACAAACGCATCGGCGACGACGCGGTCTGGGACAAGGCCGAAGCCGCCCTGATGGCGGCGCTGCAAACCTCCGGCCGGCCATGGACGCTCAACAAGGGCGAAGGCGCCTTCTATGGCCCCAAGCTCGAATACGTGTTGCGCGATGCCATCGGCCGCGACTGGCAGTGCGGCACCGTGCAGGTGGATCTCAACATGCCGGGCCGGCTCGGCGCTTTCTACATCGACGAGCATTCCAACAAGGTGACGCCGGTGATGCTGCACCGGGCGATGTTCGGCTCGCTGGAACGCTTCATCGGCAACTTAATCGAGCACTATGCTGGCCATTTGCCGCTGTGGCTGTCGCCGCTGCAGGCCGTGGTCGCCACCATCACCTCGGATGCCGACGACTATGCGCGCGAGGTAATTGCCGCGGCGCGACGAACCGAGCTGCGGGTCGAAGGCGACCTGCGCAACGAAAAGATCAACTACAAAGTCCGCGAGCACTCATTGGCGAAAGTCCCGGTCCTGCTCGTGGTCGGCAAGAAAGAGGCCGCCGAGCACACCGTCTCAATACGGCGGCTCGGCAGCGAGCGACAGCAGACAATGCCGCTCGACGCCGCGCTCGACGCGCTGTCACAAGAAGCGGTCCCGCCCGATGTGGCGCGCATGAAAAAGGCGGCGTGAGTATTTTGGTGGAGCGTGATCTGTTCGGAGAACCGGTGACCACCCTCGGATGAAGTTCGGGGGTGCGATGCGCCCCGCTCACCGGGCCAGAACCTCCACTTCGCGATCGACTCCGGTCACAACCT
>JASHQI010000080.1 GCA_030037645.1 Xanthobacteraceae bacterium
TAATTCATCGAGTTCGACCTTTTCGACGCCGATATTCAGCGCGCGCTCGGCGGACAGGTAGGGATCGTAGGCGATCACCTTCATCTTCAGTCCGATGGCACGGTCCGCGACAATCGAGCCGACATTGCCGCAGCCGATGATTCCCAGCGTCTTGCTGAAAATCTCCACGCCAAGAAATTTGTTCTTCTCCCACTTGCCGGCTCGCGTTGAGGCGTCGGCTTCGGGGATTTGCCGCGCCAGCGCCAGCATGAGCGTGATCGCGTGCTCGGCCGTCGTGATCGAGTTGCCGAACGGCGTATTCATCACGATGATGCCACGCGCCGTCGCCGCGGGGATGTCGACATTGTCCACGCCGATGCCGGCTCGGCCGATCACTTTGAGGTTTTTGGCCTTCTCCAGCATTTTCGCCGTGACTTTGGTCGCAGAGCGGATGGCAAGCCCGTCGAAGCCGTTGATCGTCTCGGCAAGCTTGTCCTTGTCCTTGCCCAGATTGGGCTGGAATTCGACGTCGAGGCCGCGATCTTTGAAGATCGCCACGGCGGCCGGCGAAAGCGCATCGGAAATGAGGACTTTGGAAGTCATGGCTTGCTCCGAGTTATGCCGCCTTGGCGAGGGCGTCCTTGGCCTTGGCATAGGCCCAGTCGAGCCAGAGTGTGAGCGCTTCGACATCGGCGCGCTCGACGGTTGAACCGCACCAAATGCGCAGTCCGGGCGGCGCATCGCGATAGGCGTCGATGTCGTAAGCAACGCCTTCCTTCTCGAGCGTAGCGGCGATGCCCTTGACGAACGCGGCCCGCGCATCAGGGGTAAGCCGGCTCACGGCCGGATCGACGATCTTCAGACAGACCGATGTGTTCGACCGCAGCGCCGGATCGCGAGCCAAAAAATCGATCCATTGCGTGCGCGCTACCCAATCGGCGATGACCTTGGCATTGGCGTCGGCGCGCGCGTGTAATGCCGGCAGGCCACCAATGGCTTTCGCCCATTCGAGTGCGTCCAGATAGTCCTCAACACACAGCATCGACGGTGTATTGATGGTCTCGCCGGCAAAGATTCCCTCGATGAGCTTGCCACCCTTGGTCATGCGGAAGATTTTTGGCATCGGCCACGGCGGGACATAGCTTTCGAGGCGCGCGACCGCACGCGGCGAGAGGATGAGCATGCCATGGCCGGCCTCTCCGCCCAGCGCCTTCTGCCAGGAGAACGTGACGACATCGAGCTTCGGCCAGTCGAGCGGCTGGGCAAAAGCGGCCGAGGTCGCATCGCAGATGGCAAGGCCGGTCCGATCGGCTGCGATCCAATCGGCATGGGGAATGCGAACGCCGGACGTCGTGCCGTTCCAGGTGAACACGACATCGCTTGCCGGGTCGATCGCGCCGAGCTGGGGCAACTCGCCGTACGGAGCGCGCAGCACGGTCACGTTTTTGAGTTTGAGCTCCTTGGCGACGTCGCCGACCCAGCCTTCACCGAAGGATTCCCAGGTCAGCATGGTCACCGGCAGCGGGCCCAGCAAAGACCACAACGCCATCTCGACCGCGCCGGTATCGGAGGCCGGAACGATGCCGATGCGATAGTCGGCGGGAACCCGCAGCACTTCGCGGCTCAGATCAATGGCGCGCTTGAGCTTCGCCTTGCCGGCTTTCGAGCGGTGCGAACGTCCCAGGGCGGCGTCGGAGAGGGATTGAGCGGTCCAGCCGGGGCGCTTAGCGCAAGGGCCAGACGAAAAATGCGGCACAACCGGCCGCACAGAAGGCATCGCAATCGTCATGCTCTATCCTTCCAGATAGTCGCCCCTCGTTGGGGAGGGGTGTCCCGCCGCTGGAAGTAAAGGCTGTTGGGAGCGCCGTCAAGCAGGTCTTGCAGAGAGCCCGGCAAAGTCCGTCAGAAATTCATTTAGAACTTGAGGCCGGCGCCGACGGTGGCCTTGACGAGGGTGAACGTGACGTTTGCGACCGGTGCAAACTGGACGAACTCCGCCTCGCCGCGCAGAAAAATGTTTGGCGTCAGCGCCCAATCAAGTCCGCCGCCGACGGAAACGCCGTAGAACAGCGCGTTGTTCTGCCCGACGCTGTCTGGGAAATTGAAGTTTTGGCACGTTGAATCGTTGAAAGTGCATGGGAAAGGCGGCGTAAGCGTGCTTTGCGTGACATTCGCGAGCGTCGTAATGCTGTAGCTTCCTCCTCCTATCACCGCTCCCACGAAGCCATACGGCAAGAAATTACCGAGGACATATCCGGCCCGCGCCCGCGCCTCGCCGTAGTCGGTCAGTGTCACTCTCCCGGTGCCCGTCAGAGCGACATCGTAGCCATAGCTACCTGCCGTCACGACGCGGCTCGGCGTGGTCCAGCCGATCGGCGATACGGACGCGGTGGAAGTAAGGGACGTATGCGTATAGTTCCCTTCAACTCCGAAAATCACGTCTTGCCACTGCATGTTGTAGCCGAGAAAACCACCGTAGCCGGCTGCCTTGGCCTCACCGTTGCCCAGCACCGGCCACTCGGAAGGTTCGTCGTCTTCCTCGAGCACCAATTCACGCAGGCTGTAGGCCACCAGCGGCTGAGTGGCATTGGAGAAGTTGGCTTGCTGTTCGTTGAAACCAAGGTCACCGCCGAAATAGAAGCCGCTCCAGTTGTAGAAATTTGCTGGCCCAACGATTTGCGGGCCGCGCAGGACATCGAAGTCGCCGGCGAACGCGCTCGCCGGGAGCGCCAGCACAACCAAAGCACAAATGACCCAACGCATCGGCCGACCTTTCCGTCCGTTGGCGCGCAACAGGCGACCAAACGCGTGCGATCATCGTGCATTAACCTTAATGGAGGGTTAGCTCGACGGGCTTTGCCGATACCGCTCGGCGATTGAACGAGGCTCAATTTGTTTGATTTGGGCAGGGACTTGGCCGAGCCGACGGCGCCTTCCAAACGCCTGCGATAAAATGAAGACGGCGCGGTCGCCCGCGCCGTCTTCAGTCTATTTGGAGGGGTGTTCAGCTATGACGTGCTAGCCCCGGCTCTCCAGCGGCTGTGGCACCACCGGCACCTCGGGCTGCAACATCCAGCGG
>JASHQI010000081.1 GCA_030037645.1 Xanthobacteraceae bacterium
CGCCGGCGGGTCCGGTCATTCGGCCGCCAGGGCGATCGGGAGCGCGCAAAGAATAGCGACAAGCGCGCCGAACTCAGCGTCCATCCGCTTGAAACGCATCAGCCGCAGGATGAGGCGCAGGTCGCCGAGAACGTCGAGCGACAACCGCGTGCCGAAACCGAGCGCGCTGGCGATTTGAAATGCCTTGCGCTCGTCGCGCCACCATCGCTCGACGCTGCCGATCGCCTCGGTCAGGTCGCGGCCGCTCAAGAGCGCGGCGCGCGCGCCAAAGCGGGCCCGGATCGCAGCGTGGTCCGGCGTCAGCCGGAGCATTCGTTTGACGCGGATCTTGAAGCTCCTGATGCGTGCGGCGTCGTCGAAGGATTTGCCGATTTGAGCGAGCGCCGCATCGAGCGCTGATGCGGCGCGGCGAGCGCCTTCGCGCGTGGGGGTCTCGCCCGGCGGCTGCGGCATCGGATGGATGTAACTGAAAAGGAGACGAGAGTCAAGATCGCGTATCTATTTCAGAGACAAGAGACATCGCGCGCGGCCGGCGGGCGTGCGCGTCACTCACGTGGTCGGTGGGGATGGATTCGGGGAACGGCGCCGGGGCGCCGGCCGGCTCAGAACAGCTTCAGGCAGGACAGCACCTTGCCGACGATCTCGAGATCGTTCAGCGGCGTCTCTTCGCTGGCATGGTTGGGATTGTCGGAAATGATCTTGACCCGGGTCGGCTTGGCCGAGCGCGTCACTTGGAGCCGTTTGACGACGATATGCCCAAAAGTATCGCGAATGGCGTAGAGACCGTCGGGGGTCGGTGTCTTGTGCCCGGTATCGACGATGACGCGTTCGCCCGACAGGATGGTCGGCGCCATGCTGTCGCCGTTGGTGTCGAGCACCAAGAGGCGCGCCGGCGCGGTGTGCAATTGCTCGCGCACGAAGCTGGTGGGGAACAGCCAACCCTCTGATTTTATTGGGTCCGCGTGCCGACCCTCTTTGCGCACTTCGCGCGCCGGGACGCCGCCGCCGCCGAGCCCGGCGCGGGTGTCGAGTTCCGGAACCTGGCCGGGGGACGGGCCGAGCGGCTCGTCCTGCGCGGCTTCCTCGCGCAACACGTCGCTTGATTCGATGTGGCCGGTGCCGGTGCCGGGATAGCGGCCCCACAACAAGATCTGTTCAGGCGTGTAGCCGAGATGGCTGGCAAACGGCTTGAGGTGATCGAGCCGCAGCCTGATCTGGCCGTTTTCGAGCCGCGACAACTGCTGCTTCGAAACACCCGACAGCCGCACCAGTTCTGATCGGCTCATGCCGCGCTGCTCGCGTGCGTAGTAGAGCCCGGTGAGCGGCCGGCCACCGCGAATCCGTCTTGCCATGCGAATCATTGTCACGAATTCGGTGCAGGATCGCTAGCGTCCAAAACTGTGACTTGACAGTGACTATCGTCACGTTTTATGTGACGAGCCGAAGCCGACGTCACGCTCATTCGGAGGTTTTGGATGCAGGACGAGACGTGGACGAATGAGCGGACCGCGTTGCTCAAGCAATTGTGGGCCGGGGGCAGCACGGCCGCGGCCATTGCCTTGCGTCTGGGCGCCATGTCGCGGTCCGCGGTGCTGGGGAAGATTTTCCGGCTGCGACTTGATTCTCCGATCGGAGCGCCACCGACGGTGCACGGCGAATCCCCGGCGCGGCGTCGCCGGACCCCAGTGCGAAAAAAATCGAATCAAGCACCGCCTGCGACGACGCGTTGGCCCGGCAAGACCTTGCTGGAACTGACCAATGACAGCTGCCGGTGGCCCTTCGGGCGGCCCGGGACAAGTAAATTCCATTTTTGCGGCGCGCCTGGCGCCGATCTCGAGCGTGGCATGCCGTACTGCGCCGTTCACGCGCAGCGCGCCTATCGTACCAGCGAAGTCAAAACGGAGGTTTTGACCGGACAACATAACCGCGAGTCACCGACGCCAGTGACAGATGCACCGAGGCGGGCGCCTGCCGCACGGTCCTTTGTCATCAGTTCCGGTCCGCGGGGGCTGCGATTTTGATGATTCTCGATGAGGCCTCTAAGGCGAGGCCGCTCGCCGAGCGTGCCGCCGCCGCAGCCAGCGCCGAACTGCGCGGGGAGCGCAGCGGCATTCTCGGCGCGGTCGGCTTTATCCGGCCGCCATCGCTGGCGCGTACACCGCCGCTGCCGGACCGCTGGTCGTTCATCCACGTGATGCTGCGCATGGAGGAGGCGTTCCGAGTCTTGGCGCGACTGCCGATGGCGACGCGGCCGCGGAGCTACGCCAATTCGATGCCGTTTTACCTTTACGACCGCGCCGATCTGAACTCGCAACTGGAAACTTACGAACTTGAACGCATGGCGAAGTTGCGGAACCGGGTGCGAATTCCGCCGTCGCCCGCCGAGATCGCGCGCATGGAGGAAGCCCTGCACTGGCCGGCGGCGTATCTTTCGGGCGCGGAATTCCAGCATGTGGCGCGCGCGGTCAATCTCGGCTCGTTGTGGGCGGCGTTCGACAGCGACGTCGATGACGGCTTGAAGCGAATCAAGGTCACGCGACGCGTGTTCAATGCGCGCAAGCTCCAGGGCCTGCGAATCATCACGCGGGAATTGATCCGTTGCCGAGTGCCCATCCGCTGAGAAAACAGGCCCGGGGCGAAGAGGCCAGCTTGGTCACCGCTTATCGAGAGGGTTTGGCGCTCGCCGCCGTCTCGCTGATTGACGGTCCAGGTGGCTTCCGCATCGCCGGCGCCGCGCCGCTGATGCTTGCAGCGGATGAGACGGTACGGATGCGCTGCTGGTGTCGCCGCGTCTCCGATGCCGAATCCGTTGCCGCGGGCGCCATGGCGCGTCTTCGGCGTCAGCAGCGACAAGATATTTCGAAAGCCGCTGCGGCTGTACAACAGCCAGACGCGTTCGAACGCGCCTGCGAATCAATCGTGCGCGTTGCAAAGCAGCGCGGCGTGAGCCTGTTTTCGGACGAAGAAATTGCCGAGGCAGCCATGGTGGCTGTTTCGCAGATGGATCGCGCCATGGAGCAACTTCAACGGTCGGGCGGGCTGCGATCCGTGAACACGTCCTATCGGCAATACCGCGTTGAAGCATCTGCTCGGGGCGAACGGGTCGTGCGCTATCAGGATTGGATGCGTCAATACAAGGAAAATATGGTCCGCAAGCTCGCCGCCACGCTGAAACAAATCTAAGAATCATCTTTGAGGTTCGCCCGAGCGAGCGCGTTTTGCGTGAAACCGAAAAAATTCAGATGATCATCAAACAAAAAAATTTCATGCATGCGATCAACCTCATACGGCGAATTTTCAGGATGGTCGTGATGCGCGTGCTTGACAGCGCGGTTGCTTTTGCGGCATCTCCTCGCGCGCACGCAGGCCTTGCAGAACTGCGCTCGCAGCACCCGTCATTCCAGAACATTTCGTCGAAGTCGCCGCGCGATTGAAACAGATCGGGGCGATAAAGCTGTCACGCAGGCAAGGCGATGGCGACGCCTGGCGTCGCAAGACACACCGCAACATCAAAGGATGCGCCGTGACCGTCAAAGGCAAGGTTAAATTCTTCAATGAAACCAAGGGCTATGGATTTTTCGTGAGGGACGATGGCGCCGGCGACGTGTTCGTCCACCGCACCGACCTGCCGGCGGGAATCGATTCGCTCTATGAGGGCCAGGCGGTGACTTTCGATATTGAAAGCACCAAGCGCGGGCTGCGCGCGGTGAAGATCGCGATCGAATGAATGTTTCGTCCGTCGGTTCGTCAGTTTGTCCTTAACCGGTCCGGCCGCAATCGATCCGGGAGTGCGGCGGCAGCGGTAGAAAGGGAAACAACGCCGGACACGATGGGCGCGAATGGCAAGCCAGCGAGATTCGTCTCGAGCTTCCGTCAGCAGTCTCGTCCTCACGGCAAAGCAGAAAGAGGCGCGGGCGCTGCTGGGTGCGGGCCGGCGTCACACGCTCCTGGTCGGCGGCGCGCGTTCCGGCAAGACCACGCTTCTGGTCAACGAAATCGCCCAGCGTGCCGTCAATTTCGAGAATTCGCGCCACGCCATTCTGCGGCTGCGCTTTAATGCCGTGCGACCGTCGATTGCGCTCGATACGTTGCCAAAAGTCTTTCGGCTGGGCTTCCCGAACGAGCCGCTGACGCATCATCGCACGGACGGCTATTTTTCGCTGCGAAACGGCTCGGAAATCTGGATCGGCGGTCTCGATGACCAGGAACGCGTCGAAAAGATTCTCGGCAAGGAATACGTCACGATTTTTCTCAATGAATGTTCGCAAATTTCATATTCTTCGGTGCTGATTGCGCTGACGCGGCTGGCGCAGGTCGTCGAGGGGTTGAAGCAGGCCGCCTATTACGACCTCAATCCGACCAACAAAGGTCATTGGACCAACGTGCTGTTCGGCGACAAGCGCGATCCTATCTCGCGCCTGCCGCTCGACGATCCGGATAATTACGCATGGATGTTTCTTAATCCGCGCGACAATCCGCACCTGACGAAGGATTATCTCGATAGCCTGTCGCGGCTGCCGGAGCGACAACGCAAACGGTTCTTCGAGGGCGCCTATATCGACGACCTCGACGGGGCGCTGTTTAGCTACGAGATCATCGCCAAGTCGCGCGTGACCGAGCTTGGCCTAGCGCACCGCAACCGCGTCGTGGTGGCGGTTGATCCCTC
>JASHQI010000082.1 GCA_030037645.1 Xanthobacteraceae bacterium
AACGAGGAAGGCGCGCGCTTTGCGCCGGCCATGCCCGCCTCCGGCGTCTTCGCCGGCGTGTTCACGCCGGACTACGCCTATTCGCGTACCGATCGCGGCGGCAAGACGTTCGGCGCCGAATTGGCGCGCATCGGCTACCGGGGCGACGAGCGCGCCGGCGCCCGCACGTTCTCGGCGCTGTTCGAACTGCATATCGAGCAAGGCCCGATCCTCGAAAGCGAGAACCGCTCCATCGGCGTCGTCCAAGGCGTGCAGGGCATGCGCTGGTACGAAATCACGGTCACCGGCCAGGAAGCCCACACCGGCGCCACGCCGATGGGGCTGCGCAAGAATGCGCTGCTCGGCGCGGCGCGCATGATCGAACGCGTCGACGCGATCGCGCGCGAACACGCGCCCGACGCGGTCGGCACCGTCGGCCTGATCGAGAACAAACCGAACAGCCGCAACGTGGTCCCCGGCGGGGTGTTTTTTACCGTGGATTTCCGCCATCCCGACGACCGCGCGCTCGACGCCATGGAGGAAGAATTGCGCGCCGCGCTGGCCAAAATCCTGCCGCCGCTGAACCTCGCCTATGCCGAGAGCCGCATCTGGGATTCGCCGGCGATCAAATTCGCGCCGGAGCTGATCGACTGCGTGCGCGTCGGCGTGCGAAAAGCCGGCCTGACATCGCGCGACATGATCTCAGGCGCCGGCCACGACGCCGCTTCTATCGCCCGCGTCGCGCCCACCACCATGATCTTCGTGCCCTGCGCCGGCGGCATTTCGCACAACGAAGCGGAATCGACGAGTTTTTCCGAATGCGCCGCCGGCGCCCAAGTGCTGCTCAACGCGGTGCTGGAGTTTGATCGGAGGTTGGGGTGAGTAAAGGTACCGCTCGGGACAATATCAATCTAGGCACGACAGGTCGGTGAACGGGAACGGGATGAGCAGCAGATCGCCGCGCTTATGCATTATTCCAGACTTCGTCCTCGGCGTTATCCCATTGCGGCGCAAGCGACGCCGCCTGGGCCGCCATCAGATCGCGCCACTGCGCACGGTCGCCTCGCTCGCGGAGGAAGGCAACGAAGTCCAGCACCTCCCGGGCCAGCGGCTCGGGCAACGCCTTCACTTGCTCATAAATCCGTTCGGCGATGCCCATGCGGGTCTCCGGTGGCGCTGCGGTCCCGGCCCTGCCGGACCGACAAGCATACAGGCGAAGTATATCACACTCCGTTCGGCAAGAGAGCGATGCCGTGAACGAGGCCGAGACCCGCGCCGAACTGATCGATCCCGCCTTGCGGGACGCAGGCTGGGGTCTCGTTGCCGACAGCCGGGTCCGCCGCGAGTCTATCTGCCCGGGGCGCATCGAGGGTGCCGGACGACACGGCAACACACAAAAGCAATATCCTCGGCAGGTATGAGCCGAAGCTGCAAGCCTTTCTTGATTTCGTTCTAGCGCAATACGTGAATCAGGAGGTCGGCGAGCTGGACCAAGACAAGCTCAGTGACCTCCTCCAACTCAAATATCGCTCGGTGCCGAACGCGATCGATCAGCTTGGCGACATTGCGGCGAAACGGAACACTTTCATTGGATTTCAGCGTTATCTTTACGACTAAACTGAGGTCCCACATCGTCACATTTTCCTTGACGCTGGTCCCCATTTCAGTTACACACTGTCACGAATCTCGCTCCCGTAAAGGACGCCGGGCGGTGACCCTGTCCGGCGGGGCGAGTGCGGTGCCCGCGGGCAAGGGCTCGTCACCTTGGCTCCCGGGCGGCTTGGGCATCATCTCGCCGGCACTATGACCGGCGCGCGAGGTGCATCGCTGGACTGGGACAGGCAGGGGCGGGTAACGCCCGCCCGGCGACTTCTTCAAGCGGCCGCGTCCCAGGAAGCATGGCCTGAGACTGAGCCTTGGAGACGAGAGTCTCCCTGGCAAGAGCCGTGGTGGAACGCCGACAGGCGAGCGCGCTGCGCTTGAGCGCGCGGCCGGGCCCGCTGGCCCGGCCTCATGAGACAGTGCGTTTGTCGGCGTTCCGCTTCCTTTCTTCCTTTCGTTCTTGCCATCCGTCATTGCGAGCGGCGCGAAACGATTCATTGCCCTGACGAAGTATTGGAAGGTTTCGCCGCTTCCTCTCGCACTGCCGGACATGCCTCGGGCGCACACGCGTCGCGAGAACGACGCATGCTGCCGTGAGTGCGATCTTTTCCTTCACCCTCCCACTCCAGGGGGGGAGGTACGAGAAGAATCCTTCGCTCGCGGCCGCTTAGGGCTGCTGGTGAAAAATGTCGAGGCCCGTTACTGGCAGAGGGAGGCCAGTCCCGATAATCGCCCACTTCGTGTCGATCGTTTTGCCGACGACCTGACCGCTCCACAGCGTCCGGGTTTTGCAATTGAGCACCCCATTGGCCCAGACCACGACGAGGTGGATGTGGGCGCCACGCACTCGGCCAGTTAAGGGGAAAGGTGCGTTCCGGCAGGCGCCGGCGTCAGGGTTGGTGTAGACGCCTGTCAATTTTCCTTGCGCATCTATTTTGTAGAACTTCATCTCGGCGCCGCGCTGGTCTTTCCAATAGGACGGCACCGGAAAGCTCTGGGCATGTGCGCCGACGCTTGCGGCAACGAGGAGAAACAAAGCGGTGAATAAGCGAAACATGGCCGACTCCATCGCTGTAAAATCACACGACACTTGAGCCAAGCAGGTCATCGTAATGTCAATTTTGCGCATGACTCAAGAAATTTTGCGATGGTCGACGGCGACGCGACACCCGGATGACGCGGCCGGTTATCGCGGCTACGATCTCGCAAATTGTTTGAAGGGTTGGACCATGCGAAATCCGATCGTTGCCGTTGCGCTGTTACTTCTTGCCTTCGTTGCGCCTGCGCATGCCGACACCTTCCCGTCGCGCAGCATCACGCTGATCGTGCCATTCCCGCCGGGCGGATCGACGGATCTCGCGGCGCGGCTGATGGCGCAGCGGATG
>JASHQI010000083.1 GCA_030037645.1 Xanthobacteraceae bacterium
TCGCAGCGGTGCGATTTTCCAAAGGGCTGGCGGCGTTCGGACACATCCCTCGCGACATTGCGCAGGCGATCGCGGCGCTTCGCGATGCCGATGTCGGGATTGCATCGGAACTTGCAAAGGCCCTCGCCGAGGAGCTGCCGGCGTTGCGCCGCGACGGCGGTTTCGTGCGCTCGAACTATGAGACGACACTCGACGAGGCGCGCACGCTGCGCGACGAATCGCGCCGCTTCGTCGCCGCACTGCAGGTGCGCTATGCCGAGACGACCGGCATCCGTTCGCTGAAAATCCGGCACAACAACGTGCTCGGCTACTTCGTCGACGTCACGGCGCAGCATGGCGAAAAACTCATGAATGCGCCGTTCAACGGCACCTTCATTCATCGCCAGACCACCGCCGGGCAGGTGCGCTTCACGACCACCGAATTGGGTGAACTCGAAGCGAAGATCGCCAATGCCGCCGACCGCGCGCTCGCGCTTGAGCTTGAAATTTTCGACCGTCTTGCCGCGAGCATTACGGCGGCGAGCGCCGCGATCAAGACGGCTGCCGAGGCGCTCGCGCTGGTCGACGTCGCAACCGCGTTGGCGACGCTGGCGGTCGAACGCGACTATGTGCGCCCTGAGGTCGACGACAGTCTTGCCTTTGTCATCACGGCCGGGCGGCACCCGGTCGTCGAGCAAGCGCTTGGGCGCGACGGCGGGCCGTTCGTCGCCAACGATTGCGATCTTTCGGCCGGTCGCATCTGGCTTGTGACCGGCCCGAACATGGCCGGCAAATCGACCTTTCTCCGCCAGAACGCATTGATCGTCGTGCTGGCGCAGATGGGAAGCTACGTGCCGGCGCGGGCCGCCCATATCGGCGTGGTCGATCGGCTGTTCTCGCGCGTCGGCGCGGCCGACGACCTGGCGCGCGGTCACTCGACCTTCATGGTCGAGATGGTGGAGACGGCTGCGATCCTCAACCAGGCCGGCGAGCGCGCGCTTGTCATCCTGGACGAGATCGGCCGCGGCACGGCGACCTTCGATGGGCTGTCGATCGCCTGGGCGGCGATCGAGCATCTGCACGAGAGCAATCGCTGCCGCACCCTGTTCGCAACGCATTTCCACGAGATGACCGCGCTCGCGGCCAAGCTCGCGCGGCTGCACAACGCCACGATGCGGGTCAAGGAATGGCAGGGCGACGTCGTCTTCCTGCACGAAGTCGTGCCCGGCGCCGCCGACCGCTCATACGGAATCCAGGTGGCGAAGCTTGCCGGCCTGCCGGCAAGTGTGATTGAGCGTGCCAAGCTCGTGCTGGCGCAAATCGAAGCCGAGGACCGCACCTCGCCGGCGCGGCGGTTGATCGACGATCTGCCGCTGTTCGCCGCGGCACGGAACGCGCCCGAGCCGGAACGCGACACCGCGCTCACCGCGTTGGTCGAAGCGCTTCACGCGCTCCATCCCGACGAAATGTCGCCGCGCGACGCGCTGGAAGCGCTTTACGCACTCAAGGCACAGTTGGCGAAGGCGAAGCCGACCTAGCGCGCCATCCGTCGGATCGCCCAAAGAATGCCGCTCCAGGCGACGCACGCGATCAAGCCCACGCCGAACGCGCCCCAAACGCCGAGCGGCGCAACCAGGAAGTGGACGACGAGAAAGCCGAGCCACAGCCCATTGAGCGCGATCTGCGCGTGCGCGAACATGCTGGCGGCCGCTTTGCCGCCAACGCGCAAGTGCAGAATGACCGCGGTGCAGGCCATCACGATTGGAAACACCGCAAACATGCCCGACGCGAACGAGCCGATGCTGGTGCTTATCGTAGTGACGATGACGACCACGACGGCCGCGGACAACGCGCGCACCGGAATGTCGTAGGCGGTGCGCATGAATTTTGCCGGCGGTCCCGAGGTGCGGTAGCGCCAGCTCAGCGGCACCGTCGCGCCGAACACCGCGACGTTGAGCAGGAGCGCGGTCAGCGACGTCCACGTCACCGCGCGCAGAGCGGCCGCAGCAACGAACCAAACAAAGATGGCGACACCGACGCTGATGACCAGACCGTGACGTTGAGCGAGCACGGTATAGACCAGGGCGAAGATCGACACCGCTGCTGTGGCGGCGGCGCTGCCGACGGCGCTCGCGACAATGAAATCCGGCGGGTGCTCGAAGGCGAGAATGATGTAGGCAGCGCCGGCGGCGGTCGGCAGCGCGGCGATGAGCGCGCCGAGAAACGGTCCCGAGCGTTCGACCGTGATGGATACGACGACGACGATAAAGGCGGTCAGCGCCATTTTGAGCGCGAGGTCGAGCAAAAACAGCAATTCAGGAGACATGACAGTTCTTCGGCAATGAGACGGCATGAGCGGTAGAGGCGGAAGTCCGGCAAACGCGTCATTTCGAGCGCGTTACAGGCTCCATCAGCTCGAGCCGGTTGCCAAAAGGATCGGCAACATAGAAGCGATCATAGCCTGTCAACGGCTCGTCCTCGTACGGAGCATAGCCGTGCTGTTCGAGCCGCGCACGCAGGCCGCGGATATCGTGAACCAGGAATGCGGGATGCGCCTTTTTCGCCGGACGAAACTCGCCCTCGACACCGAGATGAAGTTGTTGCGCGCCGAGCGCGAACCACACGCCGCCGCGCCCGACAAGATTTGCCGGCTTCATGATTTCGTTCAGCCCGAGAATACCGGCATAGAACGCCCTCGCCTCCGCCTCGCGGCCGCGCGGCATGGCCAGTTGCAGGTGATCGAGCGCGACGACGCCGGCCATGCTCACACCCGCTGCATCGAAATCGCGACCGGCGGCCCGCTCCTGATCGTCTGATAAACGACGCAATAGCGCTCGGTGAGCTTGAGGAGCTGGTCGAGTTTTTCCTGAGGCGCATCGCTGTCGATGTCGAAGCGCAGCCGAATCTGCGCGAAGCCGACCGGTGCATCCTTGGCGACGCCCAGCGTGCCGCGGAAATCGAGATCGCCTTCGGCGGAAACCTTGCCGGATTTCAGCGCAATGTCGATCGCCGTGGCGACCGCTTTGAGCGTCACGCCGGCGCAAGCGACCAATGCTTCGAGCAGCATATCGCCGGAGCACAATTCGAGTCCCGAACCGCCGGTCGCCGGATGCAGGCCGGCGATCGCCAGCGCGCGACCGGTTTCGACCTTGCAGGCGATATTCGCGTCGTCGAGTGTGCCCTTGGCACGCAGCGTAATCAGGCCGGCTTTGGGGTCGGCCTTGTAGCGCTCCTTGATCGGCGCCTGCAGCGCGCGCAGCCCGGCGGCATCCATGATGGTTCACCCCTTACTGTCATGGCCGGGCTTGGCCCGGCCATCCACGTCTTGGACGATGTGTATAAAGACGTGGATACCCGGCACAAGGCCGAGCATGACGATTCATTGTGATCTGGAAGTTACCACCACAACGCCGCGCCGGCGGTGGCTTTGGTCTCGCCGTCGACTGTCGTTGCGGGCCGATTGAGCGAGCGGTCGAGCGCGACCAGCACGCGGCGCTTGACGAAATCAAAGGCGGCTGACTGGCGGTCACGCGGCCGCGGTAATTTCACGTCGATCTCGTCGAAGATGCGGCCGGGCCGCGGGCACATCACCATGACGCGGTCGGCAAGCACGATGGCCTCGTCGACATCGTGGGTGACCAGGACCAAAGTCGGCTTGGCGTCGGTCCACAGGTCCAGCAGGTGATCCTGCAGGTCGCTGCGGGTGAAAGCGTCCAGCGCCGAGAACGGCTCATCGAGCAGCAGCACTTCGGGACGGGGCACCAGTGCGCGCGCGATGGCGACGCGTTGTGCCTGGCCGCCCGACAATTCGCGCGGCCACACCGCGGCTTTGTCGGCAAGGCCGACGCGCGCAAGCGCGGCGGTCACGCGCTGGGCTCGCTCCGGTTTCGGACGGTCGCCGAGCCCGAAGCCGACATTGTCGGCAACTTTGAGCCATGGCAACAGCCGCGGTTCCTGAAAGATGATGCCGATTTTTTCGTGCGGCGCCGTGATCCGTTCGCCGTCGAGCACGACCGCGCCCTCGCTCGCCGGATCGAGTCCACTGATGGCGCGCAGGAGGGTTGATTTTCCACAGCCCGAGCCGCCGATCACGGCGACGATCTCGCCCAACTCGACTTCGAGCGAAACGCCGCCCAGCGCGTGCACGCCATTCGGATAGATTTTGCTGACGCGCTCCAGGCTGAGCATGCTTACGACTCCCAGCCCCGCCCTCCCCCTTTCAGGGGGAAGGAGAACGACCTCGCAATTTCTGTCCTCCCCCTGAAAGGGGGAAGATTAAGGTGGGGGTCAAATTCAGAAACAATCATGGATTAGTCCTGCCGCACCACGTCTTCCCAGCGCAGGAACGGCGCGGCGGCAAGCGCAATCAACCAATCGGTCGCCTTGCCGAGTATCGCGAAGGCGACGATGGCGGCAACGATCTCGGCCGGCTTGCCGAGCTGCTGGCCGTCCACCAGGAGATAGCCGAGACCTTGTGAGGCACCCATGATTTCGGCCGCGACAACGAACATCCAGCCCAGGCCGAGGCCCGAACGCAACGAAATCACATAGGCCGGCAACACCGCCGGAAGAAGAATCCGCCACACCATCGCCACATCGGACAAGCGGAACGCGCGGCCGACTTCGACCAGCTTGCGATCGACCGATTGGATCGCGCCCATGAGCCCGAGATAGACCGGAAAAAATACGCCGACGGCGATCAACGTCACTTTCGAAGCTTCGAAAATGCCGAGCCAGAGAACGAACAACGGCACCCAGGCGATCGACGGGATCGCGCGCAGTGCCTGCAGGCTCGGATCGAGCAAACGACGAACCATCGGCGAATATCCGGCGGCAGCGCCGATGATGGTGGCCGTGGTGACGCCAAGCGCAAAGCCGGCGGCAACCCGTGCCAGCGTCACCAGCGTGTTGCTTTGCAGGTCTCCGGTGCGCGCCAGTTCGACGAATTCCGCAAAGATGACCGATGGCGGCGGCGCCAGCCGTCCGCTCGCCCATCCCATGCGCACGATGAATTCCCAGGCCGCGGCCAACAGGACCGGCAGCAGGAGGCCCAGAACCGGCCGCGTCAACCGCAGCCAGCGATTTCCTATCGACCGCTCCCGCGTCGGGCTGCCGTCAGCGACAATGGTCATCCCTACAACAGACATGGTGCGATCCGCGAATGCAATGCGGTCAGTTCACCTCGGCGCGCTTGCTCGTCCCTCTCCCGCCATGGCGCGAGAGGCCATTGCTTCGAAGGAATGAGGCTCTAATCCGGGCTTGTCATACATACCTGTTGTCGATGAGGTCATCGACCGCCTTTGTCACATCGACGTCCACCGGGATGACGCCGGCCTTCTGCAAGGCGAAGCCGGCCTGCAAGATCGACTCGCGCTGCGGCGCGCCGATATGGCCGTTGGTGATGTCGGTGCGCTCATTGAGCTGCAACTCAACCACGGCCTTCGGCAGCTTGGTCGCGGCGATGAAGCTCGCCTCCATGTC
Source organism: Xanthobacteraceae bacterium (assembly GCA_030037645.1). Lineage (GTDB taxonomy): Bacteria > Pseudomonadota > Alphaproteobacteria > Rhizobiales > Xanthobacteraceae > BOG-931. Next base: position 5,461 of record JASHQI010000083.1, read on the forward strand.
CTGCGGGTGAGCGAGGCAGTATTTGCGCGCGGTCTCGTAGACCGCGAGCACGCGCTTCACCAGATCGAGATGGTCGTGCAGGAATTCGATACGGGTCGACAGTATGCCGTAGGTATTGGCGTCGGCGTTGCGATAGAACAGCCGCGCGCCGTCCTCGATCTGGGCCTGCGCCATCATCGGATCAAGACCGGCCCAGGCATCGACGTCACCGCGAATGAGAGCGGTTTTGCCGTCGGGGTGCTGCAGCAGCACCTCATGGATGTCGCGCTCGGTCATGCCGACCGACAGCAGCGCGCGCACCAGGAAGATGTGCGGGTCGGTGCCACGGGTGACTGCGACACGCTTATTTCTAAGGTCGGTGATCTTGTAGATATTGGTGTCCTTGCGCGTCACCAGCGCGGTCCATTCCGGCTTCGAATAGACGTAAATCGATTTGATCGGATTGCCATTGATCTTGCTGACCAGCGCGGCAGCGCCGGCGCTCGAACCAAAATCGATCGAGCCGGCGTTGAGGAATTCAAGCGCCTTGTTGGAACCCAGTGTCTGCACCCAGCGGATGGAAATTCCGTCCGGGGCAAATTCTTTCTCCATTAATCCGTGGTCCTTCAGAAACATCGAGACCGGATTGTAGGTGGCCCAATCGATGTTGATTTCGCTCGGCTTGGCGGCCGCGCGTGCGATGCGCGGCGCAAGCCCGACGGCCGCGGCACCGATCAGCACATGACGACGTGACAGCATGATCGACCTCCGGTTTTAAGGTCGTATCGATGCTCACCACACCCAACACGACCGCAGATGGAGGCGGGATTGTTTGAGCCCGCCATCAGCTTGGCGATGGGGCGAACACGCCCCGTCCCCTCGGCCCGCCCTGCGGGGCCGGAACGGAGAGGATTTGTTGAGCCGCCGGGAAGCCGCTCACTCAAATCGACGCTATATTTGTTCTTTATGGGACCTTCAACGACCCGTCAAATAGAAAAATATTCTTAATAGATGGATTCTTTTAGAGTATACATCCTAACTCATCGCGAGCTGCGGCGTCGCATTGTTCATTACCATATGCAGGCGATGACAATGCGCTAGTGCGGGGCATTTGAAGTTCCGCTATGCAGTCGCGATGATGCTGGACACCCAACGCTCTACCCGTCTTGCCGTCGAGCTCCTCGACAATGCCGCGATCGTTGCCGATCTCAAAAGACTTGCCGAACAACATGCGGGACACGAGCGCGAATTGCGCACCGCAGTGGCGCAGCGGCTTAAATCGGCGCTGACTGCGGCGCGCGCTCGAGCCGAGGAGTTGCTGCTCAAGGATCGGCAGGGCCGGCGCTGCGCCGAGCGGCTGTGCCAGATGCAGGACCAGATCATCCGCATCTTGTTCGAATTCGCCCGCGACAAACTGTATGCGCGACGGGTTCCGTCCGAGGCCGAACACATGGCGGTCGTCGCGACCGGCGGCTACGGCCGCGGACTCTTGGCGCCCGGCTCCGATATCGATCTGCTTTTTCTGTTGCCTTACAAACAGACGGCGTGGGGCGAACAGGTGGCGGAGGCGCTGCTCTATTGTCTTTGGGACATGGGATTGAAGGTCGGTCACGCGACGCGTTCGGTGAACGAATGCATCCGCCAAGCCAAGGCCGACATGACCATTCGTACCGCGCTGCTCGAAGTGCGTTATCTGTTCGGCGACGCCAAGCTCTACGACGAGCTTACGACGCGTTTCGACAAGGAGGTTGTGCACGCAACGGCGCCCGAGTTCGTCGCCGCCAAGCTCGCCGAGCGCGAAGAACGCCACCGCCGCGCCGGGCAGTCGCGTTATCTGGTCGAACCCAACGTCAAGGACGGCAAGGGCGGCCTGCGCGATCTGCACACGCTGTTCTGGATCGCCAAATATGTCTATCGCGTGCGCGAGCCGGAGGAATTGATCAAACGCGGCGTGTTCGATCGGGACGAATACAAGCTGTTCCGCCGCTGCGAGGACTTCCTCTGGTCGGTCCGCTGCAACATGCATTTCCTCACTGGCCGCGCCGAGGAACGCCTGTCATTCGACATCCAGCGCGATATCGCCGTGCGGCTCGGCTACACCGAGCACCCCGGCCTGAAAGATGTCGAGCGTTTCATGAAGCATTACTTCCTGATCGCGAAAGATGTCGGCGACCTCACCGCAATCCTGTGCGCCCGCCTCGAGGAATTGCAGGCCAAGCCGGCGCCGGTGCTTAGCCGGATCATCGCCCGCCTGCGCCCCTCGCGCAGCCCCAAAAAGCTCTCCGGCACCGATGATTTTGTCGTCGAGAACAACCGAATCAATATCGCTCTGCCCGATGCTTTCGCCCGCGATCCTGTCAATCTGATCCGGTTGTTCTATCACGCGCAGAAGCACAATCTGGCTATTCATCCGGACGCGATGCGCGTTGCCACCCGCTCGCTCAAGCTGATCGACAATCGCGTGCAACAGGATGAGGAGGCGAACCGCCTGTTCCTCGAAATACTGACGTCGCAGAACGACGCCGAGACCGTGCTGCGCCGGATGAACGAGGCGGGTGTGCTCGGTGCGTTCGTGCCCGCCTTCGGCCGCATCGTGGCGATGATGCAGTTCAACATGTACCACCACTACACGGTGGACGAGCATCTCGTGCGTTGCATCGGCGTACTCAACGAAATCGAGCGCGGCGAAAATCGCGACATCGCGCTCGCCAGCGAGCTGATGCGGACAATCCAGCCACAGAATCGCACCGTGCTCTATGTCGCGCTGTTCTTGCACGACATCGCCAAGGGCCGCGTCGAGGACCACTCGATTGCCGGCGCACGGATCGCGCGCCGTCTCTGCCCCCGGTTGGGCATGACGGCGACCGAAACCGAGTTGGTCGCCTGGCTGATTGAAGTGCACCTCGTCATGTCGACCGTGGCGCAGTCGCGCGACCTCTCCGATCGCAAGACCATCGAGAACTTCGCCGCGGTAGTGCAGTCATTGGAACGCCTGAAGCTGCTCATCATCCTGACCACGGCAGACATCCGCGCCGTCGGCCCCGGTGTTTGGAACGGTTGGAAGGCGCAACTCTTGCGCACGCTCTACTACGAGACCGAGCCGGTACTGACCGGCGGCTTCTCCGAGGTCAACCGCGCGCAGCGCGTTGCCATGGCGCAAGCCGAATTCCGTTCCGAGCTGGCGGACTGGCCGGCCGAAGCGCTTGATGCTTATATCGGACGGCTTTATCCCGCCTATTGGCTCAAGGTCGATCTGCCGCACAAGCTGGCGCATGCGCGCTTCGTGCGCGACGCCGAAAGCGCGGGCAAAACGCTGGCGACCAGCGTCGGCTTCGACGCGGCGCGCGGCGTCACCGAACTGACGGTGTTCGCACCCGACCATCCGTGGCTGTTGTCGATCGTCGCTGGCGCCTGCGCGCTCGCCGGCGCCAATATCGTCGACGCGCAGATTTACACCACCACCGACGGGCTTGCGCTCGATACGATCGCCGTGTCGCGCGAGTTCGAGCGCGACGAGGACGAAGCGCGTCGCGCCGCGCGTATTGGCGATTCGATCGAGAAGGCGGTGCGCGGGCTGATCAAGCTGCCTGACGTCATCGCCAAACGCGCGTCACCTAAGGGACGATTGCGGGCCTTCGCCATCGAACCCGAGGTCACCATCAACAATCAATGGTCCAATCGATATACCGTCGTCGAAGTCACCGGCCTCGACCGGCCCGGACTGCTTTACGAGCTGACGACGACGCTTTCCAAGCTCAACCTCAACATCGCCTCGGCGCATGTTGCGACCTTCGGCGAGCGCGTGGTCGACGTCTTCTACGTCACCGATCTGCTCGGCGCCAAAATCACCACGCCGACTCGCGAAACCGCGATCAAACGCCCACTGCTGGCGCTGTTCACGGCCCCCCACAGCGAGCCGAAGCCGGAAAAAGAGGCGGCCGCGGTGTGAGCGCGGTCTTCCCCGCATTCGGGGGGAAACGATTGGGGTAACCCATCCGCCCGTCTCGGGATTTCTACAGGGGGCCTTTGGCGGTCGATCGGTTCTCTCCCTCAACCCTTCCCGGCTATTGGAAAAGCCGAAAATCCTCCCGGTAACCGCCCCTTAAACCGAGTCCTCTAGCGTCGTAGCCAACGCCTTTCGCGCTGGTGGTCCGATTCCAACATTCGCATCCCGGTTCGGCAGGTTCTGATGCGAACGTTGGAATCAAAGGACCAGCCGCAAATATCAGCCCTGGTGGAGCTTTGAATTTGACATTCGCTTCACGAGGTCGCGGCTAGGCAGGTAGCGAATGTCAAATCCGCTCCACTAGGGACGGCGCTATGGCATGGCGGGAGCGAAGAAAGCGTGCCGGCGAGTCCGGTGGCCTCGATCTTCGGATGCAACCGCAGGACCGCATCGGCGGGCCACCCACGGCACGCAGCGGCAGCGGCGGCCGTCGGCGTTCCAGCGATGCACCGCCGCGGCCGCCCCGCAAGCCGCGTCGCGGCGGCAAAGGCCGCCGGCGCTTCGGTCGGTTTATTTATTGGGGCGTCGTGCTCGCGCTATGGGCGGTGATCGGCGCGATCGGCGCGCTGGTCTGGATCGGCATCCACCTGCCACCCATCCAGTCGCTCGAAATCCCCAAACGCCCGCCGTCGGTGCTCATTCTCGGTGACAACGGCGCGACGCTGGCGACGCGCGGCGACATGGGCGGAGCGGAAGTGCCGCTTCGCGAATTGCCCGACTACGTGCCCAAGGCGTTCATCGCCATCGAAGATCGCCGTTTCTACTCGCATCATGGCGTCGATCCGTGGGGCATCTTGCGCGCCGGGATCGCCGACGTGCTGCACCGCGGCGTCTCCGAAGGCGGATCGACCATCACGCAGCAACTCGCCAAGAATCTGTTCCTGACACCGAAACGCACGCTGACGCGCAAACTGCAAGAAGTGGTGCTCGCGCTCTGGCTCGAGCACAAGCTCACGAAGGCGAAAATCCTCGATCTCTATCTCAATCGCGTCTATTTCGGTGCCGGTGCTTACGGCGTGGAAGCGGCGGCACAACGCTATTTTGGCAAATCGGCCCGCCGTCTGACGCTCGCCGAGGCGGCAATGCTTGCCGGTCTCGTTCAATCGCCGTCACGACTCGAACCGAGCCGCAATCCGGACGGCGCCGAACGCCGCGCGGCAACGGTCATCGCCGCAATGGCGCAGCAGAAGATGATCAGCGATGAGGCCGCCAAGCACGCGCTGGCGAACCCGGCGCGCGCGGTGAAGCCGGCCACCGACGATTCGATCGACTATGTGGCCGACTGGGTGATGGATACGCTCGACGACCTCATCGGCCGGGTCAACCAGGACATCGTGGTCGAGACCACGATCGATCCTGCGCTGCAAGCCGCCGCCGACCAGGCGCTGGTCGAGACTCTCAAGCAAAAGGGCGACAAGCTCAATGTCGGCGAGGGTGCAATCGTTGCCATGACGCCGTCCGGTGTCGTGCGTGCGCTCGTCGGCGGCAGAAGCTACGCCGAGAGTCAATTCAATCGCGCCATTGCCGCCAAACGTCAGCCCGGCTCCACGTTCAAGCCTTTCGTCTATCTCACCGCACTCGAGCATGGCCTCACGCCCGACACCGTGCGCAATGACGCGCCAATCAACGTCAACGGCTGGAGACCGGAAGATTACGAGCATAAATACCTCGGGCCGGTGACCTTGACCCAGGCGCTCGCCGACTCGCTCAACACGGTTTCGGTGCGGCTGACACTGGAGGTCGGACCGCAAGCCGTGGTGCGCACGGCCTATCGGCTCGGCATCGAATCCAGGCTCCAACCCGACGCCTCGATTGCGCTCGGCACCTCGGACGTGTCAGTTCTCGAGCTGGTAGCGGCCTACGCAACGTTCGCCAACGGCGGGTTCGCCATTTCGCCGCATGTCATCGAGAGCGTGCGCACCACGGATGGCAAGACGCTTTACGCGCGTCCCGCCGAAAACTTCGGACGCATTGTGGACGCCCGCTATATCGCGATGATGAACGCAATGATGCATGAGACTCTGGTCAGCGGCACGGCGCGCCGCGCCGATTTGCCCGGGTGGCAGGCGGCGGGCAAAACCGGCACCAGCCAGGATTTCCGCGACGCCTGGTTCATCGGCTACACGTCCCATCTCGTCACCGGCGTGTGGCTCGGCAACGACAACGATGCGCCGACCAAAAGAGCAGCTGGCGGCGGGTTGCCGGTCGACATCTGGAGCCGGGTCATGAGAGCCGGGCACCAAGGCCTTGCGCCGACACCGTTGCCCGGCCTTGCCGGCGGATGGACGAATGGGTGGCTGAATTCACCGACGGCAGCGCCAGCGCCGACACCGCCTGCAGCCGTTCCGGGCAGTCCCGTCGCCAGCGCAGCCGGCCAACAGAACAACGATGGCGGCCTCGATTCCTGGTTGCTCAATAAGCTGTTCGGGCACTGACGACCCCTTCACCACTCATTCCTACGCGTGCGGGAATCCAGGCGGGGTAAGCAGATCTCGCGATGGCCGCCCTGGATCCCCGCTTTCGCGGAGACGAGCGGATGGTCGCAACCGATTCAACCTGAACGGAATTTGCTCTCGGTCAGATCGATCGCAGGTCGTGATTCATCAGCGGCAGCGAGCGGATGCGCCGGCCGGTCGCGGCGAACACCGCATTGCACAGCGCCGGCGTCAGCGGCGGCACCGGCGGCTCGCCGACACCGCCCCAGAAGTCGCCGCTTGGCACAATCACGGTTTCGACCTTCGGCACGTCGGCGATGCGCAGCATTCGGTAGTCGTTGAAATTCGACTGTTGCGCGGCGCCATCCTTGACTGTGATCTCGCCGTAGAGGGCGGCGGTGAGTGCGTAAACGATGGCGCCCTCCGTCTGCATTTCGATCGAAAGCGGATTGACCACATGACCGCAGTCGATGGCCGCGACGACGCGATGCACGCGCACATTGCCGTTTTCGACAGAAAGCTCCACGACCTGCGCGCAATAGCTGCCGCAAGCCTCGTTGAGCGCAATGCCGCGGAACACACCGGGAGCAAGCGGCGAGTTCCAATTCGCCGCGTTCGCGGCGGCATCCAAAACCGCGAGGTTTTTCGGGCTGTTGCGCAATAGCCGCCGCCGAAACAGATATGGATCCATTCCAGCCGCGTGCGCCATCTCGTCGATGAAGCATTCTTTGTAATAGGCGTTCTGCGTGTAATAAATCCCGCGCCATACGCCGAGCGGCACCGGCGTTTGACGCACGACGTAATCGACAAGATAGTTTGGCACGTCGTACGGCATTTCCTCGGCGAGTCCGCTCACAAAGCTGCGATCGACGGCGCCGGTCCCGATATCCGCCGCGATCATTGCGACGAACGACGGCCCGGCGAGGCGGATCCACCAGGCGGTCGGCATGCCTTGACCATCGAGGCCGGCGACCAAGCGTGCCATCCCGAACGGGCGATAGAGATCGTGCGCGATGTCCTGCTCGCGGGTCCATACCAGTTTGACCGGCCCCTCGACTTCTTTGGCTATCAGGACGGCTTGGCGGACGTATTCCTGAATAATGCCGCGGCGGCCGAAACCGCCGCCAAGCAGTTTTGGATGCACGGTGACGCGATCATTCGTCACATCGGCGGTATCGGCCGCGGTGGCGAGCGCAGTCAGAGGGTCTTGACTCGGAACCCATATCTCCACGCCATCCGCCTTCACCTGTGCGGTGCAAGTCTGCGGCTCCATGGTCGCGTGCGCCAGGAACGGCACCGTGTATTCAGCTTCGATGCGGCGCACGGCATGCGCGAGGCCAGATGTGATATCGCCGTTGGAGCGCCCGACATTGCTTGGCGTTGCATCAAGCCCGCCGCGGACAAATTCGGCGATGCTGCTACCCGAAACCTGGCCATTGCCGTGATCGTCCCACTCGATCCGCAGGGCCTCGACCGCACATTTGGCCCGCCACCAGGAATCGGCCACCACAGCGACGGCATTCGGCATCCGCACGACGCGTCGCACGCCCTTCATCGCCGCGACCGCGCTGTCGTCCACCGATTTCAAGGTTCCTTGAAAAATCGGGCATTGCGCGATGGCCGCGTACAGCATGCCAGGCAAGCGTACGTCGATCGCATAGATCGGCTGTCCAGTGACTTTCTCGGGGACGTCGAGGCGTCGGCGCGGTGTGCCCAAGAGCGTCCAATCGCGCGGATCTTTCAAGGCGACCTGTGTGGGAGGTTCGACTTTGGCTGCTTCTTCGGCGACCGCACCGAAGCCTATTCGATGGCCGCTTGGCGGATGCGCGATGACGCTGTTTCGCGCGACACATTGCGATGGCGGCACGCTCCATCGCGCCGCAGCGGCGGCGATCAACATGGACCGGGCGGTAGCTCCGGCGCGCCGCAAATAGTCCTGTGAGAGGGCGACGGAACGGCTTGCCCCGGTCGACATGTCGCCCCAAGGCCGGCCGCGGCGCAAATTGGCTTGTGGCTGCACCAGCTCGGTGCGAACCTTGCTCCAATCGCAGTCTAGTTCCTCGGCGACCAGCATGGCGAGACCGGTCAGGACGCCCTGCCCCATCTCGGCGCGGGCGACGCGAATCGTCACTGCATCGTCAGCGGCGATCACCACCCAGCAGTTGATTTCGGACCGTGCTGGTCCCCCGCGTGCCGGCGCCGGCTCGAGGCCGAGCGGGATCGCAAGGCCAAGGGCCAGTCCGCCGCCCGCGACACTGGCGGCAACAACGAATGAACGGCGATCGACTTCGCCGCCGGAGGTCATTAACTCCCCCATGTTACCGCGCCGTGCCGGATGTGGCCGACGCGCCGCGCAAAAAATTGCCCTTGCCATATAATAATGCAGTGCGCGCACGGCGTGAATCAAAATTTGGGGAGTGGCCATGGTTCAAGAAAGTCGTTCGCTAGAACGGCGCATTCGCGCGATCGAGGATCAGCTTGAAATCTACAATCTCATCGCCAGCCATCCGCCGAGCGCCGACACCGGCGCCGACCGTTATGCCGAAGCGGTCTATGCCGAGGACGGCGTGTTCGATCGCGGCCCGAATCTGGTCGGCACCACGGGCAATAAAGCCATGGGGGCCCTGCTCAAAAGCGAGGGCCACCAAGCCGCAATCGCGGGCGGCATCGCCCATTTTACCGGATTACCCTACGTCAAGGTCGACGGTGATGTCGCCGTGGTGATCTCCTACCTGCAGATCCTTACGCCGAGAAAATCCGGCGAGGCGATCGAGGTGCCCAATCACGGCGGCTCGCGCGGCTACCACATCCACCGCGTGGTCACCAACCGGTGGGACTTGATACGCACCGCGGCGGGCTGGAAGATCAAACGGCGAACCATCCGTCTCGTCGATGGCTCGGAGCCGTCACGCGAACTCTTGCGCGGCGCACTTGAAGAATACGAGAAGCTGGCGTGATGTTCACCTCTCCACGCGTGCGGAGAGAAGGAGGCGATTCACGCCCGCAACAGCTTGTCCTCGAGCCAGTTCCACATCACCGCAGTGCCGAGCGAAAGGTAGTCGCGCTGGCAATGCTGCGCGCCGCCCTCCTCCGCCGTGAAGACGCGCAGCGTCTTGTCGGCCGACCCGCAGGCGTCGTAGAGCGCCTGCGCGTCACGCAGCGGAATTTGCTCGTCGTCGGCTCCGTGCACGACCAGAAACGGGCAGCGCATTTTTTGCACCACGCCGTCGAGCCGGAACGGCTCGAGCTTGTGCAAGGCCGCATCGAGCGAATCGACGCCGAGGATCCACATGATGTGATGTCCCGGTACCGATAGCGATGCCTTGAACCCGGCATCGATGCGCTTCTTCCAGACGCCGTAATAGTTCCAGATCGCGCCCCAGGCAACGCAGGCGGCAAAGCGCTGATCGAGCGCGGCGCAGCGTGGCGCATAATAGCCGCCGAGGCTGATGGCGATGATGCCGATGCGCTTATCATCGACATCGGTGCGTTGTTGCAGGAAATCGAAACAGGCGCCGCCGGCCTTCTCGTAGTCGTGCCGCAACGGCATGCCGCGGAACCGGATCGCCTCGCCGGTGCCGGGCCCGTCCATGACCAGCACGGAAATGCCGCGCCGGACCAGGTCGGGAACGCCGCGCAGGAACTGGATCTCCTTGGTGATGTCGAGGCCGTCGAAGAACACCACGCACGGCGGACGCGACGATTTCGCATTCTGCGCCGGCACAAAATAGCCGGGCAGCTTTTTGCCTTCGAACGGCACCTCGACGATCTCGATCTTTGTCTCCGACAGAGCGACGAACTGATGGAAGCATTCGACCGCGGTACGATAGGCGTCGAGCGCGCGTTGATCCTTCGGCGTGCGAAAGCGCTCGCCCATCTGATAATAATGGCAAGCGCGAAGATAGAACGAGGCCGCCGACGCCGGATAGCGGGAGCGGAACTTTTCGGCGTGGCCCTGCACTTCGTTGCCGACTTTGACGCAAGCATCGAACCAGGCCTCATCGTCGTCGCCGCTCTTGCCGTCGAGCATGCGACCGATCTTGTGCAATTCGCTGATGTCGATGCCGCCAAATGCGGCCGTGCCCAGCATGTTCACAAACGCCGCCGACCAACGGTAGTTGCCCGGGAAGTACATGAAGTATTTCGGGGCGTTGGACATTGGCGGTTCCTTTCAGCGATCACTCCGGGGCCGAGCGAAGCGAGGAGCCCGGAATCCATCATCATTAGCAAAGAAGTCTGACACGAACCGCCGGAAATCTCACCTATAATGGCTATGGATTCCGGGCTCGCGCCTTCGGCGCACCGCGGAATGACGACATCACATATCCCACTTCGGCGCGCGGCCGGCGGGATCGGCGATGCGGCCGTTCGGCCGCTTGAGCGCGCCGATCCGACGCATGTCATCGTCGCTGAGCTCGAAGTCGAACAGGTCGATGTTTTGGGCGATGCGAGCCGCGTTCGACGAACGTGGAACGGCGGCAATGACTTTTTGCTGCATCAGCCATCGCAGCGCCACCTGGGCGAAGGATTTGCCGGTGCGCCGCCCGATCTCAGCGAGCACGGCATCATCCTTGAGACGACCGCGCGCCAGCGGACTATAAGCTGTCAGCACCAGGCCGCGCTCCCGGCAGGCTGCGATCACCTTCGACTGATCGAGATAGGGATGGCACTCGACCTGCAGCGTCACCAGTGGCTCCGGGCACAGCCGCATCGCATCGTCAAGCATCGCGATGTTGAAATTGGCGACGCCGATGTGACGGGTGAGTCCTTGCCGCTTGGCCTTGGCGAGCGCACCCATAGTCTCGGCGAGCGGCGTATTTTTCTCGGGCCAATGCACGAGCAGGAGATCGACGTAGTCGACGCCGAGCGCGACCAGGCTTTCATCAACCGAACGAGCAAAATCGGCGCCGTGCAGGTATTCGTGCGACACCTTGGTGCACAGGAAGATGTCATCGCGCCGCACGCCCGAGGCGCGCATGCCTTCGCCGACCGCGCGCTCGGTGCCGTATTTTCGGGCGGTGTCGATGTGCCGGTAGCCGGCCTCCAGCGCGGTGGCAACGTGCTCGGCACGGGCGTCCTCGACGCGGGAAGTGCCGAAGCCGATGGCGGGTATCGCGGCGCCGTGCGCGGTCAGTTTGGGAGCAAACGGCATTGCATTCATCCTAGAGCACGGTCCGGAAAAAGCCTGTCCTCGGACTTGATCCGGGGATGGACAGCGGTTTTCCGAAAAGATCATGCTCCATCAAAATGCCAGAGCGCCAAATCAATTCAACTTGAACCGATTGTGCTCTAAGGCGCGAGCTTATGCAGCAATACTATCGCGCTTCGTTCGCATGATTCGTCAAATCATCAGCGCACGCGCGCTGCCGAGCGAACGGCCTCATCGATGCGCTGCGGCGTTATCGGCGTTCGGTCGAATTCGACCTTAAACGGCGAAAGCGCATCGGCGACGGCGTTGGCGATCGCCGCCGGAGGTCCGATCGGACCGCCCTCGCCGACACCTTTGACGCCGAGCGGATTGAGCGGCGAAGGCGAATGCTGGTGGATGAGATTGACGCGCGGAACATCGCAAGCCGTCGGCAGCATGTAATCGACGAGCGAAGCCGTGAGCAATTGTCCTTCGGGGTCAAAATCGATGGCCTCGAGCAGCGCGCCGCCGATGCCCTGCGCGGCGCCGCCGACGATCTGACCGTCGACCAGCATGGGATTGACCACCACGCCGCAATCGTGGGCGACGGCATAGTTCTCGATCGTCACCCGGCCGAGCTCGATATCGACCTCGACCGCGGCGGCGTGCACGGCATAGGACCACGTCACCGTCGGCGGTTCGAAATAGTAGGTTTCTTCGAGCCCGGCATCGACGCCGGCCGGACGGCCGTGATCCCAGCCCGGGCGCGCGGCCTGCGCGAGCTTGGCGAGCGAGACCTCCGCACCCGGCACGCCGACGATACCGACACCGCCGCTGCGCAATTCGAGGTCGGTCGAGGCGCATTCCAACATGTTGGCGGCAATCGCAAACGCCTTTGCGCGCAGCTTTTCGCTCGCGCCATGGATGGCCGCCGACAAAGTCACCGTGGTGCGGCTGGCAATGGTGCCGAAGCCGACGGCGATTGCCGCGGTATCGGCGAGCGAGATGACCACGTCGTCGGGATCGACGCGCCAGGCATCGGCCACGACCTGGGCAAAGACCGTCTCCATGCCCTGCCCTTGCGGGCACGCGCCGGAGGTGACGAAAATCTTGCCGGAGGGCTCGATCCTGACGAGCGCGCTCTCGAACGGCCCGACGCCGGTACCCTCGACGTAGCAGCCGACCCCGAGGCCGAGATAGCGGCCTTGCTGCCGCGCCGCGCCTTGCCGCTCGCGAAACGCCTTCAGCCCGCCAAGCGCAGCCAGCGCTTTTTCCAACGCCGCTGGATAGTCGCCGCCGTCATAGACGATCGGCTGGCCGTCGCGATACGGCATGCCCATCGGAAACGGCATCTCGTTGGCGCGGATCATGTTGCGCAACCGCACCACGGTGGGCTCGAGACCGAGCTCGCCGGCGACGATGTCGATGATCCGCTCCATGGCGAAGGCGGCTTCCGGACGGCCGGCACCGCGATACGGCGCGTTCGGCACCTTGTTGGTGGCGGCGATCCTGGCTTCGAACGCCATCGCGTCGATCTTGTAGGGGCCGGGCACATGGACAGCAGTGTTGTAGACCACGCCGGCACCGATCGGATTCCATGCCCCGCAATCCACGATGAAACTGTCGCGCAGCGCCAGAATGCGGCCGTCTTCGTCGAACCCGACTTCGACATCGTGGATCTGATCGCGCGAATGACAGGAGCACATCAAATGTTCGCGGCGATCCTCGATCCATTGCACCGGTCGTCCCAATCGGCGGGCCAGGTGCGGGATCAGAAGATCTTCCGGATAGACATGGCCCTTGACGCCGAAGCCGCCACCAACGTCGAGCGCGACGCAACGCACGCGGCCTTCCGGAAGCTTCAGCACCGCGGCCGCCTCGCGCCGCAGCCAATGCACCACCTGGGTCGCCGACCAGATCGTCACCGAGTCGGTGCGGGGATCGTGCAAACCGACCACACCGCGGCACTCCATGGGCATGGCGGCATAGCGATGATGATGAAAACGCCGCCGCAACCGGCGCGGCGCACGCGCCAACGCCGCAGCCGCATCGCCCTTGCCGACCGTGAAGCGGCCGATCAGGTTGGTCGCAAACTTGTCGTGTACGATCGTTGCACCCGCTTGCAACGCCGCTTCCGGATCGAGCACGGCTGGCAGCGGATCGAGTTGGAGTTCGACCAGTTGCGCTGCATCTTCGGCGGCATAGCGGCTCTCCGCAACGATGACGGCGACCGCCTCCCCGACATGCCGGACCTTGTCGTAGGCGAGCAGCGGCTGTTGCGGATTGATAAATTTGTGTTGCACCAGCGTCGTCCATTTGCGCGGCAACGAAAGCTGCGTGTCCGGGACCGGCGGCAGCTCTTGAACAAGCTCGGGGCCGGACAGCGCATAGACGACGCCAGGCGAAGCCGCGGCGCGCGACACGTCGACCGCCTTGATACGCGCGTGCGCAATCGGGCTCCTGACGAAGACCGCGTGCAGCATGTGCGGCAACTCGAAGTCGGCGATGAATTGGCCGCGGCCGGTCAGGAGTCGTCGGTCTTCGCGCCGCGCCATGGAGCGGCCGACGAAATTGGTCTGCGCAACATCGTTCATTCGCAAGATGTCAGTTTGGCATGAACCGGCTCACAGTTTAGCATAGCCTTGTGCATCGAGTGTTCCGATTCCAACATTCCCATCCCGGCTCGGTAGACTCTCATGCGAATGTTGGAATCAAAGGACCGCCAGAAAATATGAGTGTCAGTGGAGCTTGGATTTTGACATTCGCTTCACGAGGTCGCGGCTCGGTGGTAGCGAATGTCAAATTCGCTCCACTGCCGTTGCCGTTCAACATGGTGCGGGCGGCAAGCTGCCCGCATGAGCGTGCTGATTTGGGAGTAAAACCATGCGCGGCGTAACTTTCCTTGGCGAGCGCAAGCTGCAGCTTGCGGAATTCCCCGATCCGACGCCGGGACCGCAGGAGGTCGTCATCGAGATCAAGGCGTCCGGCATGTGCGGCAGCGATCTCAACTTCTACCGCGCAAGCGGCAAGACCGCGTCGCTCGGCCTCGGCAGGGTGAGTGGCCCGGTCATCGCCGGACACGAGCCCTGCGGGGTGGTCGCGGCCGTCGGTAGCGCCGTCGATGAGCGCGCCGCCCGCATCGGCGCTCGCGTCATGGTGCACCACTATTCCGGCTGCGGGACCTGCCCGCATTGCCGCAGCGGCTGGTCGCAGATGTGTGAGCAGGGCAGCATCGTCTACGGTGTCACCGGGCATGGCGCGCATGCGCCCTACATGAAGGTCCCGGCGAATACGCTGGTCGCTCTGCCGGACGAGCTGAGCTTTGCCACCGGGGCGGCGATTTCCTGCGGCACCGGCACCGCCTATCGCGCCCTGCGGCGGATGAATCTGGCCGGCGGCGACACCATCGCCATCGTCGGCCAGGGGCCGGTCGGACTATCGGCAACGCAGCTTGCTGCAGCGATGGGCGCGCGCGTCATCGCGCTCGATGTCAGCGCCGACCGACTGGCGCGCGCCAAGCAATTCGGCGCCAACGAACTGATCGATCCCAAGGCCGAAGATGCGGTGGCCGCGATCAGGGCGCTCACACACGGCGCCGGCGCCGCCATGGCGCTCGACGCATCCGGGACGCCGGACGGGCGGTTGATCGCGGTGCGCAGCACGCGGCCCTGGGGCGTCGCCTGTTTCGTCGGCGAAGGCGGCAGCGTGACGCTCGACGTCAGCCGCGACATGCTGCGCAAGCAGCTCACCATCATCGGCTCCTGGACCTTCTCCACGGTGGTGCACGCGGAATGCGCGCGCTTCGTCGCCGACCGCAGGATCGCGGTGGAGAATTTATTCACGCATCGCTGGCAGCTCGAGCAGGCCGACGAAGCCTACCGGCTGTTCGACCGCCAGACCGCCGGCAAGGGCGTGTTCCTGATCTAAATCCGCGCGAGCGTCCTCGCTCAGGCGTGCTTGAGCAGCGCCTTCTTGAGGCCCGCCGTCGGCTTGAGAAAAAATACCAGCATGGTGCAGCCATTGGGCGCCGTCGGCGCGTGGCGGCTGCCCTTGGCGCGGATGACGAAATTGCCGGCGGTGCATTCACCTTCGTCGTCCACCAGCGAGCCTTCGAGCACGAATGTCTGCTCCAGGTCCTCATGCACATGCGCCGGGATTCCGGAGCCGGGCTCGAGCTTCGACAGAATGGTCAACATGCCGGTTGCGGGATCGTGATAGATCACTTTCATCTTGTTTCCTGGCCCGGTCTCGATCCACGGCACCGATTGCGTTTCGATAAACCGCGAAGCAAGGGCGCCGAGTTCGGCTGCTTGTGCCATGGATTCCTCCATCAACAGGGGTCCGTCGCGCAAGCCTACGCGCCGGCGGCGAGACGGTCCACGAGATTTGTGGCGCGGATCGTCTGCCGGTAAGCTCCGTGGCCATTCGATCGCGTAACGGCGAGCGTACATTCGTCGGACGATACGCCATGACGCATTCCAAGAATCCGCAACGTCCGCCACAACAGGAACGAGACATCTCGACGAAGCCATGGCGTGCTTTGAACCCGATCATGGCCTGAAAATTTGAGGAGCAGCAGCATGAATCTTGGAATTCCTCGTCGTGGTTTTTTGCGCTTTGCCGCGGGCGCGGCAGCGCTACCCGCGGTGCCGCGCGCTGTTTTCGCGCTCGACTATCCGTCGCGTCCGGTGCACGTCATTGTCGACGTGCCCGCCGGCCTCTCGCCCGATGTGGTGGCGCGCTTGATCGGTCCTCCGTTGACAGGGCGGCTCGGCCAACAGTTCATCGTCGAAGACAAGCCGGGCGCCGGCGGCAATATCGGTGCCGACTACGTCGTGCGTGCAGCGCCGGACGGTTACACGATTTTGCTGGTGATTTCGGGCAACGCCGCGAGCGCCGCGCTCTATCCGAATCTCGATTTTGATTTCGTTCGCGACATCGCCCCGGTCGCGTTTCTCGGCTACACGCCCTTTGCCATCGTGGTCAATCCGTCGGTCCCGGCCAAGACGCTTGCCGAGTTCATCGCCTACGCCAAGGCCAATCCGGGCAAGCTCAACCTCGCCTCGCCCGGCGCTGGGACTGCGCCGCATCTCGCCTTCGAATTACTTCGGATGATGACCGGCGTCGACATCGTGCATGTGCCGTATCGCACGCCCTACATGCCCGACCTGCTTGGCGGGCACGTGCAGCTCGCGTTTGTCTCCGCTGCTCCGGTGCTCGGCTACATTCGCGGCGGCAAGCTGCGCGCGCTGGCCGTAACCAGCGCCAAGCGCATGGACGTGCTGCCCGACGTCCCCGCGGTGGACGAGACGGTGCCCGGCTACGAAGGCAGCGGCTGGCTCGGCGTCGGCGCGCCGAAGGGCACCCCGGCGCCGGTCATCGATAAGCTCAACCAGGCGATCAACGCCGTCGTCGCCGATCCGCAGATGAAGGCGCGCTTTTCCGCCTTGGGAGTCGAGGAGGAGCCGATGAGCCCCGCGCAATTCGGCAAACTCGTCGCCGACGCCGGCGTGAAATGGGCGAAGGTCATCAAGTTCGCAGGCATCAAGGGGCAATGACCGGCAGCGGCCGCCTCGAAACCCCCCCCGCCTGCGCGCCGTATGCTACAATGGACGTTTCCTGCCGGCCCACAGCTGGCGTCGTCGCGCCGGCCCTGCGAACCGAGGATTTATGATGACGCAACCGCCGCCATCTGAAATCTCCGGGTCGACCCCGCACCAGGAATTGATCGGCGGCGCCTATCTGCGCAACGCCTGGTACGTCGCGGCGTGGTCCGACGACATCGGCGACGGGCGGCTCGTTGCCCGCACCATCATGGACGAGCCGATTGTGCTCTATCGCAAGGCCGACGGCAAAGTCGCCGCGATCGAAGACCGCTGCGCGCACCGCTTCGCCCCGCTGTCCATGGGCAAGATCGTCGGCGGCGATCGCATCCAGTGCGCCTATCATGGATTGGAATTCGACGGCAGCGGCGCCTGCGTGCGCAATCCGCACGGCACCAGGAACATTCCGTCGCGGGCCCGGGTGAAGAGCTATCCGGCGATCGAGAAGCACAAGGCGATCTGGATTTGGATGGGCGACAAACCGGCCGATGCCGGCAAGGTGCCGGACTTCAGCGTGCTCGACAACGTGCCGGAGGTTTACACCACCAAGCGCGACTCGATCACCATCCGCGCCAACTACCAGCTTATCATCGACAATCTGCTCGATCTCAGCCACACCTCGTATCTCCACGACGGCATATTAGGCAACGCCGACACGGTGGAATCGGACATCACGGTCGAGCAGGACGGCGACGACGTGGTGGTGGCGCGACACGCCACCAACTCGGCGCCGCCCGGCATGTTCGCGCAGTTCTGGCCGAACCACCCGCCGCGCGTCGACAAGTTCACCAAGATGCGCTGGATGGCGCCTTCGACCCTGCGGCTGGTCACGGGCATCTGCAAGATGAGCGCACCACAGGAGACCGGCACCGGCTATCATGCCATCCACATGCTGACGCCGGAGAACGAGCGCTCGACGCTCTATCATTTCACCGCCGTGCGCTTCGGCGTGATGACGAGCGATGACAATGTCAATCGCGATTTGCAGAAAAAAGTCGCCGAGATGCGCCGGTTCGCTTTCGCCGAGCAGGACGCGCCGATGATCGAGGCGCAACAGCGCATGATCGAGTCCGCGACCGAACCGCTCGATCCGCTGATCCTCGCCATAGACGTCGGTCCGGTACGCTACAAACGCATTCTTGGAAAAATGCTCGAGGCCGAGCAGCGGTGACCCTGCGTCCCGTCCGATGCCGCCGCCGGCCGCTGATCCGGCGGCGGCGACATGCTATCGTTCTTACAAATACACCCCGGGGAGGAATTCATGGGCAACCGTCATCGATTGCTGGCCGGCGTCATCGCCGCGTTCGCGCTGGCCGGCGCGGCCGCACAGGCCGAAAGCAATTATCCGTCGCGGCCGGTGGAGATGATCATACCGTTCGCCGCCGGCGGCCCGACCGACATCGTCGGGCGCATCATGAGCGCGAAGATGGCCGAACTGTTGGGGCAAACGTTCGTCGTGGTGGACCGCGGCGGCGCCGGCGGAACCCTTGGCACCGGCGACGTCGCCAAAGCCGCGCCCGACGGCTACACGCTGTTGATGGCGACCGTGTCCACCAACGCCATCAATCCCGGACTCTACAAGCACCTGCCCTACGATCCGGAGCACGCCTTTGCGCCGATTGGACAGGTCGGTGTGACCCCGACGCTGTTGATGGCGAGCCTTTCTCTTCAAGTGACCGACGTCAAAGGCCTGGTGGCTTTGCTCAAAGCCAATCCGGGCAAATACTCCTATGGCTCTTCCGGTGTCGGCTCGATCCTGCATCTGTGCGGAGAGGAATTCAAAGCCGACGTCGGTGGGCTCGACATCGTGCACGTGCCGTACAAGGGCTCGGCACCAATGGACCTCGGCTTGCTGGGCGGAGAAGTCTCGATTGCGTTCGATGCAACGCCAACCGCGATGCCGCTGGCGCGCGCCGGCAAGGTCCGCGCGCTCGGAGCCGGCATGGCGACGCGCATCCCGGCCATGCCCAATCTGCCGACCTTGCAGGAGCAGGGCGTCAAAGGCTTCGAGTGCTACACCTGGAACGCGATCCTTGCGCCGGCGGGTACGCCGAAGCCGATTGTCGATAAGCTCAACGCAACCATCAACAAGTCGCTGACCGATCCCAAGGTGTCCGCTGCCCTAGTCAAGGCGGGCATCGATCCGACGCCGGGATCGACGCCGGGATCGACCGCGCAATTCATCAACGCGGAGCTGAAGAAATGGGCGCCGATCATCAAGGCGTCCGGCACGCAAATCAATTGACGCCGAGAGCGTAACTCCGACCCATGGTGCTCGCCGCCACAGCAACGGCCTCGCTCGTTCCCGGCGAAGTCGGCATCAATCCGATCACCTTGGCGGTGATCCGTCATGGCCTTATTTCGGCGACGCAACAAATCGACGCCAACATCACGCGCACGGCCTTCAGCCCGTATATCTACGAGTACAAGGACTATGCGGTCGGGCTGCTCGACGCCGACGGTCGTTTGATCGCGCAGAATACCGGCGGCATGCCGATCTTCGTCGCCGACTCGATCGGCATGGCGGTGCGCGACGGGCTGGCAACCTACGGTCGGGAGCGGCTGCATCATGGCGACGTCTTGATCTGCAACCACGCCGCTGTGCAGGGGCAGCATCTTAACAACGTCGTGATGTCCACGCCGATTTTCGGCGACGCCGAGCACAATGTCTTGATCGGCTTCTTCGCCATCAACATGCATTGGATCGACATCGGTGGCTCGGTTCCTCGCTCGACCGACATCTTCATGGAGGGTTTGCAGTTCCGCTCGATCAAGCTGATGGCGAAGGACGAGCCGATCGAGGAGGTCTACCGCGTCATCGAAAACAACACGCGGTTCCCCGCCGAGCTGATGGGCGACATCGGGGCGCAGTTATCGGGGTGCCTCGCCGGACGCGATCTTGTCGCCGAACTCGCGGCCAAGTATGGCGTGACGACGTTGCGGCGCGCCATCGACACGATGCTCGATCAGACCGAGGCGTCCGTGCGCGAGAGGATACGGGCGATCCCGGACGGCCGCTACGAGGCGGATGCGGCGCTCGACGGCGATGGCGTGAGCGACGATCCGCTGTTGTTCAAGATCAAAATCGTCGTTGCCGGCGACGAGATCACGATCGATTATTCGGGCCTGCCGGGCGAAGTGAAGGGCTGCATCAACGCCGGCTATTACGGCGGCGGCCGGACCACCGCGCGGGTCGCATTCAAGTATCTGATCGCGCCGGATGAGCCCGCCAACGAGGGTATGTTCCGGCCGCTCAAGCTCATCCTGCCACCGCACACGCTCTTGTCCGCCGACCCGACCGCGCCGATGGGAAACTACAATCGGTGCTTCCCGACCGTGATCGACGCCGTCATCCGGGCGTTCGAGCAGGCGTTGCCGCAACGCGTCACCGGCGGGCATTTCGGCCATTTCGCATCGTTGCGCTTCATGGGCCGCCGGCTCGACGGCTCGCCGTTCGAGTGCATCGACGGCGGTTGGGGCGGCTGGGGCGCGGGTTTCGACCACGACGGCAGCGGGCCGTTCCGGACCATGGCGCACGGCGACAGCCGCATCATCCCGATCGAATTGCAGGAAGCGATTTATCCGTTGCGGATCGAGCAAATGTCGCTGTGGCGGGACTCCGGCGGCGCCGGGAAATTTCGCGGCGGCCTCGGCATCCGCAAGCTCTATCGCGTCGTCGAGTCGTGCAACCTGCGGGTCGATTTCGACCGCCAACATTGTCCGCCATGGGGCGTCCACGGCGGCAAGGCCGCATCGGGCGGCTGGGTTACGGTCGTCAAAGCATCGGCAGAGCGCGCGCGGCTGTTCAAGGCCAAAAGCTTCGCGGTCGCAGCCGGCGACGTCGTGATCATGGAAGCCGGTGGTGGCGGCGGCTACGGGCCGCCGCGTGAGCGCGCGCGGGAGATGGTGCTGAGCGACCTACAGGCCGGTTATGTTTCGGCGGAGGCTGCCGAGGCCGAGTACGGATTGAAGCTCGACGCCGACTCGTCATGACCGGAGCAGAACGACGATGAACGGCAAGATTGCGCTGGCAGGACTAACGCTGATCGGCGCGCTCGCGTCCTGGCTCGCCGCAGCGCAGAGTACCGCCGACCCGGTGGCGAACTTCTATCGCGGCAAGACCGTGAGCTTCATCATCGGCTCCGGCGAGGCCGGCGTTTACGACCTCGGTGGTCGGCTGATGGCGCGATATCTGGCGCGCTACATTCCAGGCCATCCGACGCTGGTGCCGCAGAACATGCCCGGCGCCTCGAGCGTGCGCGCCGCCTCCTACATTTATAACGTTGCGCCGCGCGACGGCACCACGTTCGGCACCGCGCAGCCGACCATCATCCTCAACAAGCTGCTGGATCCGACGGCGACATACGAACCCGCCAAGTACACCTGGATCGGGCGTCTGCAGCCGATGGCTCTGGTCGGCGTCGCCTGGGCGACGGCTCCGGACCACACCATGATCGACGCGAAGGAGCGCAAACTCATCGTCAGCGCGAGCGGCGCTTCGGGCACTTCCGCGATTGTACCCTGGGCGCTCAATCGCATTGCCGGCACCCACTTCCAGGTCGTGACCGGCTACCAGTCACTGGTGCCGCAATTGCTGGCGATGGAGCGCGGCGAGGTGGAAGGCGTCGGCAGCGCGAGCCTCAGCGACGTGCTCAAACATCAGGATTGGATCAAGAACGATAAGGTGAACTTTCTCTACACGATCGCCACCAAGCGCAGCAGTCAATTGCCGAACATTCCGACCATCGTCGAATTTGCCCAGACCGATCTCCACCGCGCGGTGTTGCGATTGCTCGGCAGTGTCTCCGATATCGGATTCACAATCATGGCGCCGCCCGGCATTCCACCCGATCGCGCGGCAAGCCTACGCCGGGCCTTTCTCGACATGGTCAAGAACCCGGATTTTCTCGCCGAAGCCGCCAAGATCGGGCTCGATCCCGAACCGCAGTCGGGCGAGGATTTGCAGAACGTGGTCGCCGATATGCTCGGTGCACCGGCCGAAGCGGTGGCGAAGCTGCGCGCGGTCACCCAGCCGCAGCACTGAACTAAAGTGTCAAGCTGCGGGCTCATCCTCGAACTTGAAACCGATTTTTTGCAGACCCTCGAGCGCTGTCTTGCCGTACTGATTTTCGATTTCCTTGGCCAAGCTCGGCGCATAGGAGATCGGGTCAGCCTGCTGGTCGGTTTCCGGCACGATCATGACCAGAAGGCGCCCGCCTTCGTTGGACACGTTGCGGAAGCTGCGATTCTCGCCGCGCGGCACCGAAATCATGTCGAGCGGATCGAGCACCAATTTGTGCTCGCCATGGTCGCCCCAGGCAATCTCGAAGCGGCCGGACAGGCACATGAAGTTCTCGACCGTGTTGAGATGGCGATGCAGGCCGGGACCGTTGCCCGGTTCGCACTCGGCGATGCTGACGATCAGGCCGCGCGGGCCCTTGATCGGCGCGCCGGCGCTGCGGCCCTGGTAATCCGCCGGCGCCATCACCGGATAAACACGCCGCGCGGTGATCTTTTCCATGGCGCCCGGCGGAATGCCTTGCGCGGCGAAATTCTGCGTCTGATAGGTCTGCAGCTTGTTGAAGCGCGCAACGCGGGCTTCCATCTTTTCAGGCGTGAGCGATTGCGTTGTCACGGCGGCCTCCCTGTTCTTGACGATGCACGGCTTTGGAGCGTGGCTCCGGGAAGCCGTAGTCTACAGCGCACCTCATGCGATGGGCGCCACATTTTCGCAAATCGTCGAGCCTGTCCAACGTTCAGTGTCGCCGCAGGAAATCGAGAACCTTGTCGTTGAATGCACCCGGCTGCTCCCAGGCCATGGCGTGGCCGGCATCGTGAATGAGGGCCCATTCGTGGTTTTTCAGATGCGCGGCCCAGATGCGCATCAGGGCCGGCGGCGCCAGCAGGTCGGCATCGGCGGCGATCACGAGCGTCGGGGTCGCGATGCCTGCAATCTTGGCGAAGGTGTTGGGGCTGCGCAGCGGCGGCTGAAACGATGCGCCCGGCTGGCGCGCATGCTCATCGATCTCGATCCAGCGCCTGGTGCCCTCCGGATTGGCGCCGCGATAGGATGGTCCGATCTCGCGATAATGCGCGGACTGTTTCCTGATCTCGGGAATGGCAATACGGGCGGCGAAATCAACGATCTCCTTGTCTTCGACGGCGCCGGTACTGCCACCGACAACAAGGCTGCGCAGCCGTTGCGGGTGCCATGCCGCATAATCGAGTGCGGCGAAGCCGCCGCCGGCGACCCCAAGCAAATGGAACGTGTCGAGTTGCAAAAAATTCGCCAGCGCATCGAGATCGCCGGCGATGCTGCCCGGCTGCGGGCCGGACATCGGATCGGCCATGCTCTTGCCCGAGCCGCGGCGGTCGAAGGCGATGACGCGGTATCCGGCTTGCGAGAAGCCGGCGATCTGCGGCTCCCAGATCGCGACGGTGCCGGTGTTCGGGTGCAGCAACACGATCGGCACGCCGGCGCCGCCGCTGTCCGTGAACCATAATTTCACGCCGGGCAGTTGCGCATATGCGCCGCTCTCCGCCATTTCGTCCTTACATCCATGCTGAAACACGCGGCGAAGTGATGTGCCGTTGCATCGTCACATCGCCGCGGTTCATGTCCCACCCGTTTGGCAATCTCGTCTACGTGGCCGGCGAGACGCGTTCGAGAACCTGGGCGCGAGTTTCGACGGCGAAAAGGAAAGTGACAATCGCGCCCATCAACGCGAACAGGCCGAACATCACGAACACCGCGTTGATGCCCCAGTGCGGCAGAACCCAACCGACGACGGTGGTGCCGACCACCGACGCGCCACGCTGCCAGGCGCTGGCAACACCGCCGCCCAGCGCGCGCAAATGGGTCGGGTAGATTTCGGCCGTGTAGGTCGCCAACGACAATAGCGACAAGCTGAGAAAGAAGAATCCGCCGGTTGCGACCGCGAGCGTCCCCGCAGCCGTCAGCCGCGGCAGGAACGCGAACGACAACAGCGGCAGGCAACACACGCCGAGACTGAGCATCAGCATCCGGCGCCGCCCGATGGCCTCGATCAGATAGATCGCGAGAGCCGTGCCGCCCAGCCCGATGCCGCTCATGATCAAGCCATAGGCCAACGACTGCTGGACCGGAAGATGATAGACGGTGCGGAACAGCGACGGCATCCAGGCGGTGATCCCGTAGGAGACGAAATAGGCGCCGATCCACATCAGCCACACCGAAATGGTGCGGCGCAGATAGATGCCCTTGAACAGTTCGGCAATGCGCGGCCGAACCTCGGCCATCGTCGGAAGATCTGCGGGCAAGGCCGGGACCATTTTGCCTTCGCGGGCGGCAATGTCCTCGATCTGCGTCACGGCGCGATCCGCCTCGCCATAGCGGCCCTGACTGGCGAGCCAACGCGGCGATTCCGGCAACAAGCTTCGCATCGGAATGGCGACCAGCGCCGGAATGGCGCCGATGATGAACATCCATTGCCAGCCCCAATGCGGAACCACATAAACGCCGACCAGCGCCACCGCCACCAGCCCGATCGAGAACAGGACTTGCACGCTGAGCGAGAAGCGGCCGCGGCCCTTGGCTCTGGCGAATTCGTTGACGTAGGCGGCCATCAGCGGCACCTCGCCGCCCAAGCCGATGCCTTGACCGAAGCGCAGCCACCAAAGAACATTGTAGCTTGGCGCGGCAGCGCAGGCCAAAGCGCCGAGCGAGAAAATGAGCAGCGTCGCCAGCATCGATCGGCGGCGTCCCCAGTGCTCGGCAATCCAACCGAAGCCGATGGCGCCGACAAGCTGGCCGCCGAAGCCGATCCCGATCAACGAGCCGATCTGCTGCGGGGTCAGATGCCAAATGCCGATAAGCGGCGGCAGCACATAGGCGATGGCGATCGAGTCGAATGCATCGAAGAACCATGCCGTGCAGATGATGAGGCGCATTTTGAGATGCCACGAGCAGTACGGCAGCCGCTCGAGCCGCGCCACGATGTGGCGCATGTCGCCGCGCTGGCTTGAAATCGCGATGTCAGCCATGATGTTTCCTCCCACCGCAAACAGGCTCGGGGAGCCCGCACAAGACCGCGATTCCTGATCGCGCCACGGCATCCGCACCCCCAGTGCGGCCCGTCCTCTCATCCATACTCCTCAAGGCTGGCCACGCCTACGGCATTGGCGTCGCGACCGCGCCCCTTTGTCTCCAGGCAAAATGCCGATGGCGTCCCCCTCTAACATGCCCTAACTTCCAGGAACGCGGCGAGACAGGGAGAATGCGCCATGGCCAAGTATACGTGGGACCACATTCATCTGCGCACGGCCGACCCGGAGAAGATGGCGCAATGGTTCGAGAAGATGCTCGGCGCCGAAGTGCTTCGCACCATGCAGCAAGGCAAACCGCGCATCGACCTGAAGCTCGGCGGCGCCAATATCTTCATTGCGCCGGTGACCGCCGGCGACGGCGTAGGTTCTGCCCCCTCCACGCCGTACCGCGGTCTTGATCATTTCGGGCTTGCCGTGAGCGGCATCGACACCATTGCCGCCGACCTCAAGGCCAAAGGCGTCGAATTCACTCGCGAGCCGACGACGGTTCGACCCGGCGTGCGCGTCTGCTTCATCCGCGCACCCGAAGGAGTTTCGATCGAACTGCTCGACCGCAACGCCGCATAGTGCCCGGCGGGTCGCTAGCAGATTTGCGGTCCACGCGACCAAGATGCAAATTGGCCGTCCGGTTCACTGCGGCTGCTTATCGCAGTCCTTTGCGGCAATCAGCGCGAATAGGCCGTCCGTTTCTGATTTGCGGCTTCCGCAGCCGTCTTCGGCTGGGCCGGCATTTGGAGAACCGTCGCCTGCTGTGCCGCGCACAAAAGCGTCAGCAGGACCACTCGACCGTCCGGAAATTCGACGGCATCGTGATGGGCAGCGGCCTTTTCCTTGTTGATTTGTCGAAAAATCGCCGTCTGGTGATTGATCACTTTGCCGCGCCAAGGCAACAATCCTGTCGGTATGCATTTGACGGCGCCGGCAAAGGACAATTCCGTGCCGGGTAGAACGCAAATCGCCAAATCGGCATCCTCCGCAGCGCTGAATCCTCTCGTTCCCGTGCCGAAGTCGCGTGTCGTCAGCTTGTCGCCGACCTGCGCCGGGCGCGATCTGACATTCGTAAGACTGTAGTCGCACATGTTGGGCGTTCTCCTATTTATACCTCCCTTCGGCAAAACGAGCAGGGAACCATTTTGTTTCGCCGCAGCAGCCGAATTCGCTTGAAATGTCGGAAATGTCGCCGAGACGGTATGCAGCCATCCATACGCCGAGCAAGCACCAAGCGAAGATCTCTGCCGTATGCCGTCGCGATTGGACTCTCTTCGGGCAGGCTGAATGACGCGATGAAACAATGAGCAGGCCGGCGCGCTCCGGCTGCCGGCGTCGTGGCGCTACCGCATCGGCGTCGGATCTTCGATCACCGGGTTGGACAGCACGCCGAGCCCGTCGATCTCAACCTCACAGACATCGCCCGGCCGCATGTGCAATTGGCCGGCGACAACCACTCTACCGACCGGCTTCTCGGCCTGTTCTCCGGATCGCAGCGGCAAAGCGCCCGGCGAGCCGGTGACGATCACGTCCCCCGGCTGCAACGTGTAGCCTTCGGACAAATATTCGATGAGCCGCGGCACATCGTGCAACAGCCCCGAGATTTTGGCGCGCTGGCGCTCGATGCCGTTGAGCCGCGTGACCAGCGTATGCTCGGCCGGATCGCCGAACTCGTCCGGCGTCATCAGCCAAGGGCCGAAGCTGCCGGAGCGCTCGAAATTCTTGCCCAGCCCGAATTGGCGGTTGTGGCCCTGATATTCGCGCACCGAACCCTCATTGTAACAGGAGTAGCCGGCGATGTGCGCGAAGGCGTCGGCACGCTTGATGAAGCGGCCAGGCTTGCCGATGACGACGGCAAGCTCACCTTCATAGTCGTAAGCTTCGGCAATCTTACGATTGGGCGCCCACAAGGGCATCTTGTGCCCGACCTGACAAATCGGCATGCGCAGGAAAATCTGCGGATAGACCGGCGAGGTTGTCAGGCCGGTCTCTTCGATATGAAGCTTGTAATTGAGCGCCAGCGCCCAGGTCGCGTGCGGCTCGCGGATCAGCGGATCGAACTCGATATCGTCGAGCGAGAAATCAGCGGACTGTCCGGCCGCCGCCGACCGCACTTTCGCCAGCGTCGGATCGATCTGCAAAATCTGCCGCAGATCGTTTGGCAAAGCCGGCGTCGCGCGCGACATGGCAATAACGCCGCTGGCGCCGACCACGACACCGACGCCCGGCTTGCCCTGGTGACGATACGATACGACCTTCACGACAATCCCCCCAATGCTCGATATGCCTGCGGCTTGGTGACGAGATTATATCGGCGCTTCCTGATCACAACTCGCAACGCCGTCATGGCCTTTTGCCGGCGTCATGGCAATGCCCGAGCACGGTCATGACGCGACGGTTCGCGCTCGATATAGTGCGCATGCCACGCCCGTCCCGAGGAATGATGCGAATGAAGGCATTTCGATCCATCCTGCCGCGAATTGGCCTAGCGACAATACTGATTGCGGTTGCGGCGGTCGCTCGCGCGCAGGATTACCCAACCCGTCCGGTCCGAGTCATCGTGCAGACGGCGGCAGGCAGCTCGCTCGATGCACTGGCTCGGCTCGTCACCGAACCGTTGTCCCAAATCTGGGGCAAGCAGGTCATCATCGTCAACCAGGCCGGCGCCGGCGGCCTGAATGCGTCGCGCGCACTCGCGGACTCCGCGCCGGACGGCTACACGCTGTTCATGGCCGGCGGCTCGGTATTCGTGGCCCTGCCCATCCTGCATCCTCATCTGCCATTCGACGTGAACCAATTCGAGCCGATTGGATTCGTGGCCGACGAGCCATACGCCATCTTGGTGTCGAGCAAGCTCGCTGTGCATTCGCTCGCAGAGTTGATTGCCTACACCAAAACCCAGCCATCCGGCGTGGACGCCGTTGCCGGCACGATTGGCGGGTTGCAGCACTTGACTGCGGAACGGTTCCGCAGAGCGAGCGGCGCCAAGCTCAACATGATTCACTATCCCGGTACGGAGGCGGCGATGGGCGACGTCATCACCGGCCGTGTCCCGGTCATGTTCCAGACTATCTTGCCGGTGGCGGGCGCGGTCGCCGCGGGAACCGTGCGGATGTTGGCGATCGCCTCCGACGCCCCACTGCCGGACTATCCCAATATTCCGACCGTGTCGGAAACCGTTCCGGGATTTACCTCGTCGGGCTGGTCGCTCATGGTGGCGCCGCACGGCACGCCCGCGCCGATCATCCAGAAGATCAATGCCGATCTGAAGACCGTTCTGGCGCGCCCGGACGTGCTGAAGAAATTCAGGGCACTTGGCGATTACACCCGGCCGATGTCGCCGCAGCAGCTCGCCGCCTACATCCAAAATGAGCACGGCGTGTGGACGCCAATCGTTCAGGCCGTCGCCGCCGAGGCGAAATAACGCCCGTGACCGAGCCAACGACCAATTCCAGCGCGGCGAAGGCTTTTTGCTTCGACTATATCGAGCGCAACGCCAAGGCTGTCGCCTGCCTGAGCGACAATATCTTTTATTTCGCCGAGCTCGGCATGCAGGAATTCGAGACATCGAAGCTGATGACGGCGCTGCTCGAAGAGGCCGGCTTTCGCGTTGAACGCGGCATCTCCGGCTTTCCGACGGGGTTCTGCGCCAGCTTCGGCTCCGGCCGTCCGGTCATCGCCATCCATACCGAATACGATGCCAATCCCGATAATTCGCAGGCTTCCGGAATTGCCGAATACACGCCGATCGTCGATGGCGCGCCCGGCCATTGCGAGGGCCACAATGTCAATGGCGCCGTGCTCATCGCCAGTGCGCTCGCTGCCAAGGCGGCAATGGCGAAATTCGACCTGCCGGGCACGCTGAAGGTGTTCGGCGCGCCAGCGGAGGAGCAGCTTCTCAGCCGACCGTATTACGTGCGCGACGGCTGGTTCGACGATGTCGACGCGGCTTTCCACGATCACATCGCGCCGAATTTCAGCGTCGGTTATGGACTGATCCAGGCGGCACTGGTGTCCGCGACCTTCACCTTTCATGGCGAGACCGCACACGCCGGGGCTGCGCCGTGGCGCGGGCGCGACGCCCTCGACGGCGTCGTGTTGATGGACATGGGCCTGGCGCAATATCGGGAGCACATGACGCCGACGATGCGAATGCATCGGGTTATCACCGACGGCGGTCTGCAACCCAATGTGGTACCGCGGCGCGCCGCCGTGTGGTGGTACTTCCGCGACTCCACCGCCGAAGGCGCCGGCAAATTGTTCGCGCAGGCCAAGAAGATCGCCGAAGGAGCTGCGCTGATGTCGAACACCGAGGTCGAGGTCGAGGTGCTGAGCGCAGTCTGGCCGGTGCGTGGCAATCGCACCTTGGCGGAACTGGTCGAGCGCGAAATCGAGCGCGTTGGACTGCCCCGTTGGACCAGGGAGGAGGATGAGCTTGCCCGTTCGCTGCAGGCCAAGGTGAACGTTCCGGTCGAAGGTCTGGCCCGCAAATATGTGCCGATGAAGGGACCGGCGGTGCAGAAGGCGGCGGCCAACGATGCCGGCGACGTGTCGTGGAAGGTGCCGATGGTGAAGTTCTACTATCCGGCCAACATCCCCAATATTAGCAATCATCATTGGGCGGCCGGCGTGGCGCTGGCGACGTCGATTGCGCACAAAGGCGCCATTGCCGGCGCCAAAGCCATGGCGGCGTCGCTGATCGAATGCTTCAGCAATCCAGCCGTGGTCGAGGAGGCCAAGCGCACCTTCAAGGACGAGATCGGCGGCGTCGAATATACATCGCTGTTGCCGCGCGAGCAGAAGCCGCCGGTCGATCTCAATCGCGCCACCATGGAAAAATTCCGACCGCTGTTGCAGCGGCATTACATTGCCGAACGGCCGCATTTCGTGCCGTAGCGGCAGCACTTCGCGCCCGGCGGAGGTCTCCACACCTCAGCCTGAGCCGATCGAATCCTTCAGAATCTGCTTGACGTTGGGGGCGACGTTGCGGATGCGATCGAAGATCCGTTCGACCTCGCCGGCGCTGATGAGGTCGGGATCCTCGCCGGTAATTTTCCGATAATCGGCGATGAACGCTGGATCGGCGGCCACCGCAGTGAAGGCCTGACGCAGCGCCGCAACGGCTTCGGGCGGCGAACCTTTGGGCAGGAACACGCCGCGCTGCAGCTTGGTGCTGATGTCGTTGGTCAACAGCAGCGCATCGTATTTGGGGCCTGACGGCGCCCTACCGAACGCTTCCTGATAAAATGTTTCGAAGGTCGGGACACCGAGCTTCTCGAGCGTGGGATTGCCGGTCGGCTTGCCGTCGGGTCCGATCACCGCATATTGGAACAACACGACGCCGACGCCGGTCTTGATGATCTGCGGGATCACCTGTGTCTGAAAACCCGGCAGCGAGCTGCCGGTGAAATTGATCTCGTTCTGCAGCATCGCCTTGTTGATCTGCGCGGTCGAGGGAAATCCGGTCACCATGTGATAGGGCAGATTCATGACATCGAGCACGAGACGCAGCCTGGTGTCGTGCGAGGAGGCCCGGCTGTAGCCGCCGGCGTAGACGTTGCGCGCGCGCGGAAAATCCGAAGGCTTGGTGTAGCCGCCGGGCACGATGTCCTTGCGCGCATAGACGAGATTCCAGCCGCGAGCGGCCGCGATCGGCACGAGATCATCCAGCTTGATCTTGAGCACCGGATCGTCGGTGATCAGAACGGTCGCGCTCATGGTGAAATAGCCGAGCGTCAGCCCATCGGGCTGCGAGCCGATGTTGAGCCCGAGCTGATTCATGGCGGTCATGCCGCCGGCACCCGGCATATTGCGAATGATGATGGTGGGGTGGCCGGGAATATACTTGGCGAGATGTTGCTGATAGACGCGCGCCTCGGTATCGGCGTTGCCGCCCACTCCGTAATTGACCAGCAGCGTGAGCGTCTTGTCTTTGTAGTATTGCGCGTAGCCCGGGGCCGCTGTCAGCAGCAATGCCACGGCGATGAAAAGGCGTGCGAACATCCGATGGCTCCAGCTCTTGCGCATGCGCGCCTTGCCATTCGACCAAGCTCTGGACCGGCGCGCTCAGGTTGCGAGCGGACAGTTCCGCAAGGATGATGCGCGGCGAGAGCGTGACGTGCAACTGCTTTGCGCAACCGCCTACGCTTACTGCACGATGGCGCGCACGCGACGCGTCAGCGCCCAGATCGAGAACGCCAGACATCCCATTGCGGCGACGACGCCGGCGACCGGCCACGCCGAGTGGCCGAGATATTGGCCGATCGCCGCGGCGGCAACGGCGGCGCAGGATTGCTGGGTGAAGCCGAGCAGCGAGGACGCGGTGCCGGCGCGGTCGGGAAACGGCGTCAGCGCGCCGGCCATGGTCTGCGGCCCGGCAAGGCCCATGCCGGCGAGATAGATCGTCATTGCGCCGACCAGCCAGGCGACGTGAACGAGCCCGAGCGTTACGACACCGACCATCGCCAAGCCGCCGATCGCCTCTATCGTCACGCCAATGCCGATGGTGCGGTCAAGACCGAGCCGCATCACGTTGCGCGTCGCGATATGTGTTCCGAGCATGTATCCCAACGAGCCGACCGCATAGGTGGCGCCGAATGCAAGCGGGGAAAGTCCATAGACGCCCTGGATCACCACGGAAGCGCCCGAGACCCAGGCATACAGTCCAACGAAGGTCGCGGTCAGTATGCCAAGATGCGCAACAAAATCGCGACGCTGCAGCACCGAGCGATAGAGCTTGCCCATCGCGGCGAGCGATAACGGACCCGGCGTGCGCTCGCGCAAAGTCTCAGGCAACAAGCGCCAGGCGACCGAGCCGGAGGTGGCCGCAAACATCACCAGCAGGATGAAGCTTGCACGCCAGCCGAATGCGATCTGCAACGCACCGCCGATCACCGGCGCCATGATCGGCGCGAACGCCGTGACCGAGCCTATCATCGAGAGTTCGCGCCCCGCGCGAACGCCGGAATAAAGGTCGCGCACCACGGCGCGGGCCAGCACAATCGATCCGGCGCCGCCGAGCGCTTGCACAAAACGCACCGCCATCAGCATCTCGATCGATTGCGTTGTCGCGCAGACCACGCTCGCCACGCCAAACAATACCAGCGCGGCCAGCAGCACGGGCTTGCGCCCAAGACGGTCCGAAATCGGTCCATAGAGGATCTGGCCGGCGGCAAAACCGCACAGATAGGTCGAGATCGTCAATTGCACCTGCCCGGTCGACGCGTGCAGCGCGCGGCCGATGTCGGGCAGCGACGGCAAATACATGTCCGACGACATCGGCCCGAGCGCGGTCAACAGCGCAAGCAACAAGGTGAGCGCGAAGGTGTCCGGACGCAGCATCAGGCGCGTGGATACATGTTTCCCGGGCGCGGCGCAGCACGAAGTGCAGCGCAGTGGCCCGCCATAGAACCGGGATCGTCGAAGCCCTCCAGACTCTGACGATCCCGCATCGGTGGTGCGCCGCTGCGCGCTGCACCGCATCCGCGAAGCACAAGTTCCGTCATTATTGCTTCTTGTCGAAGATCGCCGCGGCGTGATCGCCCAGGATGGTGTCGCGGTCCGCGGCGGCAATGCCGAGCGCGCGCACCTGCCGCACGCATTCCAGCGTGCCCATGTCGTAGGGATAGTCGCTGCCGAGGAATACGCGGTTGGCGCCGACCGAGGAAACCAGGAATTCGAGAGCAGGCTTGGAATGCAGGATGGTGTCGTAGCGCAGGCGGTCGAGATATTTTTGCGGTGAGTGCTTGAGATGCACTTTCGGCTCCGGCCGTACCTGCCAGCCATGCACCCAGCGGCCGCCCTGATAGGGAATGAAGCCGCCGCCGTGCACCATGACGGGATCGAGCTTGGGATGGCGCTCCAGCACGCCGCCAAAGATCAGGCACGCCGCTGCAATCGTGGTGTCGAGCGGATTGCCGATCAGATTGCCGAGATAATACGAGCGCAGCCGGTCGGCGCCGGCAACGTTGCCGGGATGGATCATTATGAAGGCGCCGAGCGCTTCGGCGGCTGCCCATAGCGGCTCGAAGCTCGAATCGTCGAGATTCTTGCCGCCGATGTTGGAGCCGATCATGGCGCCGTGCAGCCCGAGCTTTTGCATGGCGCGGCGCAATTCGTCGGCGGCTTTTTCCGGCGTCTGCATCGGCAGCGTAGCGATGCCGACAAATCGATCCGGGTGTTCCTTCACATGCCGCGCGATCTCGTCGTTCTGAATGATCGCCGCCGCAGCGCCGACCGAGGCCTCCTGGCCGTACAGCCAGGTCTGCGGCGCGGCCGAGAGCACATGAACATCGACCTCGGCTCGAGCCATGTCGGCGAACCGCCGCGCGATGTCGTGGCCGCCGCGCGGAAACGGCCGATAGACCACGCCGGCGACCTCACACAGCGAGTTGTCGCCGTCGATCGGCGTCATCTTCAGCCCGAGGCTCGGGATCTCTTTTTGCATGAGCTTGATGGTCGCGTCGGCGAGCACATGGGTGTGTGTGTCGATGGTCCGCGGCAAAGGCCCCTCCCCGGTTGGCACGGTTTGTTGTGCGCATAAGGGACATGGTCATGCAAGGACGTGGTCACGGAAGGACTTGGTCGCGCCCGGTATAGGAGCCATGCCCTCTGGCCGCGGCCAAATGGGTGCCCCTTTAGCTCGCGCCGGTTTCGGCTATAAAAGAGGCCCGCCCGACCCTCAAACATAAGACTTTCGGAACATTGCATGGACGCCACAACAGACCGCCATGCGCCGCTTCTTAAGGGGCGCGTTGAGGATAATGCTCTGGTTCGCGGCTGCGGCCGCTACGTTGCCGATGCGCCGTTTGCGAACCAGGCGTATGCGTTTTTTGTGCGCTCGCCGCACGCCTTTGCCCGCATCGTCCGCATCGACATCGAGGCGGCGAAGCGGGCTCCCGGTGTGGTTGGCGTGCTGACTGCGAAAGACCTGGAAGGTGTCGGCAGCATTGGCCGGCATCCGCCGCTCCCCGGCCGCGGCGGCAAGGCGCTGGTCATGCCGTTCCGGCCGGCGCTCGCCGCCGAGCGCGTCATGCATGTCGGTGAGCCGATTGCGATGGTGGTGGCCGAGACCGCGGCGGCGGCGCAGGACGCCGCCGAACTGGTCGCGATCGAATACCAGGAATTGACGCCCGTCGTCGACGCGCGCGAAGCGCTGCGTGACGGCGCGCCGCAATTGTGGCCGCAGGCGCCCGGCAATCTGGCCATCGACTGGCCGGGCCCGGCCGCCGATCCCGAGGCCAATGCCCACACCATCGAGGCGCTTTTCGCCAACGCCAAATTCGTCGCTCGAATCGAACTGATGAATCAGCGCATGGTGATCAATTCGATGGAGCCGCGCGGCGCCACCGCAAGCTACGATCCGGCAAGCGACACCTATACTATGCGCTCGTGCTCGCAGAGCGCCGGCACGCTGCGCGAAAACGTCGGCAGCATCATGAACCTGCCGAAGGAACGGCTGCGCGTGATCACCGAGGATGTCGGGGGCGCCTTTGGGCTCAAGACCGGCGCCTATCCGGAATACATCGCGCAACTGGCCGGCGCCAAAAAATTCAACCGGCCGATCCACTGGATGTCGACCCGATCCGAGGCGTTCGTCAGCGACAACCAGGCGCGCGACACCCATTCGGAGGTCGAACTGGCACTCGACGAGAAGGGAAAATTCCTGGCGCTGCGCATCCGCAACACTTGCAATGTCGGCGCCTATCTCGGCTCGATCGGCGCGGCAATTCCCACGCTGAGCTTCAGCCGCTGCCTGCCCGGCATGTACGATATCAAGCATATCGACATCAGCGCGCGCTGCGCCTTCACCAACACGCTGCCGACCGCACCCTATCGCGGCGCCGGCCGGCCGGAAGCAAGCTACGCGCTTGAGCGCGTGGTCGACGAAGCCGCGCGCGTCTCGGGAATCGATCCGATCAAGCTGCGGCGGCGCAACCTGATCAAGAAATCGGCGATGCCGTACAA
The DNA here is from genome assembly GCA_030037645.1 of Xanthobacteraceae bacterium. GTDB lineage: Bacteria > Pseudomonadota > Alphaproteobacteria > Rhizobiales > Xanthobacteraceae > BOG-931. The sequence continues at coordinate 40,651 of JASHQI010000083.1, forward strand.
GACGCCGGTCGGCACCACCTACGACAGCGGCGATTTCGAGCCGATCGTCGACCAAGCGTTGCAGCTTGCCGACTATGACGGCTTCAAACGGCGCCGCCGCGAAGCGCAGAAGCGGGGCAAGTATCGCGGCTTCGGCATCTGCTGCGCGTTGGAGCACTCCGGCGGCGCGCCGCTGGAGACCGCAATGCTGACGTTTCCCGGCAACGAAACGCTGCAGCTCAGCCTCAATGTCCAGAATACCGGCCAGGGCCACGCCACCGTGTTCTCGCGGCTGATTGCCGAGCGCCTCGGCATTGCGGCGGAAAACATCCCGCATCGCCACGGCGACTCCTCGCTCGATCTGCCCGGCTACGCATCGGTCGGTTCGCGTTCGGGGATGACGGTCAGCCACTCGCTGGTGAAGGCGATCGATGCCATTCTCGCCAAGGGCAAGCCGATCGCCGCCACCATCCTGGAAGCCGGCGAGGCGGACATCGCGTACAAAGCCGGGCAATTCGAGGTGGTCGGCACCGATCGCCGGGTGTCGTTGTTCGAGGTCGCCGCGCGCGCCGCCGAGATGAAAAAGCGCGGCGAAATCGCCGAGGACCTCGACACCAGGACCACGACCGAGACGCCGCAGACATTCCCGAACGGCGTCCACATC
>JASHQI010000084.1 GCA_030037645.1 Xanthobacteraceae bacterium
ATCGGCGTGCGGCCGAAGCCGATGGCGATGGCGTGGCCGTCCGGCCAATAAGCGATCTCGCCCGGCGTGACGACCGCGCGCGCGTCTTTCTCGCGCGCGACTTTCACCGGAATGTCGAAATAGACCTCCTCGCCCCAGGTCAGCGCCGAGCCGGCAATCGGCAGCGCCTTGGCGATCGCTTTAGCGGTCGGCGTGTCGAGCAGTTCGGCATCGAGCGTGATCGAACCAAAATCGAAACGGATGCGCATGGTCGATCTCCTTGATCGCCTTGCCCCTTGGAGCATGATCCCGAAAAAGCCTGCCCTCGAACTTGATCCGAAGGTGGAAACCGGTTTTCGGAAAAAATGATGCTCAATCAAAATGCCGGAGCCCGGTTTTGATTCTATCAAAACCGAAAAGGCTCTAGCGGAAAGCCCGATAGCTGGCAACGGCGTCCGCAGTGCTCTGCCGGCAACTCTGCGCCTCGATTCCCGTTGTCGCTGGAATGAGCGGAAGCGGCTTCAACGCAATTGGATCAAGTTTCCGGAGTGCGCAGTTTCCGGATCATGCGCCGGGATCGGATCAGTGGCCGTCGCCCGAAAAATAATCTCTGATGGCGTCGAGGCGATGGATCGTGCCCGAGGGAATCGGAACGCCGTGAGCATCGTATTTGACCATATTGTCGCAATGTTTCGAATTCTCGATGATACGGCCGGTGTCGTTGTCGAAATTTCCGAGCGCACATTGCTGGTCATCTGTCTGCCGCACGATGCGCCCCATGGTCGCCTCGTCTGCATCGTCGGTCTGCGCTCCGCCGGCAGAACGCTGATAGAGCCACACGGCATTCGCCAACGAAAGCATCGCTGCGAGCGCCCAGATGGCGCCGATGACGAAGGACAAGCGCCTTCGCCGCAGCCTGGACTGCTCCTTCGTCTCGATCACGCGCGCTGGACCAGCGTAGGTTCGATTGTTGCTCATGGCTACCAAAGCTGCGTATTTGGTGCACCAGGCACCCGAAGCAAAACTTGGTCAGCTCATCGGATCGGCATCGCTTCCGCCCGATCCGCATCGGCAAACGACGATGCTGCCAGCGAATGCTAAACTCCGGATTAAACCGCAACAGATAAGTTTGCCGATCGCGGCGCGCGACGGTATTCACGTGATTTATTGATCATTTTCAACAGTATTCGGTGCGATGCAGGGCGCGGCGCTCTGTGTCGCATAGCGAACGTTGGCCAAACAGAGACGATGAAATCGCGCGCCGCGCGTCCGGGCCATCGCGAAAGCGGGCGTCCTGGTCAATTCGCAAGGCCGATGAGATGGATCGCCGACCCTCAGCGCCGGTGGCGCGCGAGACCGTGTTGCGCCTTTTGGCGCGCGGCCTGGCACGGTGCGCACGGATTGCCGGGACGGTAGTGAACGTTGATCCCGCAGATCGCAACCCCACACGCGTATTGCGTCCTGGGATCATAACAATCCGCGGCGGCGCCATTGCATAGGTAACCGGCCTGGCACCGACCTCCTGCGCACTTGGCACCCGCACCCACGACACCGGCACAACGTCCGCCGGGCATGCAGGTCGAACCCGCCGGGCACGAGCGTCCGCCGCCACAGTCAATTGTATTGGGCTTCGCGCAGGTGCCGTAATGCAAATATTTATCGGCCGAAGCAACGACGTAGCCGGCCGGACAAGCAGCTAATACCGGTAACGAGATCGTGCAGCAGCAGACAACGATCATCGCGCGCAATGCGATCATGACGCCCCCCGACTTCTTCAGCCCTTCTCAACAACGGCAAGCTGGATTTTGCCGCGCACAAAATTCTCGTTGCAACGCGTGGCGCCCTGAATTATTGCCGGCGCCGTCGTCGCGGCGCCACTCACCCGCGTCAGTTTGCAGGCTTGGCCGGCTCGCCGACGACGATGAAGGGCGCCCAATATTTGGGGTCGGCCCATTCGGGATGCTGCGTGTTGTCGATCATGGCCAGCATTGACTTTTGCAACGCCTCGGCGTGCGACAGCTTCGGATCGGCAGCCAACGCGGCGAAGGTCCCGACCATCAACTGTACGGCGCTCTTGGAATCGACCTCCCAATTCGAGACCAGCAACGAACGTCCGCCGGCATAAAAGAAAGCGCGCGCCAACCCGGACAGCGGCGCCGCGCCGGGCTTGCCTCCGGCCGCCGTGTTGCAGGCCGACAACACGACCCAGTCGGCGTCGAGCTTGAGCTGCGCCACCTCGCTCGCCGTGAGCAGTCCGTCGTCGAACGCCGTCGGGTGTTCCGGCAAGGTGAGCACAAGCGCTGGCTCGGCATTCAGCTTGGCGAAGTCGGCAACGTCGCCGGCAAGCAAACCGTGAGTGGCGAAGTAGACAATGCGAAATTGATCGAGCTTCTCCTGCTTGACGCGCGTCTCGGTCGCGTCGGCGCCGAGAAACAGGTCGGCGGGATCGGCCTTGACGCTGGCGGCGACCTCTTTCAGTTCGTTGGCGGTGTCGGGCAGCGGCGGCAGCGCGGTGCGCAGCTCGGCGATGTCGGCGACCTTGCCGCTGAGGCCGCGCGATGCCGTCACTTCTTCGGCGACGCGGGCGTTCTGCAACTCTTGCGTATCCCGGTCGAAGATCGGATCGGCGAATCCGATGAGAGGCTTCGAGGCGCTGGCGATGACCGACTTGCCGCGAAGCACTTTGAGACTTTCCACCGACGGCAGCACCGTCACGGCATGGGTGCGGATGAGCCAATCGACGTCTTTGAGCGCCTTGCCGGTGGGATCACGGGTCACCAGAAGCTGCGGCGGCAAGCTGGTCAATGCGCCATTGACGACGAAGCTGAGGCGCTGCGTCGACTTCAATATTCCGGCGACCGGCGCGAGAATCTTTTGATAGAGCGCGAAGCTCGCCTGCGCATCGAACGGCGCGACGCTGGCAAAGTCGAGTCGCGCGCGCAACGCGGCGACGGCTTGTGTCGCCTGCTGCGCCGAGATCGCAAGCCTGTTCCACCGCCACGCGGTCTTGGTGATCGCCCACACGTAGCTCGTCGTCCCCAGGTCAACGATGATCAGCGCTTCGTCGTCGCCGAGCAGCGCCGCGATGTCCTTCAGATTGAGAGGCGCAGGATTCGACAGCGCCGCATAGTCGGGAAACTGCTGCTTGAAAACGGCTTGCAGGTCGTCACGTTCCTTGGCGATGGTCGCAATGCGTTCCCTGATCTGTTGTTCGGCTGCTGGATCGCGCTTGGACGGCTCCTTGGATACGGCGTCCGTGATCGAGCGGTTGAGCTGCGCCTGCTCGGCGGTGAGGTCCTGGTCGTGGCGGACCAGTTGCGCAAGCCGGCTGTCGCCGGCGGAGAATCGCACCGCCAGCGCATTGAGCGCTGCGCCAGCCGATGTTTGCGAGGCATTCTGCTCGATGATCAGACTATCGCCCCCGGCTTCGTTCGGTTGGATGAGCTTGGCGGACGCCGCGCCCAACAGGACCGGAAAGGTCGCCCAGGTCCAGGCGTTGTTGTCCGCGATGGCTCTGCGCACCAGCGGCAGCGCATCGGCGTAGCGCTTCTGCTTGGCGTAAAGGTCAATCAAATTGTTCAGCGTGCCGGCTCCTTCCTTATTCTGGGGGCCGAGCGTCTTGTCATAGATCGCCAGCGAATTCTTGTAGGCTTGTTCGGCGTCCGGATATTTTTGCTCCGCCTTGTAAAGATTGGCCAGGGCGTCGTACGAGCTCGCTACGTTCGGATGGTCGAGCCCAAAATTGTCCTGGCTGATCTCGAGCGCGCGCTTATAGAGATCCTCGGCTTGGTCGTATTTCTTCTGGTCGTAATAGATGTTGGCAAGACCGTGCAGCACCAAGGCAACGTCGGGATGCCTGGGACCCAGGGCGTGCTCCTTGATGCTCAGCGCGCGACTGTAAGCCTTCTCCGCGTCATCCGTTTTGTGCTCCGCATAATAGATGTCACCCAGGCCCTCCAGCGTAGTGCCGACATCGTTGTTGTCGGGGCCAAGCGATCGTTCCTTGAGTTCAACTGCGCGTTTGAAGAGCGGCTCCGCGCTCGGATAATCGCCTCGGCGCTGATAGATGAGTCCGAGCCACATCATATCCGACGCAAGATTGGGATCGTTGAGGCCGACGCTCTGCTCACGTATCGCGATCGCCCGCTTATAAAGGCCCTCCGCAACATCATCTTTTTGCTGCCGAACATCCACCGTCGCCAGCACCTCGAGCGTGGTGGCCAACTCGGGACTTTGCGGTCCCAGGCTTTTCTCCTGAATGACGACAGCCTGCTTCAGCTGCATTTCCGCGTCCACAAACTTACCCTGTAGAACATAGAGTCGGCCGAGGCTTGTGAGTGTCGCGGCGACGTCCGGATGATTCGGCCCGAGCGTTTGTTCGCGCAGCGCCAGCGCGCGCTTTAGGTAGTCCTCGCCCTCAACGTACTTGCCTCGTGTGATGGACAGGTCGCCAAGGCTGTTGAGAGTCAGCGCGATGTCGACATTAGGTGGATGCGGCAACTGCTGGCGGATGGCGAGCGAGCGCTTATAGGCGGCCTCGGCGTCGTCGAATTTGTTCTGAGCAGCGTATATGTTGCCAAGATTACTGAGGTTCGTGGCGACCTCCGCGTTGTTATTGCCGAAGTTCTTCTCGTTGATTGCTAGCGCTTTCTTGTAATTCTGCTCCGCATCGGCAAATCGCGATTGCGAAGCATAGACATTCGCCAGGCGATTGAGGCTTATGGCCACGGCAGGGTCATTGGGACCAAGCGCTTTCTCGCGGATCGACAGCGCGCGCTTATTCATATTTTCGGCGTCGCCGTAGCGACCCTCGTGCCAATATTCCGTCGCCAAATTGCTTAGGGTCGTAGCCAAATCCGCGGAATGGGTGTCCCCTGCTTTTTCTCTTACTGCCAATTCGCGTTCGTATATTCGCTCCGCGTCGCCATAACGCCCTTCAAGATCGAAAACATTGCCCAGGTTATTTAGGAATACTGCGAGCTGCGGGCTGTCAGCTCCCTTCAACTTGGTGATGGTCGCGATAACCGTGCGGTACGGACCTTCGGCTTCGCCATATTTGCCCTGCGCAAAATAGACATTCGCCACGCGATTAAGCGCCATGGCAGCGTCCATGCTTTCCACGCCCGAACGCTTTTGCGCTGCGGTCAAAAGCTTTTGCGCTTCGACGAGCGCATCGTCGTATTTGCCGGCGGAATAAAGCTTGCTGTAACGCGAGACGTCGGGCGCCTTG
>JASHQI010000008.1 GCA_030037645.1 Xanthobacteraceae bacterium
GACGGCGACTTCCGCTCGCTGGTTGAGGCAGTGCAGCGGCGCGGCGTGCGTGTCGTGGTCGTTTCAACCATCTCGACCCAGCCGCCCATGGTCGCCGACGAATTGCGCCGCCAGGCCGACCAGTTCGTCGACATCATGGAATTGCAGGCCAAGATCGGCCGCGATCCTGCCGAACGGCCGGTTCGCGAGGCGAGGGAACCGCGCGAGCCACGCCACACCCCCCAGTTCCTTCAACGCAGCGCTACGGTAGCGCGCGTCGAGGTCGAGGCCGACGACGAGTTCGAAGACGAATAACTGCAATGGCGCGCTTAACCGGCACGCCGAGCCACAATTGCCCGCGGTGTCCCCGACTTGTCGCCTTCCGCAAAGTCTGGCGCCAATGTGAGCCGGAATGGTTCAATGCGCCGGTCGACTCCTTCGGACCGCGCGACGCGCGCCTGCTCATCGTTGGCCTGGCGCCGGGATTGCGCGGCGCCAACCGCACCGGCCGGCCGTTCACCGGCGACTATGCGGGCGACCTGCTCTACGGCACGCTGACGGAATTCGGATTTGCCGAAGGGCGTTACCAAGCCAAGTGCGACGACGGCTTGAAACTGGTCGATTGCCGCATCACCAACGCGGTGCGCTGCGTACCACCCGAAAACAAGCCGACCCCACAGGAGATCGCAACCTGCCGCAATTTTCTGGCGGCGACGCTCAAGGAAATGACCAAGCTCCGCGCAGTGGTTGCGCTGGGGCGCGTCGCCCACGAGACCTTCATCGCAGCGTGTGGCGGGCAGCGATCCCGGTATCCGTTTGCGCACGGCCACGTCCACACGATGGACGGACTGAAGCTGTTCGATAGCTATCACTGCTCGCGTTACAATACGAATACGGGCGTGCTCACGCCGCGAATGTTCCGCAAGGTCTTTGTGCAGGTGCGCGAACATCTCGATGCGAAGTCGCCGGTCGGTTGCGCCGACGCCGGGACTGCCACCGGTTAATTGTCCCTGCTGCGCAGCCAAGTAATGACTTCCTCGGCATTCTTGTCGGGTGGAAAAACCGGATAGAACACCTTCACGATCACGCCGTCCTCGATGACAAGCGCCATGCGTGCAAGCAGAGTCATGCCGGCAGCCATGAACATCGGCAAATAGAGCTTGAGCGCCAAATTCAAGTCGGCGTCGGACAGGATCGGAAACGGCAGACGCAATCGCTGTGCCGCCTCGCGCTGATACTCGGTATCCTGAGTGGACAGGCCGAACACTTGCGAAACGCCGAGCGCCTCGAGTTCGTCAAAATGGTCGCGAAAACCGCAGGATTGCGGCGTGCATCCGCGCGCGCCGGGTATCTGGTCCCAGCCGGGCGGTGGATCGACGCCCGGCACACCGGTTCGTGGATAGATGTAGACCACGGTGCGTCCCTTGAGTTTCGACAGATTGACCGAGCCTCCGCCGGTCGCCGGCAGCGCGATGTCCGGCAGCTTCAGACCGGTCAGATGCCGTGCCCTGCCGTCGTCCTGCGGCACTGGAATATCGGACGGAAGAGAATTCGGATTATGCGCGCCTGGCGCCTCGGTCATTTATTCTCTCCCGCGTATGACATGAATTCCATCAGCGAGCCGTCCGGATCACGAAAATAAACACTGGTGCCCGGACCCTTGGCGCCGAAGCGCTGCATCGGGCCGCTCTCGATGCGAACGCCGCAATGTTCGAGGTGGGCGACCGCGTCCGCAATCGGCCCCATCCACTCGAAGCAAAGATCGCTGTTGCCGGGCTTAACCGGCAGCCGCGCGACCTCGGCCGGCTTGACTCCCGGCCCGTGGACATTGAGCTGCTTGTCGCCAAAGCGATAGGCAAAGCCCGCCGGCCGCGGCACGAGCTCGGCACCCAGCACCGTCGTGTAGAACAGGTTCGAGCGCTCCCAGTCGGTGACGTGGATCACGCAATGATCGAGCTTCGTTGGCGGCATATCCTCAACCCTTCTGGCGCAACAGCCGGCCGCGCTCGCGCTCCCACGAACGCTTCTTTTCGGTCTCGCGCTTATCATAAAGCTTCTTGCCGCGCGCCAGCGCCAGCTCCACTTTGGCGCGCCCCCTCTCATTGAAATACAGCTTGAGCGGAACGAGCGTCATGCCTTGGCGCTCCACTGCACCGATGAGCTTGTTGATCTGGCGCCGGTGCAGCAGTAGCTTGCGCGGCCGCTTCGGGGTGTGATTGAAGCGATTGGCCTGCAGATACTCCGGAATATTGGAGTTGATCAGCCAAATTTCTCCGCCGCGGGCGTCGGCATATGATTCCGCAATTGTCGCCTTGCCCTGCCGCAGCGATTTCACTTCCGTGCCGGTCAGGGCGACCCCGGCTTCCATTGTCTCGTCGATAAAATAGTTGAAACGCGCTTTGCGGTTGTCAGCCACGACGCGAAGCTTGCGTTCAGCCTTTGCCGCCATGCCGCCGCCCCGCGCTCAGCGCGTTTTTAGCGCGTCGCGAATCTCCGTCAGCAATTGTACTTCCTTGGAGGGGGCGGCCGGCGCCGGCGGCGCTTCCGGCGCCTTCAGCTTATTGATGACCTTGACCACCAGAAACAGGGCAAAGGCGATGATCAGGAAGTTGATCACGAGGGTGAGAAAATCGCCCCAGGCGAGCACCGCGCCCTGCTTTTTGGCGTCGACAAGCACCGCCGCCGTGACCTTTGACGACAGCGGCAGAAAGTAATTGGAAAAATCGATGCCGCCGGTGATGGAGCCGACGATCGGCATGATGATGTCGCCGACCAGCGAGTTGACCACCGCACCGAAAGCCGCACCGATAATGACGGCGACCGCGAGGTCGACCACGTTGCCCCGCATCGCGAATTTCTTGAATTCCTCGAGCATCGAAATCTCCCCGCTTGGTCTGTTGGATACCCGCCCATTCCCGCGTCAGCAGGCACTCGGACCGCTTTCATAGATTCCTGTTTTTGCAGGAATGGGCGCGGCATAACAGACCGCACCCGCAAAGCGATCTCAGTTGATCAGCCCAGCATGCACCATGGCATCGCGCACGGCAGCCCGCGTCTTGTCGGCGAGCGGGACCATCGGCAGCCGCACGGTCTCGGCGCATTTGCCGATGAGAGAGAGCGCATATTTTGCCGGTGCCGGACTGGTTTCAAGGAACAGCGCCGTATGCAGCGGCATCAGCTTATCTTGCAGTCTCAGCGCACCTGCGTAATCGTCCTTGAGGCAGCAGGCCTGAAACTCCGCGCATAGACGCGGCGCCACGTTGGCGGTGACCGAAATACAGCCGTGTCCGCCGTGGGCCATGAAGCCGAGCGCGGTCGCATCCTCGCCGGAAAGCTGGTTGAAGTCGGGGCCCATGGCGGCCCGCTGTTGCGACACGCGCGCGACATTCGCAGTCGCGTCCTTGACGCCGGCGATGTTCTTGAGTTCGAAAAGGCGCTTCATGGTGTCGACCGACATATCGATCACGGAGCGACTGGGAATATTGTAGATGATGATTGGAATGCCGATGGCGTCGTTGATGGCCTTGAAGTGCTGATAGAGGCCCTCTTGCGTCGGCTTGTTATAATAGGGGGTGACGACGAGTACGGCGTCGGCGCCGGCGCCCTCGGCGTGCCGGGCGAGATCGATTGCCTCCTTGGTGGAGTTCGAGCCGGCGCCCGCGACCACCGGCACGCGGCCACGAGCCTGATCGACGCACCAGTCGACCACCTCCCCGTGCTCCTTGTGGGAAACCGTCGGACTTTCGCCAGTGGTGCCCATGGGAACGAGACCACTGGTCCCTTCGGCGATTTGCCAATCGACCAAGGCGCGGAATGCCCCTTCGTCAATGGAGCCGTTCTTGAATGGTGTGACGAGCGCGGTGAATGAGCCCCGGAAGCTTGTCTTGGCGGCCATGACACAATCCCTGGCGCGGTCCCCTCAGGAGCGGAACGCCTGCGGCAATGGACCGGACCGTTATCCATAAATATCGGGTCGCAGGAAGGCTTGAAAGGCCCTTGCGCGGCCTCAAGCCTCATTTCCGACGAACTTGGTAGACACCGCCCCGGTTTTGCCGTGAAACTCGGAAATTGTCGGCTGCGGCTCCAAAAGCTTAGGAATTCCTCAATCTTGCCGGCCGAAGAGGTTCTGTGAGACGGTCGGCGGCGGGGCTGCAGCAAGGGAGGGTCGCTGCGGGTGTCAGCTCTTCATCACATTTTGATATTTGCCGCGGCAAGCGCCATTGCGAGCGCCGCCTATGCCTCGCCACGGTCGGTTTCCATTCCCCTGCCCCGACCCAGGCCGTTCATCAAGTCGGAGCGGACGGCGAAAGCCCAGGAAAACAAGGCTGCCGCTCGCGCCATTACGACAACGCCCGTTTCACTCTCACGCGAGACGCCATCCTCCCCGGCCGTCTTGATCCCCACGCCACCGTCGCCCACGGCGCGACCGGCGCCTGCCTTCGCGATGGCCGCGAGTTCGATGACGTCGCCCTTGGATCTTGCCGCTGTCAAGCAGGCCATCGATCTCGTCCATAGGGGCCAGCCGAGCAGCGCCACCAATGTCGAAAGCACGATTTCCGATCCCGTCGCCCGCAAGCTCGTCGAGTGGGTGATCCTGCGCAGCGATGACGGCGATCTCGATTTTTCCCGCTATGCCGCGTTCATTGCCGCCAATCCAAGCTGGCCGGGCATCGCGATGTTACGGCGGCGGGCGGAGGCGACGCTCTGGGAGGACCACGGCGATCCACAAGCCGTGATTGCCTTTTTCCGTAACGAGGCGCCGCTGAGCGCCAAGGGACGTTTTGCGCTAGCGCGTGCTTTGCTCGCCCGGGGTGACACCGCGGACGCGCAGCGTGCTGTGCGTGAAGCCTGGCGCAAGGACGGCTTCTCCGCCGAACTGGAAGCCGAAGCGCGCGAAGCATTCGCCGGCCTGATCACCCCTGCCGACGACAAGGCGCGAATGGATGATCGGCTCTACGCCGGAGACGATGATGCCGGCCTGCGGGCGGCGCGCCATCTCGATCCAATCAATCTTGCCATTGCCCGCGCGCGCATCGCCGTTAACGACAATTCCGCCAAGGCTCGGTCGCTGCTCGAAGCCGTGCCGGCCGCGGCGCAGCACGATCCCGGATATATGTTCAGCCGCATCCAATGGCTGCGCCGGACCAACAAGACCGCCGAGGCGGCCCGATGGCTGATGGCGGCGCCACGCGATCCGGGCGTACTCGATGACGTGGATCAATGGTGGGTCGAACGGCGGCTCGTTGCGCGCAAGCTGCTCGATCTCGGCGAATACAAACTGGCCTATGAGATCGCCAGCGAAGCGGCGCCGCCGACGAGCGAGAACCCTCGCGCCGAGCAGCAATTCACGGCCGGCTGGATTGCACTGCGATTCCTGCGTCAACCCGCAGCGGCGCTTACTCACTTCGCGCGGATCGTCGATGGCATCTCCAATCCGATCACGTTGGCGCGCGGCTATTATTGGCAGGGTCGCGCGGCCGAAGCGGCGGGTCGCCAGCAGGAGGCGCATGCCTACTACGAAGCGGCGGCGCGCTATTCAACCGCCTATTATGGCCAACTGGCGCGGGCCCGGCTCGGCCTTGACGAGGTCACGCTGCGCACGGTCCCGCCGCCGCCGCCGCGACTCCGCTCGCTGGAAATCGCCCGCGCGTTCGAAATCCTCTACGCCATCGACGCACGCGATATTGTGGCCTCGATGGCGGCGGACCTCGCCGATAGGGCGACGGACGCGGCCGCGCTGTCCACTCTTGCGGAGATTACCACTCGCCACGACGATGCGCGCGCCACGCTGCTCATCGGCAAGGCTGCGCTGGGCCGCGGCTTTCCATTCGAGCAATATGCATTTCCCGACTTTGGCGTGCCCAATTTTCAGCAGATTGGTCCGCAGGTCGAGCGCTGCGTCATCTACTCGATTGTGCGTCAGGAGAGCGCTTTCGACCCCCGCAGCGTGTCCAGCGCCAATGCTCTCGGCCTGATGCAGGTCACGCCCTCCTCGGGCCGCGACACCGCGAGGAAATTCAATATCGCATTCAATCAGCGGCGGCTGATGGATGACGTCGCCTACAATGCCCAGCTCGGCAGTGCCGAGCTGGGCAGCGATATCAAGGATTATCGCGGTTCCTATATCCTGGCTTTCGCCGCCTACAACGCCGGACGACGTCGGGTGCAAGAGTGGATCGACCAGTATGGCGACCCGCGCGACCCGAGAGTCGATCCGATCGACTGGATCGAGCGCATCCCGATTTCGGAGACGCGCAATTACGTCGAGCGCGTAGTCGAGAACATGCAGGTGTACCGCGCTCGCATCGACAACAATTCCAGACTCTTGATCGAGGCCGACCTGCGCCGCGGGGAATAGGCTTCTCGGTTTATTGTCGCTCCTCATATCACGTCGGAGGGCGACGCCGAGAATGTCTTGAGCTCCCCTGCAACCCTCTCCAAAACATCCCTCCACTCGGCATCCTTGGTCTGGCGAAAGAGTTTCGCTGTCGGATACCACGGACTATCGTCCCTTTCACACATCCATCTGAAATCAGAATGAAAAGAAAGCAATATCCAAAGCTTTTTGCCGAGCGCACCAGCCAAATGCGCGACGGCGGTATCGACAGAAATGACCAAATCCAACTCCGACACAAGGGCTGCCGTATCGGAAAAGTCGTTCAACAAATTCGAATGATCTTTGACCAACCCACTGTTCGACAGAAATTCTCGATCCGAATCGCGGATATCCTTCTGGATTGAGTGCCAATCCACGCCCGTGCCTAGAAGTCCCAACAACGTTTTCAATGGAAGACTGCGTCTCACGTCATCGTGGTAATCAGGATTGCCGGACCATACCAAGCCGACTCGCGGTCTTATTCTTGCTCCCAGCATTTTTCGCCAAAAACGTAGCTTCTCTTCGCTCGCGAAAAGATAGGGAATCGACGCGGGAATTGTTTGCAGGGTCGTTTTGAAGGCCAGCGGCAAGCTCATGAGAGGACACTGAAGATCGAAATGCGGAAGCGCATCGCCTTTACTCACGATCTGAATGCTCTCGTTCCGTTCCTTCAGTAAAGGAACGAGTGATGCATGGGACTCAAAGATGACTTTGCAGTTCAGCTTATTCAAAAGCGGAAGATAGCGGAAAAATTGAAGAGTGTCGCCGAAGCCCTGTTCGGAACAGACAAGAATTGTCCTATTTCCTAATTCGGCGTCGCCGAGCCACAATGGTTGCGTGAAGTTTCTAGTGGCCGATGCCGCCAATCTCGTCTCCCAACGCCACTCATAGAGTCGCCAACCTTCTTGATATTCGCCCAGCGCAAGCTTGACCAATGACTTATTGAAATGCGATTGAGCAAGTTCTTTATCCAACGAAATTGCTTTGTCAAAGCACGCGAGCGCTTCAGGATAGCGATTAATCGAAAAGAGAGCATAGCCGCGGCCGACCCATGCTTCCGCGAGGTCGGGAGTTAGCGCCAAAGCCTTGTCATAATCGGCAAATGCCTGGTCGTAGTGCCGTAGCGCGGTAAGGACATTGGCGCGGCCGTGCCAGGCTTTGGCAAGATCAGGATTTAAGACCAGTGCGCGGTCATAGGCGGCCAATGCATCGTCGTATCGCTTGAGCTCAAAGAACACATTGCCGCGGCCAAGGATTGCTTCGCAGAGATCGGGTGCCAGCGTCAACGCCCGCTCATAAGCAGCCGACGCATCGTCATAGCGCTGGAGTTCACGCAGGACGTTGCCGCGGCCAAGCCACGCAGCCGCCAAGCCGGGCTCTAATGCCAGCGCCCGGTCGTGGGCGGCCAACGCCTCGTCATAGCGCTTAAGGTCGGTGAGCACATTGCCGCGGCCCAGCCACGCTTCGGCATGATCGGGTGCAAGCGCCAGCGCCCTATCGACCCCGGCAAGGGCCTCGTCATAGCGGCGCAGATCAGACAACGCCTTGGCGCGCCGCAAATGCGCCTCGGCAAAATCAGGCTTGCCGGCAATCGCGCGCTCGAAGCTGGTCACGGCCTCACCCTGCCGCCCCGCCGCAGCCAGCGCCACGCCGCGGTTGAACCAGTCCTCGATCACCTCCGGCGCCAACCCCAAAGCCCGATCGTAGCTCTCAATCGCCTCGGCGGTGCGGCCAAGCTCGCTCAGCACGTCGGCGCGATGGCCATGGGCCAGCGCAAGCTCAGGAGCAATCGCAATCGCCCGTTCGAAGCTCGCCAGCGCGTCCTCATGCTGCCCCAGCGCGCTCAAGGCCCGCCCCAACAGCACATGCGCCCGCGCATGGTGCGGCTCGCCGGCCAGCGACTTGCGCGCCAGATCGGCCCCTTCCGCAAACCGCCCCTGCTGGCACGATATCGTCGCCAGATAATAATGCGCATCGGCATTGGCCGGATCGCCGCGCAGCACCTCAGCGTAACGCGCCGCCGCTTCGGCCACCGCGCCGCGCCGGTGCAGCGCCAAAGCCTCCTGCAACACGGTCGTTATCGGTGAATCGGCCATGATGATTCACGCCGCTTCAACGCTGAAGCTGCGCGGGTTTTCGCCCCGCCGCCAAATGTCGACCATGGTCGCATAGGCCCGCTCGATATCGCGGCGGAAGCAATCGGTGTCGAACAGTGGCGTCGTCCGAAGATTTCTCTGCAATTTCTGCCGGACGCGAGTGAGCAATGCGGGATCATTTGCTAGTTTTAGGGCAAGAGCTTCATAGTCGCTGACATTAGCCGTCGCCAATTCCGGCAAGCCCACTGCATGCAACATGCTGGCCGCCATCCTGCCGACGAATGTTTCTCCAACGACGGTCAAGAGCGGAACCCCCGCCCATATCGCGGTCACTGCCGTTGCGCCCCCGTTGTACGGGATAGTGTCCAAAAATAGTCCAGCCTGACGCTGTCGTGCCAGATGCTGGGGAAGCGGAATCCGTGGTGCGAACACGATACGTTCGCCATCAATGTCGCAGAGCTGCGCCTCGCGCCGCAGAGTGACCACCATTTGCGGATTCGATTCCGTGAGCCATAATACGCTGCCGGGCACTGAATAAAGAAGGCGCATCCACAACCCGAAAACAGACTTATTGAGTTTGTAGCTATTGTTGAATGAGCTGAACACAAATCCCTCAGGGGGCAATCCCACCTCTTCGCGCGAAGGCACATCGGCGGCGATCGCCTGCCTGTTGTCAGTGGCCATGAAGCAATTGGGAAGCTGAACGATTTTCTCGGTGTAATAGACCTGTTGATCGAACGGCAGCGCGATCTTGTCGGCAATCACATAGTCGAGGAATTCGACTCCCGTGGTTCCGAGATATCCGAGATAGCTGACCTGGATGGGCGCGGGGCGTCGGGCAAAAACATCGAGTCGATTATTCTGTGTATGGCCCATGAGATCGACCGCAACGTCGATTTCGAGGCGGCGAACGAGATCGGCGATCTCCTGATCGCTTTTACCCCGAACGTCGATGAAATGCTCGAATGCACCCTCTAATCTTTGCCGGACCACCGATTTCTGGTCCGGCCCAAAGGAAATCCCGGTCACCTCAAAGCGCGCCCTATCGTGCCGTTCGAACAGGCCAGCGAGCAAATATCCCGTCGGATGCTCGTGGAAGTCAGCCGATAGATAGGCTACGCGAATACGATCGTGCGAATAGGCCTCGCCGCGCCAGATCGCCGGGAAAGATGGATGATCTTGTACATAGAGTCTGGCGCATTGTAGCTGGTCGGCAGACGATGACGGCGTCGAAAGAATTTCGAATGGAAGCGACACCGGTTTCTGCTCTCGTATCGCCGACATCAGATGCTTGATATCCGAGTCCAGGTCCGTCCAATCGCACATCTGAAGCTTTGCAAAAAGGCGAGCGCCCTCGACAAATCTCAGATTGGCCTTCAGTGCGAGCGCACGGTCGAAAGCGGCGAACGCGTCGTGGTGCCTGTTCTCGCCCCTGAGGACATTGCCTCGCCCAAGCCATGCTTCGGCGAAATCAGACTTTAGCGCCAAGGCCCGATCATAGGCGACGAGCGCATCGTTGTGCTGCCCAAGCACGACCAACACACTGCCGCGGCCCACCCACGCCGCAGCGAGAGTGGACTTCAAAGCCAGCGCTCGCTCATAAGCATCAAAAGCATTGCTGTAGTCCTTAAGCGCGAAAAAGACATTGCCGCGACCCACCCATGCTTCAGCGAGATCAGGCTTGATTGCGAGTGCACGGTCATAAGTGGCGAGCGCTTGGTCGTATCTCTTGAGATCGAAAAAAACGCTGCCGCGACCAAGCCATGCTCCGGCTAGATCAGCCTTGATTGCGAGCGCCCGGTCATACGCGGCGAGAGCCTTGTCGTACTCCTTGAGCTCAAAAAAGATATTGCCGCGGCCGAGCCACGCTTCGCCAAGATCAGGCTTGATAGCCAGCGCTCGATCATAAGCGGCGAAGGCATCGTCGTATTGCCGGCGCTCGGTGAAGAGACTGCCGCGGCCGCGCCAAGCTTCGGCGAGATCCGGCTTGATGGCCAGCGCCCGATCATAAGCGGCGTAGGCCTGGTCGTACTCCCGAAGTTCAAAAAGGACATTGCCGCGGCCAAGCCATGTTTCGGCGAGATCCGGCTCGATGGCCAGCGCGCGTTCATAGTTGGCAAGGGCCCTGTCGTGTTCCCCGAGCTCGAAAAATGCGCTTCCGCGGCCAAGCCATGCTTCGGCCAGATCGGGCTTGATGGCGAGCGCGCGGTCATAAGCAGCGAAGGCCTTGTCATATTCCTTAAGTGTGAAAAACACATTGCCCCGGGCAAGCCATGCCGCCGCAAGATCGGGCCTAAGCTCGATCGCGCGGCCATAGGCGGTTAGAGATCGCTCATACAATTTGAGCTCCGCCAAAGCATTGCCCTGATTGAAAAACGCAGCAGGGTAATTCGCATTGATTGCTATTGCCCGGTCAAAATCGGCAATCGCCTCTCGATACCGCTTCAGTTCGTTGAGCACAGTACCGCGATTGTTCCATGTCTCCGCAACCGCGGCGTTGATCCGAAGGGCCTCGCTGAATTGCTCCAATGCCTCGGTCGGCCGCTTCAGCGCTTTGAGGATAAGCCCGTAATTGTAGAACGTGACGTCGGAGGTTTTGTCCTCGTTCAATGCCAGCTGGGCGTAACGCTCCGCCTCCTCGAATCGTCCCAGTGTCGTCAAAAGGATGCAGAACAGGTTGAGCGTGGCAACATGTTGCGGCTGCACCTGAAGAATCTGCCTGAAGAGCCGCTCGGCGGCATCCGCCTTGCCCGCCTGCATCGCCGTAACGGCCTGCTGAAAGACCTCGTGTGCGGAAGATGTCACTGCCAATCGTCCAACATTTTGACGGCTCAGCGTATCTGCCCGTCATCTCGCCTGCCAGACCCGGCGATCCAATACCAGTTCCGCCCTGTACGAACGACTGCCGTGCCTTGACGGCCAGCCCCGGCAAGAGATGCGGCGGTTTGACATGAAATGTCGAAAATCGCTGAGCGATATGGGAGACATTTACGATCCGTTATCGGGCGGTGCCATGCCGCGTAAACCTCATGACAAGACTCTTGTCGACGGCCGGCGGCCCAGTCAATTGCACCGCCCACGGCCGGCAAGTACAGTAACCGCGCCCAAAAGGTGGCGCCCGCGTCGCCGGCACGGTTGGAGTTTCGTGGAGCGGACCTGAAATGTCCGGTGGCGACGCACACGATACGGGCGGGAGCGTTTTCGTCACAGCGCATGACGGTTTGCGCCTGCATGTGCGCGAATACGGACCGCACACCGCGGCGGTCCTGCCGGTCGTGTGCCTGCCGGGCCTGACGCGGACCGTTGCCGATTTCGAAACGCTGGCGCCGAGATTGGCCGACGACGGCAAAACGCATCGTCGCGTGATTGCGATCGACTCGCGCGGACGCGGCCGGTCCGAGTGCGACCGTGATCCGGAAAATTACAATCTCGCGATCGAGCGCGACGATGTCGAGACCGTGCTGGCTGCGCTCGCCGTCGGCCCCGCGGTCTTTGTCGGCAGCTCGCGGGGCGGCATTCTCACCATGCTGTTGGGCGTCGCTAACCCGGCCGCGATTGCCGGCGTCGTGTTGCACGACATCGGGCCGCAGATCGAGCCGCAGGGCTTGGCGCGCATCAAGAGCTATGTCGGCAAGCTGCCGCAGCCGCGCAGCTTCGCGGATGGCGCCGACATTCTTCGCCGTCTGTCGGAGGCGCAATTTCCGAAACTCAGCGCCGAGCAGTGGCTCGCCGCCGCGCACCGCACCTGGCGGATGCAGGATGGCGCGCTCACGCCCACCTACGATGT